>CAVTDX010000085.1:0-10085 GCA_963733345.1 uncultured delta proteobacterium
CGCTGAAAGATGGAAAGGTGGTTGCGGCAGGATATTCAGCTTTACCTGCTGATTGAAATCGTTGTTCCGTAAGAACGCAGCGTGGAGCGTGTCGGCCGGGATTGACCGGCATCCTGAATAGCTAACAAAAGGATTGGCTCATGAGTAAGAATTTTTCTTGCAATGCGCAGACTTCTTAGAGGAGGCAAAGCAATGGCAGACAGAACGAAATTTGTGAAGTTGCTCGAGCCCGGCAACATAGGACGGGTACGTACGAAGAACAGAATCATAAAGACTGCGTCGGGTACAGGCATGGCGGAGTCTGGCGGCATCCAGGGCGAGAGAATCAAAGGGTACTATGAAGCACTCGCCAAGGGCGGCGTGGGGTTGATTATCAACGAATTTACGGCCGTTGAGCATCCCCGGGGAGCGCGCTGGCCGACGGGTACTGAAGCCCGGATAGACGACGATAGGTTCATTGCGGGCTTTAGCGAGGTGACGAAGGCCGTTCACAAGTACGGCTGCCCGATATTCCTCCAGATCTTCCACTCCGGGCCTTGGTATGCGCCGAATGAGGCGCCCGAAAACTTGGGCGACCGGATAGGGCCCTCCACGTACACGCCGGAGGAGTTTCGCGAAATTGGTGAACTCGTGCCGGAGAATCCAGTTGTGCCAAGAGAAATGAGCTTGGCCGACATCGAAGAGGTCATCGACAGCTTCGCCAAGGCAGCGGTGCGCGGTCAAAAGGCAGGCTTCGACGGCGTGGAGATCAACGGCTCCCACCATCATCTCATCAACTGTTTTTGTTCACGTGTGTGGAACAGACGCCACGACGCGTATGGCTGCGACAGTCTGGAGAATAGAGCAAGATTCATGTGCGACATCGTGCGGGAGGTCAAAAAACGCTGCGGGAGCGACTATGCCGTGACTACCCTTTTTAATGTTATAGAACTTGGGGTGGATAACGGTACGACTCTAGAAGAAGGCAGGAGATTTGGGCAGATTCTGCAGGAAGCCGGATCGGACGCTCTCCAGCCAAGGATGGCCGGATACGGGTCATTCGGCATCAACTTCTTGCAGGCCGACAAGCTAATGCACCCTGAGCTTCCTAAGGCCCTCATGAGAAAGGAGTTCGACTGGAGCCGCAAGGGGCGCGGATTCTCCCTTCCCCTAGCCGCAGAATTAAAAGCGATAGCAACGGTCCCAGTCTTCCTCGCCGGCAGGCTAGATGCAGAGCTGGGCGAGGAGTTATTAAGGGAGGGCAAACTGGACTTTATAGGCATGACCAGGCGCCTCCTTGCGGATCCAGAATATCCCAATAAAATAGCTGAGGGAAGACTCGAGGATATCGTCCCATGCGCCGCATGTCTCTATTGCATGCACTCGCGGTCGTACGAGGGCAAGCCCGTGGAATGCCGGATGAATCCTTCTCTGGGCAGGGAGAAAGAGCTCGCGATAAAGCCCGCTGCAAAGAAGAAGAAAGTGTTGATTGCTGGCGGCGGACCTGCGGGAATGGAGGCGGCGAAAGATGCTGCGATGAAAGGGCACGAAGTCGTTCTTTACGAAAAAGAGCGCCAGCTGGGCGGCTTAATGCTCTTGGCAGCCGTAGTCAAAGATTTTGAAAGCGGCTATATCCTCGACCAGATCGAGTACTTCAAAACCCAGTTGAGTAAGACGGGGGTGACAATTAAATTAGGCAAAGAGGTCGACTCGGCTGCAATAGCTCGTGAGAAACCAGATGTAATCGTTTTAGGCGTTGGCGGAGTCGCAAACATACCTGCTATTCCTGGCATCGACTCGGCAAAGGTGGTAGATAATTCCAAGCTGCACGGCATGCTCAAGACCGCTATGAGATTTCTAGGACCGAAGTCTCTCGAGCAGATGTCGAAACTGTGGATGCCAGTGGGAAAAAGGGTTGTTGTGATGGGTGGGTCGATCGTGGGCTGTCAACTTGCGGAGTTTCTCGTAAAGAGAGGCAAACAGGTGACGATTGTCGAGGAGGCCGAGAAGCTGGGGGATGGACTCCTGGCAGAAGACCCATTCCGCACCTTCACCTGGTTTAAACAAAAAGGCGTGGTTATGATGCCAGGCGTGAAGTACAAAGAGATCACCGACAAGGGTCTGGTAATTGCCACAAAAGATGGGAAGATCGAGACCATTGAGGCCGATTCCATATTGACTGCCCTGCCCTTGATGGCAAACTTGGCTTCCAGCAAGGCCTTCGAGGGAAAGGCCAAGGAAATCTATGTGATCGGGGACTGCAAGCAGTCAGGCTTTATGCATAACGCCATCAGGGACGGTGCGACTATTGGTCGTAGCATATAGGCAATACAGGCATAACACGCCGCATACTTGACGAGGCTGCGAGAAAGCAGAGGATAGCAACCAATATCGTCAAGTCACGAAAGATGGGATGGAGAGGTGGATAATGAATGACAAAGAGTTAGTAAACGCTTACGTTGCGGCCCTCGATGCGGGCGATCTCGACGGGTTGTTAGCGCTATTCGCGCCCGGGGCTGTGGTGCATTCGCCGCTGTACGGCTCGGTCGCAGCCCCGGAATTCTACAAAGAGATGTTTGCCAAGTCAGGCAATTCTAAGGGGACGCTATTGGGCGTCCTGGGGCGCGGCCAGACCGCCGAAGGTCGGCCGCTCATCGCCTTCTGGTTTCGCTTCGACTGGGTTCTTGCAAGCGGCGCCCACGCGCTGCTCGACGTCGTTGACCTCTGTGAGCTCGACGACCAGGGGCGGATCGCCAACCTGAACATAGTCTATGACAGTGCAACCGTGCGGCCCTTTTTGGAGGGCGAGACCGATACGATGTTCTCCGATACGGGGAAAACTTGATGAACCGGTAATCTTTTCTGTAACTAACCCACCGCCTTTTAGGCGGTGGGTTAGTTACAGAGGCGCCCAGCACCGGGCGCGGGGCGAAAAGGGGAAAGGAGATCCTAAAATGCTGCTCGAGCTTAAAGGTCTCACCAAACAGTTCGGCGGGTTGACCGCCGTCTCTTTCTTCGACATGCACGTGGAGGAAGGAGAGGTCGTCGGCCTCATCGGCCCGAACGGCGCCGGCAAGTCGACGGTCTTCAACCTGATTACCGGGGTGTTCAAACCGACTGCGGGCCGGGTCGCTTACGATGGGGAGGACATCACCGGCAAGAAGCCCCACGAGGTCGCCGCCCTCGGGATAGGGCGGACGTTCCAGCTGAACCCCCTCTTTGCCGATTTCACGGTCCTGGAAAACGTGTCCGCCTCCTTCCACCTTAGACCCAGATCGAGCCTTCTCGCAACGTACTTCAACACGAGAACTTACAGGAAGAACGAATCGTACATCCGGGACGCCTCGTTGGAGATCCTCAAGGTGGTCGGACTGGAGCAGGCGAAGGACGAGCTCGCGAAGAACCTGCCCCACGGGTATCAGAAGATGCTCGGCGTGGCCCGGGCGCTGGCGACGAGGCCGTAAGCTCCTCCTCCTCGACGAGCCTCTGGGGGGCATGAACCCCTCCGAAATCGACTTCACCCTGAACTCTATAAGAAAGACCCGCGCCTCAGGCGCCACCTTCCTCATCGTGGAGCACAACATGCAAATCCTCGATTTGTGCGAGCGCGTCGTCGTCATAAACTTCGGCCAGAAGATTTGCGAAGGCTCGCCCAAAGAAGTCAGGGAAGACGAGCAGGTGATCCGGGCCTACTTCGGCGGTGAACATGCTGCTTGAGATGAAGAACATCACGGTGCACTATGGAAAATCGATGGCCATAGAGGACGTCTCCTTTTCTGTCCCGGAGGGCTCGGTAGTGAGCGTGATCGGCGCCAACGGCTCGGGCAAGAGCACCGTCCTGAAGGCCCTCGTAGGGCTCGCGCCGTTGAGCTCGGGCGAGATATTCTTCAAAGGGAAGAGGATCGACGGCATGCCCACTACGGACATCGTCAGACAGGGCGTAGTCGTCGTCCCCGAAGGCAGGCAGCTCTTCCCGTACCTGAGCGTCCTCTCCAATCTGAAGCTGGGAGCGAGCCTGCGGAAGGACGCCGACGGCATCGCCCGCGACCTTGAGGATGTCTATCATCTCTTCCCGCGCTTGCGCGAAAGGGTGAGCCAGAAGGCAGGGACCCTGAGCGGGGGCGAGCAGCAGATGCTCGCCATCGGCCGGGGCATGATGGCGAAGCCGACCCTCCTCTGCATGGACGAGCCTTCATTGGGTCTTGCCCCCATCGTCATCGAACAACTCGGAGAGGTAATCAAGGACATCAACAAACGGGGCGTGAGCGTTCTTTTGGTCGAGCAGAACGTCCACCTCGCCTTAGGCGTCGCCCACGCCGCATGCGCCTTCCAGGTAGGAAGGGTCGTCCTTCAAGGCGACATCGAGACGATGAAATCGAGCGATATCGTCAGAAGGGCCTATCTGGGCGGGTGAAGAAAGGCGGTGAAGCCCCGGGGCCGAGCGCGCAGTTCGATGGCTCCTCTTTTGTCGTAGGCCGTACCCTCGTCATAGACGGCGGGACTTTTGCGTGAGCGCGACAAAAGCGGCACGGCGAAGACCGATCGAAGGGAGCGCTATTCTCCAATCGCTCTTTGCTGTTTCGAGCGCCGTACCACATAGAACTCCCGTATGACCCTGAATTTTCCGGCGCACCTATAATGACTTGGTTTCATGAACCGGCAAGCATCGAGACATGCTTATCACGAATAATGATTTTGGGTTTACAGATTGTAGTTACGACCAGAACATTCTTATTGATTGAAAGATAATACGACAACCACACTTTTGCCTTGAATTGAACTTCCCTCGCCGCGTCAAAGTGAAATAGCTCGTTGCTTTCCTCTTGTTTTGCTGGGTCTGGTTATCTCCCGAACCTGCTCGCTCGCGGCATTACTTTCTTTGGCAGTACAACCTTATCGTCGCGGAACTGTCGAGACTCGGCGCAGCAACGAGGACTAAGTGAGTGTTCCCAACTTAATTGACGCGTTTAACTGTTTTATCTTACAATATCATCTGTTCGCGGGATATTGAAGGGGCTGTCATTGCCGTCCCTTACGTGTTAAGCTATGTTTCTTCTTTCCGTGAGCGGAAGTGAGCCATGAGCGATTCTTATGGAGCGGTGATTATCGGCGGGGGGCCGGCCGGCCTCACCGCCGGCATCTATCTCATGAGGGCCGGGATCAGGACGATGCTGCTCGAAAAACAGATGGTCGGCGGCGCGGCCCTCAATACGGAGCGCATCGAGAATTATCCGGGGTTTCCAGACGGCATATCGGGAAGCGAGTTGATGAGCAGGATGGCGGAGCAGGCGCGCAAGCTGGGACTCGTCGTCAAGGAGTTCTCCCATGCGAGACTCGTCGCATTGGCGGACGGACTCTTCGAGACCGCGGTCGATGGGGAATCGCACCGGTCGGCCGGAGTCATCGCCGCAATGGGGACAGAGCCTGTCAAGCTGGGCATACCGGGCGAGGAAGCGCTCGTGGGAAGGGGCGTCTCCTACTGCGCCGCGTGCGACGCAATGTTCTTCAAGGACCTCGAGGTGGCCGTCGTCGGCGGCGGGGACGCCGCCCTTGGCGAGGCCTTGTCGCTCGCGAACGTCGTCGGCAAAGTCTACGTGGTCCACCGGCGCGATCGGCTCAGGGCGCAGTTGATATTGCAGGACCTGGCGGCCCGGCACGGCAAGATTGAGTTCCTGCTGAGCAGGGTCCCCGTGAGCGTAAACGGCCTCAACTTAGTCGAGTCGATGACCCTTCTCGATACAAAGACCGGCGACGAGTCCGAGCTCAAGGTGAGCGGGGTCTTTTTCTATGTGGGGTCGCGGCCCGATACCGGTCTGCTGGGCGACCTTGTGGACAGGGACGAGGCCGGTTTCATAGCGACCGATGAGAACCTCGCGACAAAGACGCCGGGGATCTATGCCGCTGGGGACGTGCGCAAGAAATCGCTCCGGCAGATATCGACCGCGGTGGGAGACGGCGCCCTGGCCGCGGTGAGCCTCGAAAAGCACCTGCTGGGGAACAGATGATGGCGCACGTGCTGAAGGATTTTGTCGCCGGCGCGTTCCTCATCGCGGCGGCCTTTTTTGCAGGCGTCGCCCTCCTGGTCGTCCTCTTCGTCCTCGGTCTTCTGTTCCGCCTGTTGGTCGTCCTCGGCTCGGCTCTCTTCTTTCTCGCCCTTCTCGGTCTTGCCGTATGGTGCGTGGGCTTCGCGTACAGAAAGGCGAGAGAGACAAGGAAACCGTGATCGACGTCTACGGCATCGGCTCACTCAATCTCGATCTTATTTATGAAGTCGAGCGCTTGAGCGACGTGAGCATGCCCGGGCTCGATCTGGCGCACGGCGGCGAGACGGCGCTCGGCGACGCGCTGCTCCCCGCGTTCAGGCGGGCGGTCGAACGGGTAGGCTCTCTAAGGAAGGTAAGCCCGGGAGGCTCCGCCTCAAACACCTGCCACGCCCTCTCCCTGATGGGCTGCAGCGTCGGTCTGGCAGGAGGGGTCGGGGCCGACCCGGAAGGCGCAAGCTACCTGGAGCAAGTCAAAGGGATCGATACGGGCGGCGTCGTCGTGAAGGGGACGACGGGGGTCGCTTATATCATTAACAGCGAGGAGAGGGACCGGTCGATCGTGGTCTTTCCGGGAAGCGCGAACGACATATCCGACCGGGACCTCGACCGGGAAAGGCTCGCAGGGGCACGATGGCTCCACATGACTTCCTTCTCCTCCCGAGGAAGCCTCGAGGCGCAGGCGAGGCTGAAAGAGGACCTTACGGGCAGGGTCCCCTTCAGCGTCGACCCGGGGAGATCTACGCCGCCATGGGCAGCGCGATTTTCCCGCTCATCGAAGGCGCGGACATCCTCTTCGCCACTGAGAAAGAGATCGAGCTGCTATTCGGGCGCGATCTCGATCGGGCGATCGGGCAAGCCCTCGACCTTGCGAAGATCGTCGTGCTCAAGCAGGGGAAGGCCGGGGCCTCGCTCTTAATGAAAGGGTTTTCCTGCCGGGTGGCGACGGAAGCCGTCGACGCCGTGGACAACACCGGCGCCGGCGACGTGTTGAACGGGGTCTTTCTCGGTCTGCACCTGCGGGGCGTCGGTCCGGCCCTCGCATTGCGCGTGGCGACGGCCGCCGCGACTTCAAGCGTGAAAGGCTACGGCAGGGACGCGTACCCGGACAGGCAACGCATAGAGGCGCTTTATGAAGATATGCTGGTTCACCACGGGCAGGGATAAGGAGGCGGCCGCGCTCTTTACGGACATCGTCGGCGCAATCGACGCACGGCTGATCGAAGGCGAGGTCGCGGCCGTTTTCCTGAACAGGGAGAGGAACGAATCCGAGCATTCGGACTCGATCATCGCCCGCGCCGAGGAGCGGTCTATCCCTGTGGAGACCTTGAGCGCGAAGAAGTTTCTCGCGGAAGCGCGCTTAAGCCTAGAGGCGGGAAGAAACCTCTTCGACGCGGAGGTCCGCTCGCGGGTCGGGAAGTTCGATTTCGACCTCATTTTTCTCGCGGGCTACATGCTCGTCCTCTCTCCCGTCCTTTTCGAGCCTTTCTGCGTGCTCAACCTCCACCCTTCCCTGCCGGGCGCCTACAAGGGGAAGTGGGAGGACGTGATAAACATGACCATCGACGACGGGAAGCGCGAATTCGGGGCGATGATCCACATAGTGGAAGCCGTCCTCGACGAAGGAGCGCCGGTCGCCTTCGTCCGCGCCGGCTTGCGGGGGTGCGAGGCCGACGACCTTTACAGGCGGGCCGCGGAAGGCGACAGGACGGCCAGGGACGCGCTTTTCCGCATGATGAGGGAAAAAGAATTCGAAGCGGAGACGCCCCTGATCGTCCGGACCCTCTCGCTTTTGTCGAAAGGCGTCATGGAGATAAAGGAGAAAAGGGTCCTCTATGAGGGGAAGCCTCACCCGGGAGGAGTCGATGTGACGGCGGAGGTGGAAGAGTGGCTGGCCAGACATTCTTCAGACCGTCCCGCCGCGAACCGGCAATGATTCCATCCTTGTCGTCGCCAGCATTGGCTCCAGAATACGAAGCCAAGAAATCCTGGAATTCCTTGGGAGTAATGTCGAAATGGGACAGTCCGATTAACTTCTCCCCTACGAATGCGCGGTTGAAGTTCTCCCCGCCTGCCTCCCGATCGGCCATCCCTCCCAGAACCTCTTGCAACCGCGTGAGAGTTTCCGGCGGCACCGCGACGCGATTGACGATTTGCCCCAAGGCCGCAAGCGTGATCGCGTCGCACGCTACTCGAACCAATTGCGAGATCAAGATCGGCTCCGCTGCGAGGGATTGCCCGATTGCGTAGCTGATGATCAGGCTCTCCTTCTTCCCGACGGAGAGCCTGATCATCAGCTACGCAATCGGGCAATCCCTCGCAACGGAGCCGATCTTGATCTCGCAATTGGTTCAAGTAGCGTGCGAGAGAGACGCGATAGCACTTGCGGCCTTGAGCAAACGTGGCTGGTGCCGCCGGAAACCTCACGCGGTTGCAAGAGGTTCTGGGAGGGATGGCCAATCGGAGGCGGGCAGAGAAACTTGGAGAGCGGATTGGTTAAGGGGAGAAGTTAACGGACTGTCCCACTCGACATACTTCCAAGGAATTCCAGGATTTCTTGGCTTCGTATTCTGGAGCCAATGCTGGCGACACAAGGATGGAATCATTGCCGGTTTGCGGCGGGACAGTCTGAAGAATGTCTGGCCAGCCACTCTTTCCACCTCCGCCGTCACATCGACTCCTCCCGGGTGAGGCTTCGATTCATAGAGGACCCTTTTCTCCTTTATCTCCATGAGACACCTTTTTGCCGACAAAAGCGAGAAGTGCCAGACGATCAGGGGCGTCTCCGCTTCGAATTCTTTTTCCCTCATCATGCGGAAAAGCGCGTCCCTGGCCGTCCTGTCGCCTTCCGCGGCCCGCCTGTAAAGGTCGTCGGCCTGCGCCGCCCCCCGCAAGCCGGCGCGGACGAAGGCGACCAGAAACGTCGAGGACCGCTTCCAGTATGTCGATCATCGCCCCGAATTCGCCTACTTCATCATCAATGGTCATGTTTATCACGTCCACCCACTTCCCCTCTTAGGCGCCCAGGCAGGGAAGGGTGAAGGTTGAGCACGCAGAAAGGCTCAAAAGGACCGTAGAGGACGAGCGTGTCACCCGCGAGAAAAATGAGGTCGAAATCAAACTTCCCCACAAAAGGAAGTTCTCCGCGTCGAAGAGATTTCACCCCGGCCACCTAGGCTTAAGCGCGGCTTCCGCGGAGAAACTTCTTCCGCGCTCAAAAGTCTCCACAAGGATAAAAAGCCCCTCGGCGCGGGTCCGGTCGTTCGATTCCGAATGCTCGGGATTCGTTCCTCTCCCTGCTCAGGAAAACGGCCGCGACCTCGCCCCCTTCGATCAGCCGTGCGTCCGATTAGCGCCGAGGATGTCAGTAAAGAGCGCGGCCGCTTCCTTATCCTGCCTGTGGTGAACCAGCATATCTTCATAAAGCGCCTCTATGCGTTGCCTGTCCGGGTACGCGTCCCTGCCGTAGCCTTTCACGCTTGAAGTCGCGGCGGCCGTCGCCACGCGCAGTGCAGGGCCGGGTCGACGCCCCGGAGATGGCCAGAAAGACCCAGTTCAACACGTCGCCTGCGCCGGTGTTGTCAACGGCACTCACGGTTTGCGTCGCCGCCCGGCAGGAAAAACCTTTCATGAAAAGCGAGGTCCCGGCCTTTCCCTGTTTCAGCACGACGATTTTCGCAAAGTCATTAGGTCGAGGGCTTGCCCGATAGCCAAATAGAGATCGCGCCCCCGAATAGCAGCTCGATCTCTTTCTCAGTGGCGAAGAGGATGTCCGCGCTTTCGATGAGCGGAAAATCGCGCTGCCCATGGCGGCGTAAATCTCCCCGGGTCGACGCTGAAGGGGACCCTGCCCGTAAGGTCCTCTTTTCAGCCTCGCCTGCGGCCTCAAGGTTCCTTCAGGAGGAGAAGGAAGTCATGTGGGAGCCGTGGGTCCCCTGCGAGCTTTCCCGGTCGAGGTCCCGGTCGGGATCTGTGGTTCCGCGCTTCACCAAAACGATCGACCGGTGCCTCTCCTCGCTGTTAATGATATAAGCCGAAGCCATCATCCCCTTCACGACGACGCCG
>CAVTDX010000086.1:0-36368 GCA_963733345.1 uncultured delta proteobacterium
CCTTATTTTCTCACAATTAGAGCATCCAAAAACACGCAGGTAAGACGCAGGCTGTAAAAAAGGTGGCCATGAACATTGGGTCATATAAGAGTATCTTTTATTACCCATGAGCAATATCGACCCACGGAGAATCAATGCCAGGCGGGAAGCCGACCCTATCAGGAAATGGGTAACAAAAAATCAGTGACGTGAATCGCGGGTACAGATATAAGTTACTTGAAGTACCTTCGACGGTGTCGAAAAGTCATCAAAAAAACCTTGCGCGCAAGAAAAGCCGGTGCTATCATTCAATCAGATATAGTATCTTTCGTAGGCATATGCCGAACGAGCCGGCTTCCAAGGCCGAGCAGAACACGTTAAGGCTACCTCCCCGGGGCCTCAACAGACCACACGCGAGAGCGCGGATAATCATTCGAAACGGAGGCTTTTCAAACTCCGGGCAAGACCTTGGCACTTTATACCCCATAACGTCCCGTCGCCGAGGCGAGACAGACCAATACTTTCCCATACCTCCCTTAAAAGGGAGAGACCAAAAAGCCCGATTTAAGGGCGTCTTTTGACACCGCGCCAAGGGTGTCATTTTCCTAAAATCATGTCCTATGGAAACAGCCGCTACTGCGTTCGCGGCTGGGTCAAAGAACCGGGGACCGGGCCTGCACCCGGCGAGACAGCGGTTTCCGCCGTGCTCGACGTGCAGGAGGGGTAACGCACCTTGACCACGTTTTGCATTGCGCCTGAACGATTTGGCGGGAGAGGTGCGCCTTGATCGCCGCGAGGAGAGAACCATGAAGGAAGATCTGGAAGATAAGCTGCTCGACAGGCTGAAATCCGTCAGGGGCATGAATCCGAAGTCAGGCATGTCATATGCCCTGGAGCATTTCTCGGAGCTGACAAGGCAGGGAAGCGGCCTGAGCAGGCGGGAGATAACGAGAGGAACGGGAAAGCTGTCTCCTTTTATCCATGCCTGGTCGACGTTCGATCGATATACCGGCATTGTCAAGGACTTCGTGAACTTTTGCAAGGAGAGGGGCATAAACAAGCTCCACAAGCTGACCTATGACGCAGTTTCGAAGTTTCTTCTGGAAAAGGTTGAAAGAGAGTTGACGCGAAATACCATCAAGACCAACATGTGCGCTCTCATGAAATTCTTCCGGACGTCCGGCCGCGGCGATCTCCGTGACCATCTGGCCAAAGACTACCCGCATTTCAAGTATATGGCGAAGCTGAGCCGGTCCATTTACGCGTTCAATAAGCCGACCGAGTTTATAGCCAAGATCGCCGAGAGGGACGAGCTTTCGGGGGTCGTTGCCGGCATAGAGAGGCTGACCGGCGCAAGAATCCACGAGGTTCGGCCTCTCCTGACAGAGGGAGAGACGATTGTGATAAAGAAAGGCAAGGGCGGAAAGAGAAGAACCATCGACTTTTCTAACCGCCTCCAGGAACTGGAAAAGGTCAAGGTTCTCCTGGCCCGGCGCAACGAGCTGGCTAAGGGCATAGACTGGCAGGAATATAGCCGGGGTGTGTATCAGAGCCACGTGAAAGCGGCGTGCCGGGCTTTGAAGGATGAGTACGCCGGTGCCCATGGATTCAGGGGAGTCTATTCGCAGGAGCTGAACAAGAAGCTCAAGGCGGAGGGGATGCCGCTGAAAAAGAGGGAGCAGAGAGTCACTGAAGACCTTGGACACAATCGGAGATCGATGGCCAGGCACTACCTGAGCTCTTAGCGCCGATAGAACGCCGCACGGCGATCCTGTGTTTTGGAGATCCAAAGGCTTATTGACCTTTCCCTTAGCCACAGGTGATAATGACGCATGCTGTTTCTATACCTCGATGAATCCGGCGATCTTGGTTTCGACTTCGTGAACAGGAAACCTTCGCGGTACTTCGTCGTCACCGTTCTCGCTGTCCAAGGACAGGACGATAACCGCCGGCTCATAAAGGGGGTACAGAAGACCCTCCGGAGGAAGCTGAACCCCCGGAGCCACCGGAGCAGGATCGCCGAGGAGCTGAAAGGTACGGGTACCGCGATCGAGGTGAAGCGATACTTCTATGACCAGGTGAAGGACGTCGACTTCGGGCTCTATGCGATCATCCTCAACAAGAGGAAGGTCTTCAACCAGCTCGCGGAGAACAAGGCCCGGGTCTATAACTACATCGCGCGGATCCTGCTCGAGAAGATTCCCCTTGATCGGGCGGCCGTCAGGGTCGACCTAACCATCGATCGCTCGAAGAGCAAGCCGGAGATCCGCGAGTTCAACGCCTATGTCCGGACTCAGCTGGAGGCGAGGTTGCACCCCACGGTGCCCCTGCACATCGGCCACCACGATTCGAAAGAGTATGGAGGCCTCCAGGCAGTAGACATGTTCAGCTATGGGATTTTCCAGGCCTACGAACGGAAGCGGCTGGAGTGGCTCAGCGTCTTCGAAGAGAAGATCGCCTTCCGCACGATCTATCTGGCAGAATAAAAAAGAGAGCGTGCCTTACGGGCTCGTGGTGTCATGGCTATGGCCAACCGATGGATGGGAACACCATGAACAGCCCGTAACGGACTTATCGACTCTCTCTGAGAAAAGTATAGCACACGCTGAGCGGGTGTCAAGCATAAGCTGTGCAGACGGTGAGAGCGCGGCGCCCCCTTCATCTCGTTCATTGAAGGAGAATCGGGTACCCGTAAAAAGGCGGCCTCCGCTATCCTCCGATCGCGCCGGCACCAGCGGCAGCTGGTTCGCCCTGCCCTTCTTCCCGACCGAGGCGGCATAGTGTCAGGCCGCCCGCGTTTGACGGCCTCTACGGGCCTCCTACGCGATGGCTCTTTTCCCTCATGCCTCTCCGGAAGCCCAGAGGCCTCTGGATCAATCCTGTGACTTCCTCGAGGAGCTGGAGGACTGCGAGTCATTGTTACCCTGGGTCTCATCTTCCTCGGTCAGAGCCAACCGATAGGATGAAGTATCTCGAACAGCAGGTGGGCAATGAGCTCGGGCTTATCCCAGAAGTAAAGAACTATTCCTATCGCGAAGTTTTTAATCATCTCAAGCCGTCTCCTTTTGCCGGCAAAGGGGAACGGATCGAGAGGCCTCAATTTGTCCCTGAGGAATATATAAAAATCGAATAGTTTTTCTAAAAAGCTCGGATACTGTTGGGGGAGTGGACTAAAACAATTTCATGAGGTTCCCCAGAAAAGGGGGTAGGAGGCTCTGGTATGTGAGACCAGCGACCTGACCACGAGCAAGGAGGTAGGGGGGAATTCCTGCTATCACCGCCCGCGTCTTTTTTCGCCGGGGCGGGGCTTGTAAACCCGAACATCGTAGGACCCAAAATCTTCGGTAAGGTCAGAAAGCATTTTGTATATGCGGTCTTCGTCAACGCCCGCATATCCGGCTATTTCAGAGTAAGCATAGCGTTCCGCCGTACCTTCAACCTGCTCTTCTTCCACTGCTCGATTGAGATAACGTTCTATCGACTCGGCAAGATCGTTGTACCTGTCGGCTTCCCTTTGGCGCCTGACGCTTCGGCCCCTGTAAGGATCTCTCCGGAGTCTTACGGGATAATCCGGCATAGCGTGCCCCCTTCTTTCAGCTTGCTTTTACCATGTTAAAAGCCCGCATTTCGCTCCCGCGCCCAAGCCTGCAACGGCGGGGGCAGTTCTTCCATCGAAGAGACGCCCCAAGCCTGGAATTTTCCATTCTCCATCATGATCGCGCACATACTGCCCGAGGCTTTCTCGATAGTAAAAGCAGCCGCGCAGGTGTCGCACGAATGCGGGAGGCAGCCCGATCCGACCACGAAGGAGCCTGTATCGATAATCCCTTTCTGGTCTGCGACGGCAATGGCGTTTTCGAATGCTTCCGATCTCGGGCCTATGAGTGCTCACGCAGCTGCTGCCCGTATTCCGTCTTGAAGATATCCGGCGGGTATTGCCCGACCAGGGATTTCAAGGAATCGGCGGCAGTAGGCCGGCCGGCATCGGCCGCCTGGCTCTTATCCTTGTCGAAGAAGCTCTTGGGCAGGATGATCCGGGAAAGCTTCCAGGAGAAAAGGCCTTCACGGCGAAGGGTAAGGCCAAGGGCATCTTCGGGCTTCACCTCCGTCATCCGGATGGTAAGCCGATATCGAGAATAGCCGCTGTATGCACCATCGATCTTGACTGGCTTTGTCGGAGACTCCCCGGGCGGCGCGACGTAGACGGTTTGCTCTTCTCGGCAGATGTTTTTGCGCGCCCCGCGGGATATTTATCGGCCTGGACCGCGCCTCCATCTATCTTCCCCATGGAGACGGCGCGCACAATAGCAGATGGGCTTACAAGAGCGTCGACCATCGGATCGATTATGGCGCCGGCGAGAGCGATCCCCAACATGGCAAATGGATTATCTCTCAAATCCTGAGCGGCCGAGGCGTTGACCATCGTCCTGATGTCCTCTTTCAGACCTGCCCTGACTGACTCGAAGTCAACGAGATCGCGGAGCCTTTCCGTATCCTGCTTTTCCGCCGCGTCACGGATAGCGTGAAGGGTGAGCTGGGGGCTGAAATAGCTGTAGACCCCGGCGCCGACAAGCAGGATGAGCACTATCGAAAGTCCGATGACGATGACCGGCTTTCTCATGGCACGCTCCTTTAGTTTTCTCTCATTCTACCACCGGAATGATTGCAGTCAAGCAAAGAGAAAGAGAGATCGCTTCCGGCCGGAGCCGAGGCGATCACCACTTTCGTATCAGCTCGTGAAGGAGCTCGCCGCGGCTATTCCAATATTCGCGCGTCTTCTCTGGGATGCTTAGCGATCTCGCCTGGTCGATGCAAAGGTCCTCCAGCTCCTCGAGGATGGCAAAGATACCGTGTTCGGTCACCAGGGCTCCCAGCGTCTCGCGGGCGGCCGGGTCTATGATGTTGCGAGGATCCTCCGTACGCATGTTATCCCCTCTCAGAACTCCCGTACGGGGAGTGTTTTCCTTGTCTTTATGATCTGCGCGACTATGCTGTTGATGATGCCTTCAAAAACGCCGCGCAGTTGAGCCTCGGCATGTCGATCAGGGTTGACGTTCAAAAAGAGTTGGCCTTGATTCCCTGTTGGGCTCATTGAGAAGCCCGGGTCCACGATGCCCGTACACTGTTCGGTCCTGCTGCAGATATTCAAAGGCTTTCCAGAATGGAAACAACGTCTGTCGATGCTTAGATTCATCTGGCTCGGATCATAGGTCCAGTCCGTCTGGGAAAACGGCAAGGTGACCGTGATCCTCATCGTGAGGAACCGGAAATTGTCAAACGTCTCCTTGTGAGAAGGGATGCCCGAATATCCCCAAGTATACGTTCCCGGGACGAACGAGCCATAAAAGTATGAATCCGGAGACTCGGGAGAGGGAATCTCTTTGCCGGTCTCCTGATTTGCTTTCACGTTCTCCTCGTGGAGGCGGATCATTCCTTTCAGCTTTTCTACGATCTTCGCCCGGACCTTCTCATCCTTGAAGTCAAAGTATAGTCCTCCCTCGATGTACAAACGGTCCGGTTGCTTCGGCTGCACATATACCCTCTTTTGCCCTTGAGACAGGATAGTAGCGCTTTTTACCATGTCTCCAGAAATGTAGATGTTGAGCTTGTCGGCATCAGAGAAGATCAGTATAGGGCGGACGCAGGCGCCGTTGAGGTTTACTCTCAGGCTCTCATCCAGATCGCCTATTGCGATCGCCGAAGCAGACGCGCAAAAGAGCAGGGACCCCGCGAGAACCGCCATAGCCAGCATGACCGTCTTTTTCATTTGTCGCCTTCCTCCTGGGTCTTTGAATCTTCCAGGGTCCCCAATGTTTCAATGGCTTGCTGGGTCTATGATGTTCCGAGGATCCTCAGTACGCATGATCTACCCCCTCGTTACCGTTTCTGCGGCTCCTTCACTTTTTTAGAGTCTTCTCTTTGGCCCTCTTTTCAAGAAACAGTCGAATGGCCTGTTCTATAAGCTCGCCCATGGTCGTCTTCTCATCCACCGCAATATGTTTCAGCTCGGTAACCAATTCAGGATCCAGGCGCACCGTATAACCCTGTCGCGTGATCTTATCCGTAGCCATGATAGGACCTCCTTCGGAATGTAATGACAAGATTACCATACGTAGTGTAATCATGTCATTATAATTTTCTTGACATGCTCTCATTTGTGTAATAGAGTAATCGAGTAATCAATGCATAACTTAAGGAAAGGGGGCGAACATGGCGAAGAGAGTTTCCGAGTTCCTTACCGAATCAGAGATCAAGGCGATGTTGCGGGTACCCGACCGGAGGACCCTCAAAGGCAAGCGTGATTACGCAGTCCTACTTCTCATGCTTTCATCCGGTCTCCGGAAGGCCGAGGTGTGCAGCCTGACCGTGGCGAGCATCACCACGTACCGGAATCAGCCCGTGTTCGACGTCACCGGCAAGGGTAAGCGGCAGCGCCGGGTACCCGGTCGAAAAGGAGGTTATCGAGGCGATTGTGGATTACAAGAAGTCCTTCAAGAACGCGGCCGGAGAGACGCCCGTGGACACCTCCGAGGCGAAACCGCTTTTCTTTACGCTGGGAGAAAGAGGGCAACTGCACTATCAAGCCCCTCACGCACAAGGCCGTGGACTGCCTGATGCGGCGCGTCCGGAAGGCCGCCCTGGTGACGAAGCGGGTCACCCCTCACACGACGCGGCACACTTACGCAACCTCGCTCCTCGATCGCGGAGTGGATCTCAGGACCGTGCAGGAGCTCCTCGGGCACAGCCACATCCGGACGACGGAGAAGTATCTCCACACGTCGGATGAGAAGAAGATCGACGCGGTCAATCGCCTTCGGTTTTCCCTGTAGGGTGAGCATGAGCGAGAGCGCTGAAAGGATCGATGACGACGCCGGCACGCCGGCTAGGTGTGAACGGTGTCATCATCTCCTTGGGATCTTCGTCGTCGCCGAGGGGGAGATCAAGTGCAGGTGCGGCAACAGGCAGCGGATCACCGTTGAACGGCCGCACAGGAGGGAAGGACCACGCGTGGTAAGGGCCAGGACGTAGACCAGGCCCGATAGACAACTGAGCATAGAGGCTCACGAAGCCCGGCAGATCCGCAAGGACTGTCCGGGCTTCTTTTATTCCAAAAACAGGAGGTGTCACGCCATGAAGAACACGAAGGGACAGAGCAACACGGAGAAGCAGGATTTTTTCTACAAGCTGCAGGGCTTCCACAGCGCCGCGGCCGAGGAAGTCGGGAATGTCGAGATGCTCCTCGAGCTGGGGCAGAAGGCGGCAAACGGTTTGGCGGCCGTCAAGGAAAGACTTGATGCGATGGGGGTTTTCACGAATTGGGGTTGCCTGTTCTACCTCATGGAGAGATCGACCACGGCAGCCGCGGAAGCCCTCCTCGCCATGGATTTGAAGAACAAACCCTTGAAAGGCAAAGAGGGGCGGGATTTTCTGAGCACGCTGGAGGATCTCCGCAACACGGCCGCTGTTCAAATTGACAATGTTGAAACGCTCCTCGATCTGGGCCAGATAGCGGCTGACGATTACGGTCCCGACGTCAAAAAAACAGTGTCAGGAATGGCGATTTTCATGGATTGGGAAGACTTCATTGCCCTTATGGGAGAATCGGCCAGCGGTGCCGAAGAAGCCCTGATGGACATGGACAATCTCATCGTAAAAACCACGCCTTCGGAGGACTGAGATGAAGCAGAGAACCTCGCAAGAACATGCCGCCGGCAAGGAAGAAGGAAGTCTTGCCATCACCCGGGGCCAGGTCCAGGAGATGCAGAAAATGAGGATGGAAGTGGAAGCCGTCCTTATGAAGATAGAGAGCCTGGCAAAACTATCGAGCGAAACGGCCTTTGCGGAGGCCGAGAGCGATAAAGCAGCATCTGCTGTCTACTGGCCTTCCGTATTCGAAATCTTCACGGACCTCACAGAAAAAGGAAAGAGCCTCATCGAGGAGATGGACACGCAGCTTTCGGCCATCGGACGAGAGGAGGGCGCCAACCATGAGATCCTATAGCTACTGGACATTTCCTTTCCCGGAGGGCTTTCGCAGAGCTCATGACGGGATGGAATTCGCGACCGGGAAATTCATAGACGTGCTCTGGACATGGATGATCGGGGGCTACTGGGATAAGGGCGCCTCGCCGGCCGAGCTCGCGCGCATGTCCGTCAACTTCGATATCCTGATAGGGGAAGCGGCCGCGTCTCTCGCGGCGACAGCGGTGGATATCGAGAGGATCGCCGCGCCTGCGGAAGGCACGGGGAACAAGGAGGCGCATCTCCTCCGCGCGGCCCTCCTCTCCCTCGGCAGGAACACCAAGCGCCTGCTCAAGCAGGTATCCGTTCTCCGCGCGGCGATCGCTCAAGGCCCGGGGAGAACATATCCCGAGAAAGGGCACTGGCCCGTCGACTACATGACGCTCAAGGTCTCGGTGCGGAAGGTCCAGGCGACCTATGACGTCGTCTTTGACACGCTCGTCATGGCCATCAGAGAGAGGACGCGAAGGTAAAATGATGGCGATACACAGGGAAGACCAAATAAGGATAAAAAAATACTTGATAAATGTACCGCATTATGTGTACATACTACACTTGACATAAATTTCTACGGGGGTGAAGCATGACCAAGAAGGAGCTTATCGAGAAGCTTGAAGCGGATGGAATCAACATAGGCGGAAATCCAAGCCGCATGATTACAAAGTTCGTTTCCCTGGGGCTTATCGAAAAGCCGATCAAGTTCGGTCTGGGCAAGGGGAAGGGAACGGTCGCCGATTTTTCTGATAAGGTCCTTAAGGACGTAGCGGATGTAGTCAGCCTACACGGCCAGGGCTTGACCTATGAGGAAATCAGGCTCAAACGCATGAACGATAGCCAGTGGGACGATTTTGTAACCGCAATCAAGCGTTCAAGCAAGTCGATTAGCGATTTCAGGACGGCGATAAAGGCTATCCCATATATATCCACCGCGCAAAAGGGTGCCCTGGCTTTAAAGACAGAGGTTGCAGAGCACCTTACCAATATCTGCATTGACGAGCTTGGCCATATGTTTTCGGATTACGACGCAGACGACAAGGGCGTGCGCGAGGACCTTTACGGCGCGTTCATGTTCTGTCTTGACAACGTGTTTTTCGGGATGGGCTTGAGAGATGAAGACTACGAGAAGCACGCGGACGGACAACTGAACATTTCGTCTTTGTCGCCCGTCATGAAGTTCATTGCGTCTTCCGTAAAAACAACGATAGACGCTGAGAATATCGAAGCCGAAACGGAGGGGCAGGAGTGAGCAAAAAAATAGCTTGACACGTACCCCGTCCAGGGTTATCTTACGAACAGTAGTATATTTATATATACTGTTCGCTAATCAAACGACGTTGGATTGTGCGAACAGGCAAGGCGGCAAATGGCGTTTGATTTACAGGGAAGAATAGGGGGTGAAAATGGATAGCAATTGGTCCTATGCGGAATTCACCGAGAGGCTGAGGGGGCGCTTTAAGGACTCGGAAGGGATTGGCGTCTCGGTTAGAAATCTTAAGTACTGGATCAGCGAGGGGTTGATACCGGAGCCGAGGGGCGCATCCAGGTGGCGTTTTTTCGATGAGCAGGACCTCGATGAAGCGCTTTGTTTCTTGAAGCTCCGGACCGACTACAAGCAGGGCATCGAGGATATAAAGAATATACGGTGGCTGGGCTCCCTCTGGCTGCATGGTGGAGACCAGACATATGTATTCGGGTGTTTCTTCAAAGCCCTGGAGAACACGGAGAAAGCCGGAAAGAAGGCTGATGACGCGATAGAGGCCTTCAAGCGGCACGAGCTCGCGCTTATCCATGATAGCGCCTATTCCCCTCCTTTCCGCCTGACTACCGATGAAGGCCTTGAAACAGCCTATCTCAGAGAGGGCGGCCGGGTTTACCGCTTGCTGAATTCCATCACTGATGAGGATGGGAAGGTCATCTATTTTAAGCCTGCAGAGATTGAGAAGCACCTCCTCGATGAGAGAGAAAGACTGAAGGAATTCGTCATCCTCCAGGATAATCCGGCCAGCATCACGAAGAAGACCGAGCAGATAAGGGCGTTGATAGATCAGAAGGTCATGCCGGCGCCTTTCTACCGCTATAAGGACGGGGATTACTACTCTTCTTCCAATATCGACTGCGGCGACAGTTGGTTACGCTTCATGGAGGATTATGGCCTCGATTACGCGGCTCTCCGGCGCCTGCGTCAGCGGTTCGAGGAGGACATCGCCCGCCATTTCCTGACACCCGATCAGGGGATATTCCTTGCCGCGCCTGAGCACTTCGAGTTTCAACGCCAGGTCATTTTCTTTAACCGGTGCCTGTCCGATTTTCGTTATGAACTTTTCGCCCGCGAGGACACACTTGAGGGCCATACCAGGGAGGACAGCATCAAGCTCATCCAGGAATATCTGGACGGCTTCCTTTTTCTGTTTCCTGGAGAGGATAATTGGTCGATGGGCCTTAAGTCGGCGTACCTGAAAGAGACGCCCGTCGAGCATCTTTCCCCGGCTCAGCTGGCAAAGGGCCTGGAGCAACACAGGTTTTCCCGTACACGGGTGGAAGAGATCGCTGGCACGAAAGAGCAGGAGCTGAGAGAGCTGCGGGAGCTCCTCGAAGGCGAGGGGGGAGAGGATGGAAGGTAGGATGCGCAAGGCGACTCAGGGACCTCGGGAGATCGTTGTTACGGAAGAAGAGGAGTTCCCGATTCCCGTGAAAATCGTTGATGCACGTGGACAGGTGAAAAACGTGTATCGCCTGGTGAAGACGCAGTTCGGCAAATACCTACTGCAGAAGTAGTCAGGACGGGCCAGCCAGCAGGGCCAGCTTAAGAACTGGAAGAGCCAGCCAGCCGATTGACGAGATGGAAATCATTCTTGTCGATCGGCTTTTTGTTTGTAGAGGCGCTACTCCACGAAGAGGTGACTGAGGATGAGGCGGCAAGAGGTGTTAGACAGGGTCGATATCCCGGGGTTCTACGGGCGGCACATCGAGGGATTCAAGGCAACCGGGAAAGAGGAGGTAGTGTGCAGATGCCCGTTTCACGAGGATAGCACCCCTTCCATGACCGTCAACGTAACCACGGGACTGTTTCACTGTTTCGGCTGTGGCGAAGGCGGCCGGGATCCGATTCAGTTCCTTGAGAAACGACACGGCCTCGACTACAAGGAAGCCATAGAGCGGCTGTGCAAGGAAGAGGGCATCGACCTTGCCGTCCCAAAGAAGAAGGCTCCGATCGTGGACAAGGCGCCGCGTTACCTCACCACAAAGCAGGTCACCGCGCTGCATAAGCAGCTCGTGGATAACGAGAAGGTCCTCGCCGAGTTTCAGGGCAAGTACGGCCTCACCCGGGAGATCATAGAGCATTATCTTCTCGGTCTCCAGAATGGCCATTACACCATCCCCATCGAGGTAAAGCCTGGACAGTGGACGGTCAAGGAGCATAAGGGCATCCAGACCAAAGGCGCGAAGATGAGCCTCTATCCGAAGGACGTACTGACGGGGGACTCCCCGCGGATCGTCATCGCCGAGGGAGAGTTCAAGGCCCTGCTCTTCATCCAGATGGGATTTTCCGCCGTCACGCAAACGGCCGGGGCCTCAAGCTGGAGCCGGGACTTCAATTCTTCCTTCGAAGATCGGGAGGTGATCATTGCCTATGACGCTGACCAGGCCGGCAAAGACGGAACGGCAAAGGTCGCGAACAATCTGAAAGGGATCGCCCGGGCCGTGAAGGCCATCGAATGGCCTGGCGAGATGATCGGCGGCGATCGGAAGGACGTCACAGATTACGTGGTCAAGCTCGGGCATACCAAGGCGGAGCTGCAGAAGCTGATCGACCAGGCGCGGGACATAGGCCCCGAAGTCAAAGAGATTTATGGCATCAGGTACGTGCAGCCCGAGGGCTTTCTTATCCACCGTGAGTGCATCGAATATGTCTTCGAGGAACGAGGCGGGGGAATAGGGAAGCGCCTCGTCGCCTATTCCCCCCTCTTCATCACCGGCCGCGCGGTCGACGTTGATACCGGGGGTGAGGAACTGGAGATGGCCTTTGTCCGCGATGGCCGGCTTAAGAAGCTCTGGGGCTTCGAGGCTGCAGGTCTTCGACGCGAAGAAGCTCACGGAGTTCGCAAGCGTCGGGGCGCCCGTCAATACTGGCAACGTGAAAAAGGTTGTGGAGTATATGGCCGCCTACGAAGCGCGAAACGCCAACCTCATCCCGAGGACGCTGGTCGCCAAAGGCGTCGGGTGGAAGGACGTGGACGGCAAAAGCATGTTCATCCTCAACAACCGTTTCAATTCAAAAGAGGCAAAGCGCCAGAGCAATGGAGACAGCGAGGTCTCGGTCGAATTCATTGCGGAAGCCGGTTTTGAAAGGTTCGTCAAGGCGTTCGTTCCACAGGGAACCTTCAAAGGATGGAAAGAAGCGATCGTGCCGTCGCTCTGCTTTCATGACGCCCGGTTTGCGCTCTATGCCTCACTCGCCGCGCCCCTCTTGCGGCCCCTCAAGGCACCTAATTTCATCATCGACTATAACGGCGAGACCAGCTTGGGGAAAACGACGGCCCTCGAGGCTCGCAGCGAGCGTGTGGGGCAATCCCTGGAAAGAGGGCGGCGGCCTCGTTTTCGCATGGGATTCGACAAAGGTCTTCATCGAGCGGATGGCCAATTTCTTTTGTGACGTCCCGATTTTCCCGGACGATTCTCAAACTGTCGATGACAAGACCCTCGTCAAGATGCTCTACATGATCGCCAACGGAGTGGGCAAAGGGCGAGGGTCCATATCCGGGATCAGGCAAACGCCTACCTGGCACACAATCTGCTTTTCGACAGGCGAAAAAGCGCTCACCGCCTGTACCGAATACGGCGGGGCAAAGGCCAGGACCGTGAGCATATCCGGATCGCCCTTTCCCAACGCGGGCGGGGAATTCATCAACAAGCTCAAGGCGGGGATCCGCGAAAACTACGGCCACGCGGGTCCACACTTTATCGAAGCCCTCATGCCGATCATTGAGGACGCCTCTAAGCTCGAGAAGATAAAGAAGTCGTATCTCGAATATCAGCGGGCACTCTCCGACGAGGTTAAGACCGAGAAAGGCGATCGCATTTCCTACTACTTCGCCGTGGTCAAGGTTGCGGCCGATCTCGCCTGTGACATCCTCGATCTCGATGACCCGGAGGACGTGGACAGGAGCATCTATAACGTCTTTCGCCGGTGTGCTTCCGATATGGAGGGCAATAGCGACATGGGAAAGAAGGCTATAAGGGTTCTCCTGTCATGGGTTTTCGCAAATGAAGGGTATTTCGAGGAAAAATCCATGGAGGACCGGGGGATGCAGCACGGCATTATCCGCCATGGGGAACTGGTAGGGATATTCCCGCACAAGCTCAAGGAAATACTCGCACGGGAAAATTTTGATTACGATGCGGTACTCAGAAGCTGGGCCGACAGGTCATGGATCCAGAAAGAGCAGGGCCACAACACGGTAAAAGTATGTATCAAGGGAGCCGTCGGTCTTGCAGACGACATGAGGAGGCGTCTCGTTGCCATCCCCTGGAGCGTCGCATCCGAATTCATGTAGCAAAATGCGATATCGAGAAAATCATGCGGGGCAGGCGGGGCGGAACGGGGCAGAGTTGAAAAAGGATAACAATATCAACATTTTTCAAAGTCCATCATGTGGGGCAGATGCGGGGCAGATGCGGGGCCGAGCGGGGCGCATCGGGGCGGAACGGGGCGTGCCCCGCATAGGTGCCCCGCTTAAAACCGTTGCTATACAAGGTCCGCCCCGCCTGCCCCGCATATGCCTTGTTTTCCTGTATACGATTTCAGGTTTTTACAAGGGTCATCCTCTTGATCAATCATTTCCGCGAGGTACTGGCGTCGAGGGGGGCGTGAATGCGTGAGGAAACGGTGAGTCTGGAAGAGCTGCTGCAGGAGGTAGGTGAGGAATTTGGAGAACTGGTGAAGATTATCGGTGTGGAGGCTGCTCTCAAGGTGGCCAGGGGATTTGGGGGGAGCACCATCTGTGTCCCCAAGCTTGCTCGCCTTTATCAGAAAAGAAGGGACGTAAAAATACGCGAGGCCTTTGACCATGGAGCGAGCGCTAAGGAGCTTTCTCGTCAACACGATCTTACCCTGACGCAGATATACAACATCCTTGGTGAGAAGAAGAGGGTCCGGCGATGATCGAAGAAAAAAGCGCGTTGAAATGGCTCGAGGAGATCGAGATTGAGGATTTGCTCACCGGGGACTCGGAACTGATCTACCAGCATTGCGGCAGAGAGGTTCTTGTGAGCCTATGGGAGCACCTTTCTTCCCTCAATCTCTACGTCTCCACGAAACCCCTCGACGCGGCCAGAAGACGCTACATCAAGGCGCATTTCAATGGCGGAAACATCAAACACCTTGCCGCGCTGCTCAGGGTTTCTGAGAGCTTTATCTACAAAATGCTGGAGGAAGAACAGCATGAGCGCCAACGTGGATAACATCAGCGAAGCGGTAAAATTCGAAGACCTCCATCCAACCTATCAGCAGATCGCGGCGATCGTAGGCGTGGATCTCGCCCTGAAGCTCGGGGCGGTCTTCAATGGAACGAGCCTCTACTTCCCTGCCGCTGGCAGAAAGTCCCAGCACTTCCGGCTTATTAGAAACCGTCTCATCATCGAGGAGTACAACGGCACCAACATAGAGGCCCTAGCCAAGAAGTACCGTCTCACGGCCGTATGGATACGGTACCTCGTGGCCAGCGGGAAAGGGAACGAGGGGCAGGGGGCCCGATGACGTTATGCGAAGTCCATATAACCGGGAAAGGGAAGACAGGATGGACAAAATAGACCCGAAAGCTGTCCACTTCATTCGTACGGCAATATCGCGTTTCGTTATGAAAGAGTACGAAAGCGCGGCCCTCTTGATGGAGCGGTATGGCGTTCCCTCGATAGAGGCCCTGAGCCGCGAGCAAGGAGAAGACCTGGTAGCCTATTTCCAGAGCCTGGGCTTTGGAAGGAAGAAGCGCAAGTGGACATGCAAATTTTGTATCCCGCGGATCGAGAAGAGCCAGTCGGGCCAGAAAGACGCCCCTTGCCCCGTGAACCTCGGGCAGTTCCTCGTCATAAATGAATTTCAAAAGGCCGTGAAGTGGGAGGCCACAGGCGGCTTTTCCCTCTGGCTGTTGAGGTACTTCGGTATAACGGAAGTTAAAACGGGCCTCGAGGCTATTGCCGTCATGGCGGCCCTCAAAGGGCTGCTGCGAAACCAGAAGGGGAAATGCGGTTCCTGCCCGCACAGATCGAGCCTTAAGACTGCGGGGACTGCCGGCGGGGAGGCCCCATGCCGCGAATAAACCCCAAGGAGCTCAAATGCCTGTGGACCTCGGGAAGGACCCTCGGGCTTGACGAAGGCCAGATAAGGATCGTCGTGAAGAACCTGACGGGAAAGACGTCGACCAGGGCCCTCACGTCCCGGGAAGCAATCAGGGTGATCACGTGGTTCCGCACGGGAGGGGACATGACGCAGATCTCCTCTCATATGGGCGCCCCTTCCTCTGATCCGAAGGTGATCCCCCTCGCAACGCCCCGTCAGGTAAAGCGCATCGAGGATCTCTCCGTCATGGCCAGGTGGGACCGGGAACGCCTCATGCGATTCGTGCAGACGAATTTCAAGAGAGATGACCTCCGCAAGCTGCGACGGAAGGAAGCCGGCGCCCTCATACACATCCTCGATGATGTGATCCGGAAGAACGAAGGAGAAGAGCAATGTCATATTTGACGACAAAGAAGGGTTCTATGCTGTTTTCCGCCTATCTGAAACCATTTGATGAGGCAACCAAGCGGGTCTACCGATCGGAGATCCAACAGTTCTTCGATTTCGCGAAAGATGCCCCCCTGGCTAAAATCAATTCAGGTTTGATCCAGGGGTATCGGGAGAAGATCGGCAAGGGCCACACCGCGGCCACGACAAAGCGGAAGTTCTCCATTCTCAACGGCTTCTTCAAGCTCCTCGAGAAGAAAGAAAAGCGGTTCACGAACCCCATCACCAGCTTGAAGGAACTGCGCACGCGTACAGGCGCGGACAGCGAGGAGCTCAAGGCTCACATCAAGGCCTTCCTTGCCCTCCAGAATACTGCGAACACCAGACGAAGCTACGAGAACCTGGTGCAAGCCTTCTTCTCGTGGGTAAACAAGGACCCCGGGGAACTGGGTAAAAGTGATATCACCGGGTACCGGGACTATCTCAGGGAGAAGGGATACAAAGACTCGACCGTCTGGAACAAGTTCATAGCTCTCAACCGCTTCCTGAAATACCTCGAGGGGGAGAACAGGAAGTTTCATAACCCGATCTCCTTCAAGGAGCTGAAACTCATCTTCCCGAAAAAAGACCGAGGCTACTACACCGTCCTCGCGAAGCCCGAGGCCGAGAAGCTCCTGCAGCAGCCGAGCCGGAAGGATGATATCGGGAAGCGCGACCTCGCGATCCTTCTCCTGATGCTTGTCTACGGCCTCCGGGCAAACGAGATAACGAAGCTGCGCTTCGGGAACCTGGAACCGGAGAGGGTCAAGGGGCAGCAGAAGGTGTGGATTGTCGATCGCAAGGGCAAGTATCAGAATCGGCCGGAGACGCCGATCATCCTGAACGGTAGGACCCTCAAGGCCTTCGATGAATGGCTCCAGGTCGTCAAGGCGTCGGGCATCAAGCCCAAGGAAGAGACGCCTATCTTCCTCCCTTTCATCTATGACCAGGATGCTCAGGAGCTCATCATCAGGCGGAAGCAGGTCCATACCCCGCTCACGGTCAAGGCCGTCGAGAACGTCGTGGACCGCCACATCAGGAAGGCGAAGATCAAACGGGACGGGAAGACCCTGAGCGCCCATGCCCTCCGTCACACCGCCTTCACCCTCCTTGCCCGGGCCGGGCTTCCGATCGAGGAGATACAGAAGCTCGCCGGCCACCAGGACATCAACACGACGATGATCTACGTCCACTCTGCTCAGAGCTTCGAGGATCACCCGGGCATGCACAGCCCCCTGAACCGGTGATGAAGATCGGCGGCGGGAAGGAGGTCAGGTGTAAGGTATGAGAAGTTTTAAAGTCCGGGAAACCGTTTTAACAAATATGAAATCCCCCGGTATAACTGAGGATTCCAACGGAGTACGTATAATAGTAAGATTATATCCAGTACCCCCAAGGCAAAAGCGCGGGAAAAGCCCGTCAGTACTGGCTTTCACGACAATAAGGCATAGTAACACAACTTTCGCCGGAATCTTACACTCCTTCTCCAGGTCCTCTACAGTGCGGAGAAATAACCAACAATTACGGCAAGTTATAGAGCGTCCCGAATGTACCATTGTTAAAACGGGCAAAGTTTTAACATGCGAAGAGCTGACGTGCGGAAGGTTCGCATGAACGCGCGCGCATCTTCCGGAGGTCTCATTGGAGGGGGGGGTAGGTAAGTTATGGAAATCATTGATATTATTGAGGATACCTATGTTTTATTCTTCCAACAATTTTACTGGAGGGGCATTTAATTTGACACTTTCAGGAGGTAATCGATGCGACAGGTAAAGGCGACGAAGACGATTCAGGTAGAAGGTGAGAAGCATATCGTCCTTGCCGAAGAGGCGGAGATCGAGAAGCTCCTCCGGCGCGGCCTGACGGTGAAGAGGAGGATGGCCGTCTTGAAGGCCGGCCTCGAGAAGATCGAGGAGAGGCTCGTCGAGCTCGCCCGGGTAAGGAGGAAGAATACCACCACGGTGACCCTGGGCGGCGTAAAGACGGAGGCCCTGGTCACCTTCCGGGAGTCCCTCGAGGTGAGCGACCAGGTGGAAGACATCAAGGGGGACCTCGGGATCCTCTTCGACAAGTTCTTCAACAAGAAGACCGAGTTCAAGGCGACGGCTCAGCTCAAGAAGTTCCTCGACACGGGTAGCTTGCCCGGCCTGGAAGACACCGAGGAGATCAAGGAAAAGGTGCTGGGATATGTTACCCCGAAGGAAACGAAGCCGAACGTGAAGATGGAGCTCAAAAAGGAGGCAGCGAATGAAGGTTAAGGATATGTTCTCTCGTAAGAAATCCCCCGAGGATGAAGCAAAACAGAAAATGAAGGATTGGGCTGCGGGCGCTGTCGGACAATGCATTGAAGGGCTTTCAAACGCGATCGTTGCCGCCTCTTCCTTTCACGAATTCCAGGATGAAGCGGAAGCAAAGAAGTTCTTTGCAGACTGGGGTCCTGATCAGAAAGCAAATCGAGCAGCTGATCAAGCGCATCGGCTGAGGCAAAGGAGATCAAACATGGGCAATGTAGATATGATCAAAAGCTATCTCGTAGGTCTCGGTTTCAAGGTCGACGCGAATCAATATAGGCAATTTACTGAGGCACTCGCCAAGACCGACAGGGCCGTCACTGACTATACGGGCAGCATGAGTAATTCCTTTATCAAAGCCGGGCGCGCCATTACGAGCGTCTTCCTCGGGATAGCAGCAGCGACCGCGAGCCTCCTTGATAAGCTTTCTCAAGCCGATCTGGGATATCAGAAATTTGCCCTCCGGATGTATATGACTACCCAACAGGCCAAAGAACTCAAGATTGTCACCGAGGCCATGGGCGAATCCTTGGATGATATCGCGTGGATCCCGGAGCTCAGAGAGCGCTATTCTGGTCTCATGAAAGAGGCCCACGGCATGGAACCGGGGGCCGACTATGAGAAGGAGATGCAATATCTCAGAACCATAAAAAACGAATTCACCCGCATGAAACTTGAAGGCGACTTTGGTCTGCAGCATCTTGGCCTCAGCCTCACGAAATATCTTCATGGTCCCCTGGAACAAATACGAGAAGGCCTCAAAAAGTTCAATGATTGGCTACAGCCAAGAATGCCCGCGTTTGCTGATAAGATAGCCAAATGGGTCGCCGTCTTCATGCAGCTCGGCGCGTCCTATCTGCGGTTCGTACACGATATATGGTCTGGGGCGAAAAGGATATGGGATGCCCTATCACCTCTGCAAAAAAAGATACTCGCTTTTGGCTATGCCATCGGGGTCCTTTTTACTACCGGTCCTTTTGGCCTCGCCGTTGCGGGTATAGGCGCTTTTCTGCTCCTCATCGATGATTTCTACGCCTTCATCGATGGTCGGAAAAGCGCGAAGACCCTCGCTCCCATCTGGTACAAGCTCATAGACATCGTTGATACCTTACTCGGAAAGCTTTCTCTGGCAGGCCATTTTATAACCACAATCGAGAAGGGCGGCGTCACTCATCTGAGCTCCTGGAAGGACGCCGTAAAGGGCTATCAGGAAGAAGGCAAAAAAAACGAGGCAGCCCATAAGGAATTAATGTCCCACTATTCCCCTAACGTCTCTGAAAATATGGCCATTCACAAGAACCCCACGACGTGGATGGATGCGGCGAAAGCGGCGGGCAGCGTATCGGGCGTTAATCCGAATTTCATTTACGAACAGTGGGCTTTCGAGAGCAATAACTTTACGGCCGGCCGCACGAAAGACAACAATCCGATGAACCGTAAGAATTTAAAGGGCGACTGGATGTCCTTCGGTTCTCCGGAAGAAGCCGGCAAGAGCTTCGGCGGGTATCTCAAGCGCCGCTATCCGGAAGCCTCGGGCGCGAGAACAGAGGAAGAATATGCGTCAATCATGCGATCGCACGGTTATTGGACGGACAGCACCAGCGTTGCGCAGTATGCGGGAGGCATGAAACACTTCGCGATCACTTTGAACGTGGGGGGAGCAACGGTCAACGTGACCAATCCGGGCGCTTCCGCCGATGAGATAGCAAACAAAGTGGCAGAGCGTCAAGGAATAGAGATTTCCCGGCGGCTACGGGAGTTTTCAGGCGTCTATGGCGGGTAAGGCTGTACTCAAATTGAGTAGCCGAGCCTCACCCCGGGAACGCGCTGCGAGGAGACGGCGCGGGGCAGCGGCGCCCCCCGGGGGTTTTTGAGGAAACCAGGCAGAGGAGGTGCTTTATGACGGATAAGGATGTCATCAGGGGGTTCATCACCGGGCACTATGCGACGAGGAGGGTATGGATCGACGGGAAGCCCCTTTCTCCCCGCGAGAGCCTGAAAGTCTGTAACCATAGCCCTACTGGCTTCAACTGGGGGTATGGGGGAAGCGGGCCCGCTCAGCTCGCCCTGGCGATCCTCCTGAAATTCACAGACAAGCAGACAGCGGTCTGCCTTCACCAAAGCTTTAAATCGGAGTTCATCGCTCCTGCCGGGGAGAAGCTGATCATCTCGATGAAGGATGTGGTCAACTGGATAAAAAAGCAGGCGAGACCGTGAACGATCGCGCCATCACCAGGTGCATGGGGTTCGCGGGCCAGTGGGGATATGGCGGCTTCCTGATGCTTAGCCTCTTTGCCTACAAGTCGACGGATCCCTGCGGTCTCTATGCTGCCCTGGACCCCATCGGGCCCATGAACGATCGTTACCTCGAGGCGGCCGCCGGCCAGGCAGGCATAATCATCGCCGCGATCGTGGGGCAGGTGGAAATGACGGAGATCACCCTGGAGTCGACGTCCCCATGGTTCGCCGGTCCCTATGGGCTCGTCTTTCGTCATCCCGTGCAGCTGCCGCGGCCGATCCCGTACAGGGGGCAGCTCGGGATCTTCGAGGTACCTGGGGTGCTGAAAAATGCGGCCTGATATGGAGGTGTGATATGACGTGGATTCTCGTTGCCCTTTCCCTTGCAGGTATCTTTCTCAACGTGAAGATGCACCGGTCCTGCTTCGCCATCTGGGCCGTGGCTTATTTTTTCTGGATGCTCGTGGACTGGCAGCACGCCATCTACCCACAGGCAGCGCTGTGCGCGGTCCAGTTCCTCTTATCCGCGAACGGCCTTTTGAAGTGGAAGCGGCTATTCCAGAGACCGGCAGAAGAAGCCGAGGCGGCCATGAACAGGCGCGCGATGACGCTGTTGAATTCAGCCGTGAAAAGGAGCACACATGCCGACAAAAATTGAGTGGTGTGACGAGACGAGAAACCCCGTCAAGGGCTTATGCAAGATGGGCTGCCCCTACTGCTACGCCAGGCGGATATACACCCGCTTCCATTGGGACAAGGAGGTAAGGTTCGCACCCTCGGTCTTCGACGGCCTGGAGAAGTCGAAACCCTCCCGGATCTTCGTGGGCAGTACTCATGACCTCATGGGGGAATGGGTCCCCGCGGAGTGGATAGAAGAGATCATCGAGCGCTGCGGGGGCCTCAGGCAGCATACCTTCCTTTTCCTGAGCAAGAACCCCTCCCGGTATGCCGCTTTCAACTGGCCTGAGAATGTGTGCCTCGGGGCCACGGTTACCAATAACGACGATGTGCATAGGATCGACCTTTTGCATGAGGTATGGCTTGGAACGAAGGGCGTAAGGGTGTTCGTTTCCTTTGAGCCCCTCCTCGAGGAGATCCGCATAGGCAACAAGAGGAGCACAGGCTTTCTCTCCTGGGCGATCATTGGCGGCCTCACTCCGAAGCCGAGGCACAAGCCGGAGTGGATAGAGCGGCTCCTGGCGCGGTTGGATAAGGGGCACATTCCCGTCTTTATCAAGGACAACGCCCGGTACCCGGAAAAGAGACAGGCATTTCCCGCGTTCCCACTTATGGAGTCTCCGGAGGCGGTTATGATTAACGGTTCTTCCCACATCCGGGAGGGACTTGCACCAGGATCCCCGCGCCGTCTTCCCACATCCGGGGGAAAATAGCGAGCGGAACGGCAAATCCCTCCAGGAGGATATCTTGACAACGTCCGACGCGGAAAACCGCCTTACGAGAAGCATCCTCGCGTCACAGGAACTCAAGGACGTGATCCAGGCGCATAAGGAGACGGGAGAGCCGGCGATATGGGCGATCATCATCACCGTCGACGTGGAGCACCACGTCAGCGAGCTGAGCATAGAGTTCGGGGAGGAGGATGAACCCCTTGACGGGGACCGATGGCCATGAAAGGGGGTCGGTCCAGACATCCGGAGACCTCCCGGAGGTTTTTTGCCGAGAAGGGGAAAAACTGATCGCGTAGGAGGCTCTACAGGGCGTCTTTCGAAGGGGGGGCGATACTTTACCCTACCTCAAAACGAGGGCAAAACAGCAGGAAGGGGGAAATGGACGAATGGCTCATTTGGAGTATCGAACATGGGGCTTGGTGGGCTCATCAGAGCTGCGGATACACGAAGAAGCGCGCCGAGACGGCCCGCTACACCTACGAGGAGGCCTGCCGAATAGTCGAGGACGCCAACAAGTCCAGCGATGACAGGCCGGATGAAGCGATGGTGAAGGCGTGAAGGCCCTCTCCGTCCGCGGAGCGATGATATGAGAAGCGTTATTCAGGCAGCAGACCTCTTCTGCGGGGCGGGCGGAACAAGCACCGGCCTTGTCCATGCGTGCCGCTCCATCGGGCGCCGCGTCGAGCTACTTGCCGTGAATCACTGGCAGGTCGCGATCGAAAGCCACAGGGCCAACCATCCGGAGGCCCGCCACATCTGCGCGCGCCTGGAGGCTATAAGGCCCGAGGAAGTTGTCCCGGGCGGGAGGCTCGATATCCTCGTTGCTTCCCCGGAATGCACGCACCACAGCATTGCCCGCGGCGGCCGCCCGGTCTCTGATCAGCTCCGCGCTTCCGCCTGGCTCATCCTCCGGTGGCTGGAATCTCTTCTGGTCGACGGCCTCCTCCTGGAGAACGTCAGGGAGTTCCGGGACTGGGGACCCGTCGGCATGGACGGCAAGCCTCTCAAAAGCAGAAAAGGCGAAACCTACCAGGCTTTCCTCAACGCGCTGCGCTCCTTCGGCTACACCGTCGAGGACCGGATTCTCAACGCGGCCGATTACGGGGACGCCACTACGCGCGAGCGCCTTTTCATCCTGGCACGCCGGGGAAAGAAAAAGATTTCATGGCCCGAGCCGACACACGGGCTACCCAGTCTCATTGGCGAGCGGCAGCCTTATCGCACAGCTCGTGAGATCATCGATTGGAACTTGAAGGGCAACAGCATCTTTAGCCGGAAGAAGCCCTTGGCGCCGGCGACCATGGCGCGGATCGCGGCGGGGTTGAAGAAGTTCGGGGGTAAGAACGCCGAGCCTTTCCTTGTGATGTTCTACGGCACGAATAACGCCCGGTCGCTCGATAGGCCCCTGGCCACGGTAACGGCGAGCGGTCAGCATATGGCCCTTTACCAACCCTTTGTGCTGGGGCAGCAATCATGCGCGGCCCCCCGCAGCGTGGACGATCCCCTTCCGACCATCGCCACGAAGGGAGCGATCAGCCTCATAGAGCCATTCCTGATGAAGTACCATGGGAACCATCAGGGGAAGAATGACGGCGAGAGGCGGACGCATGACGTAGACGAGCCAATTCCTACCCTGGACACATCGAACAGATTTGCCCTGGTCGAACCCTTCATAGTGCCGTTCTTCGGAGAGAGGGACGGCCAGGCGCCCCGCTGCCATTCGGTGGATGATCCCTTGCCCACAGTGACGAGCCACGGCGCCGGCGCCCTCGTGGAGCCCTTCCTCGCCGTGATGAAGAAATCGAGCACGGTCAGAAGCGTCGATGAGCCTGTCCCAACGCTTACAACGATACCGCACCTCGCTCTCTGCGAACCCTTCATCACGAAATACTACGGCGCCGGCGTATCAAAGAGCGTGGATGCGCCCCTCGATACGATCACCACGCGAGATCGCTTCGGCCTCGTTGAGGTGACCGGGAAGTACCAGGTCGATATTCGCTTCCGCATGCTGCAGCCTCACGAGCTCGCAGCGGCCATGTCGCTCGACGGGTACCAGCTGAGCGGCACGAAGGCAGACCAGGTGAAGCAGATAGGGAACGCGGTCCCGGCGAAGCTTGCCGAAGCACTGTGCCGGGCATTGTTGGAGAGGAAGTGAGCGCAGCGGCCGCCTGCGCCTCCAGGATCTCCTCGATGAGAGAGCTGCAGGGGTCGATCCGGAGGGCCGGGGGCCTCCAGGAGGGCATTTTGACGGGGAAGGGGGAAAACGGGTCGCGTAGAATGCCCTACAATCGATCTTTCGTGGGGGGGGGCGATACTTATCCCTGCCGCGTTAAGGGACGAAAGTGGACCGGACGCCTTATTGACGGCCGAGACTATGATGAGGTTGCTGTGAGAGAGAAGATCCTGAAAGAGATGTCGGACGGCTGTGGAGGATAGAGAGTCCTTGACACCCCGTGACGAACAGATGAATAATATCCCTGAACCCGATCTTTTAAGGAGACTCGGCTTGAAGGGATATATCTGTTGCGCCTCGTGCGGGCGTAAGGTCGTTATGCCTATCGGCTCCCGAAAGGAGCAGGTATCATGCCCGTTTTGCCATCACCCGACAATGGCCATCCGCCTTGCTGACGACCGTTTCTATCTCTCGGCCGATAACCAGCCGTATACTTATGCGACCGCCCTTGACGCCTTGCTGGAAATGAACCGGCAGATGAAGGCCAAGGAATTCGACCGGGCCAAATGGCAAAAGAAGGCTATCGAGGAGCGGCTGTTCGAGAACTGCGCCCTGAGATGGCTCGCCGATCGGAAGACCGACATGAAGAACGACATTATCTCGGAATCCTACTTCGGGAATCTGAGAACCTATGTGAAGATCCATTTTGTCGGGCTGCAAGGCAAAGACGTTACCCGTATGAAGATAGGCATCATCCAGGACTTTTATAACGGTCTCAAGGGAAGCCCGAAACAGAGGAAAAACGTTATTGACGAGCTGAAAAGAGTGTTCGGGTGGCTCCTTATCAGGGAAGAGATAACCCTGAACCAGATGCCGATATGGAAGAACCTCAAGATGGCGCCCGTGATTGAGGAAGAGGCCGAGTCCTGCACCTATGACGAACAGATGAAGGACCTGTCCAGGATCCCCAAAGAGGACCGGGACATATTTGAATTTATCATGGAGACGGGCCTGCGGCCATCGGAAGGGTGTGCTTTCATGAAGGTGGACCTCAAGCTGGCAACCAGGGAAGCCATTATCAGGCATAACTACTGCGAGGGCAAGCTGACCGAGAAACCGAAGCAAAAGAAGCAGTATACTATCCCCCTATCAGACAGGGCATGGGAACTCGTCATGAAGAACATCGACAATCCTACGCCCTTCGCCTTCATGAACCCGAGGACGGGGAGAGGCTACAGGTATAAGGTACTCAACAGGCTGTGGAACGAGCATTCGGTAAGCGGGGTGGAGCTCTATGGTGGCACGAGGCACAGCCTGCCGGAGCAGATGTTTGCACTTGGGGCTGACCCGAAGATGGTGCAAAAGCAGATGCGCCATGCGAGTTTGAAGACGACGATGAAGTATAGCCACCCTACCACCGAGAGAACGCGGCAAATCCTGAACAGGAGGGGCGGCAACGTCATAGATTTAAAACACGCAGGTAAGACGCACGTTGATGGGGGCGGTGATGATAAAGGCAAGTAATGACGGGCTTTCCAGAGACAGGGAGACTTTTCGAATCCCTCTCCCTCCGCCATATTTCCCAATCATTACAACATCATAGTCTCCGAAATATTTTTACGTGGACTGATCGCCGATGAGCGGCGATCAGGTTGATCGGTAAAAAAAGATGCGGGAATGTATGTTGTTTTAACCATGTCTTCAAATAAATACATATGGTGAATATGTTTGTACGTATAGCCGATTCTGGTGGAGATTGACGCTTCAGCATGTATCAAATGAATACAACAAAATGCTTTCCACACAGCACTTTCTTTGATTGTCTCCAAGATCAGGGCTATGGGGAAGGCGGCCCAAACGATGAAACAGGCTCTCGATTCCAGTTCTTGCTCAACGCAATGTTGCGGCCATGGCATAGGTATTGCTATACTGCCGATATTTACACGGATTTCAGAATAAGGAGGTGCGCTCGGTGGAAATAAGAAAGGTCGGAGTGATCGGTCTCGGCGCCATGGGAAACGGCATCGCCCAGGTATCGGCCGAGGCTGGCTTTGAGACTATCGCACAGGAGATCAATTCAGAGTACCTGAGCAAGGGATTGAAAAGCATCGATGATTCCTTGAATCGGGGCGTGTCGAAGGGAAAATACGATAAAGCGTATAAAGACGCGGTAACGACAAGGATCAAGGGGACTACCGACGTCGGCGAGCTGCACGACTGCGATCTTGTCATCGAGGCTGTTTCCGAAAATCTTGAGCTGAAGAAGGACCTGTTTAAGAGGCTCGACCAGATTTGCGAGCGAAAGACCATATTCGCCACCAACACCTCATCGTTCTCCATAGGAGAGTTGGGCGCCTGCACGACGAGGCCGGAGAAGTTTGTAGGGACGCATTTTTTCAATCCTGTGCCGGTGATGAAGCTGCTGGAAGTCGTCAAATCGCTCACGGTGAGCAAAGAGACCATCGATACGGTCTTCGCTTACGCCTTGTCCATAAAAAAGCAGCCGATTTTAGTCAAGGATTATCCCAGTTTCGTCGTGAACGTACTGCTGAATGTTTATTTCGTTGAGGCGATCAGGCTGTTGGAACAGGGCATCGCGAGCGTCGAGGACATCGATCTGGCAATGAAGCTCGCCTGCGGCTACCCGATGGGTCCTTTTACCCTCATGGATTTTGCCGGATTGGACATTTTTGTGGGGGCCTTCGAATATTGCTACAACTCCTACAAGGATAAGAAGTATGCACCGCCCTTGTTGCTGAAAAAGCTCGTCCAGGCCGGACATCTGGGGAAAAAAACAGGGAGGGGATTCTATGACTACTCTACCGACCCCCCTCGGCCCATCAGTATTTAGAGTCCGACTCGAGGCGGATAAGCATAGGAGATGCATGACTCGCTGGAGCGTTGCGCCTGCGGCATATATGCCCGGCGCAGCCCTCTTGTCAAAACAAATTGAGATTCATGATGATAAGGAGGACTGACTCTATGATGGATCGAGATGTAGTAATTGTGAGTGCAGTGAGAACGCCTTTTGGCAGATTCGGCGGGCCCATGAAAGATATTCCTCTGGAGGAGCTGGGCGCTCTTGTCATGAAGGAGGTCATGCGCCGACCCGGCCTCCCAATGGATGCCGTGGAGGAGCTCGACGTGGGCAACGCCCTGGCTGCTCAGGCCTATCCCCCGTCCGTAGTGGGGAGACAGATGGCCCTCAAGGCAGGGTTTCCCGATCATCTCTTTGCCGTCACCCTGGATGCAGCTTGCACCTCCAGCCTTGTCGCTTCCCGATTAGGCTATCGGGCCATCAAGCTTGGAGAGTGCGAGACCGTGCTTGCGGTGGGGGCAGAGAGCCAGAGTCGGACAGGACTGATTATCCCCTATCACGTCCGCTGGGGCACCAAATATGGACACGTGGTGGCGAACGATTTTTACGCCGGGCTGATCTATCCCGGGTTCAAGGCGGCTTCTGCCGATACGGCGGATGTTGCCCTGGAATACGGCGAGGGGCGCGTTGAGCAGGATCGATGGGCCTACGCCAGCCAGATGCGTTATGCCCAAGCCTTCAAAGAAGGGAAATTCAGGGTAGGGGACGAACTCATGTCCGTCGAGGTCCCCCAGAAAAGGGTCCGCCGATCGTCGTAGATAAAGACGAACAGCCCAGGCCCGATACGACTCTCGAAAAATTGGCCAGACTCGACACCGTTTTTGGAAGCCTCACCGTGACGGCGGGAAACGCCCCCGGCATGAACGACGGGGCTTCCGCAGTCCTCCTGATGTCGAGGAAGAAAGCCGAGGAGCTGGGGCTGGAGATCCTGGGGAGAGTCGTGGCCTGCGGCGGCTACTCCGGCAAGCCGAAATATATGGCTGCAGCCCCGGGTTTCAATATTCAGTGGCTCCTCAAGAAAGCCGGGATGACCATCGATGATATGGACCTCATCGAGATTAATGAGGCCTTTGCGGCAATGGCCTTAGTCGGCACCCGCATCCTCGCCGATGGAGATGAAAAGAAATTGAATTCCCTTCGGGAGAAAACGAATGTGAATGGCGGCGCAGTGGCTATCGGACATCCTGTCGGAGCTTCAGGGTGCAGGCTCTTGATGACGATCCTGAAGGAATTGAAGCGGAGGGGCGGAGGAAGAGGCATGGCGGCGCTCTGCGGAGGGCTTGCCTTGTCGGAAGCGATGATTGTGGAAGTTTAGACATCGACGGGGGACCATGCATGGAAAAATACAACTATATCCGATGGGAAGAAGAAAATAGGATCGGAGTAATCACGATTGAAAATCCTCCGTCAAATGCCCTCTCCTACGCCGTTCTTTCGGAGCTGGGGAGCGTTCTCGACGAAATTTCATCCGATGCATCCCTCAGAGCGCTCATCATCACCGGAGGCAAGGGGAAAATATTCGTTGCCGGCGCCGACGTCAAAGAGTTGGCGGACATGGACAGAAGCAAGGGGACTCAAACGGCTTCCTTTGTGCAGGGAGTGCTCTCCAGGATACGGCTTTTTTCGAAGCCGGTTTTTTGCGCCATAAACGGGCATGCGGTGGGAGGAGGATTGGAATTGGCGCTTCATTGCGATTTCAGGGTAGCCGTGGAAGGGGCGAGGTTGGGTCAGCCGGAGATAAACCTGGGCGTGCTGCCCGGCGGAGGGGGAACGCAGCTCCTTCCACGCCTGATTGGACTGTCTAAGGCGCGGTGGCTCCTCCTCAGCGGCCAAACGCTCTCGGGTCAAGAGGCCCTCGCATGCGGTCTGGTCGATCGTCTTGCGACGGCGGAATCCCTTCTCGAAGTCGCCAAGGAGATGGCCCGTCGGATTCCCGAAAAACCCCCGCTGGCCGTGCAGGCTATCAGAAAGCTGCTGAGGCTCGTGCAAGTCCGGGCCTGAAAGAGGCGATGAAAGAAGAAACGGAGCTGTTTGGGGAGCTTTGCGCCACGGAGGACAAGAGGGAAGGAGTCCTTGCCTTTCTGGGGAAGAGAAAAGCAGAATTCCAAGGCAAGTAAAAAGGGGAGCCTATGTCGGGGAAAGTCATTGTTGAAAAAGAGAACGGCGTTGCGGTAATCAGACTCAATCGTCCCGAAGTCATGAACGCATTCGACTTCGAAACTCAAGAGGAATTGGCAGGGGCAATCAAAGATGTCGCGAACGACGACAACATGAAGGTTTTGATTCTTACAGGCGCGGGAAAGGCTTTTTGCGCCGGGGTCGACGTCGCCGCCAACAAGGGACTGAGCGCGCAGCAGACGAGATCGTCTTTAACAAGCGCCCAACAGCTTATAGCGGACCTGGCGAACATGGAGAAACCCGTCATAGCGGCGGTCAACGGTCTTGCGGTAGGCGCAGGATGCAGCATTGCGATGGCGTGCGACATTATTATCGCGTCGAGCAATGCCCTATTTTCTCAGAGCTTTGTGAAGATCGGATTGGTCTCGGACATGGGAGGAATGTACTTTTTACCGAGAATGGTCGGTTTACCCAGGGCAAAAGAATTGCTGTTTACGGGCGCGGCCCTCGATGCGAAAGGCGCCCGGGAGATCGGGATGGTGAACAGAGTCGTTCCGGAAGGGGAATCGGAAAGGACTGCGAAGGATTTGGCGCGTGAGATTGCCGCCGGGCCTGTCAAGCCGATCGGGTTGATGAAAAAAATCCTGAATCAGTCCACCTATCTGGATCTCCCTTCCCTGTTGAAGCTGGAAGCGGAGGCCCAGGAATATGCGTCCAGACGGAGGCCATAGAACAAGGGGCCATGCTTTCCTGACCAGGAAGAAAGGGCATGTCGATGCGGAAAATGGCCGTCGATAAATGCATATGAGGGGATCGACATGGACCAAGTGATTCCTGCGATATGCAACGTATTGGCGCTCTCGTACATGTATTGCTGGTTGCGTTGGGCTTTGCCTTCCTTTTCGACATGCTCGGCATAGTCAACTTTTCCCACGGGGCCATATATATGATTCGGCGGGTACGTTCGCTACATACTGATATTTGCATTCGGCGTCTACCAGTGGTTGGCGCTGGCATCGCGACCATTGCCGTCGCCCTCCTAGGCATATTCTCCGGAAGTCCTGCTTTCGCCGCTTTGTGAAAGACTTAAACGGAATGGTGATGGTATGCGTCGCCATTCCCGTGATTCTCCAGGCTCCGTCAACGTTACGTTGGAGCTAAGACACTCGGACTGCCGCCCTTTGTTCAAGGCATTCTCACGTTCGGGCCCGTCTCTATAAGTTATGAAAGAGCCGTGACGTTTGCAATCGGCGCATTCCTCCTCGTTTTGGTAATTTGGTTTGTCAATTGGACAAGGTGGGGGATGCAAATGCAGGCGATCCCTCAAAACATTGAAAGCGTTGCGCTCCAGGGCATCAACATAAACCGCGTTTATGCCCTCGCCTGTGCCGTCGGGTGCGGGCTGGCGGCCGTAGCCGGATGCCTCATGGGCGCATTTAAAGGTTTAGGACCCTTCATGGGAGATTTCATGCTCGTCAAGACTCTCATGCTCGTTATCCTGGCGGGTCTCGGCAGTCTCACCGGCATCTTCCTGGCAGGGCTCGTGATTGGCGGCCTCAACGCAGTCCTGCCCTTATTCATGAGTGGCGGCTCGAGTGAGGCAACGGCGGTCACCATAGTCGTCGTTCTTCTTCTCATCCGGCCCAGGGGCTTTTTTGGGCATGAGGCGTGATCGTTATGGATAACCGCGAAGTTTCTGCCGCAGGACCTATAGAGACAAAGGCGGACAGGAGATGGGCTGTAGCCGCCTGTTATGGAGGGTTATTAGCCGTCCTTGCCGTTTTGCCCCTCTTCTTCAGGTCGCCCTACATGATGCACATTCTCATCCTGTGTTTGATCTATATTATCGCGGGCGAGAGTCTCAGAACCATAACTATCTCGGGTCAGTTCCCCATGGCCCACGCGGCCTTCATGGGCATTGGGGCCTACATTGCCGGTCTGTTGTCTAAATGGCTTGGTTGGCCCGTCTGGATCACGATCCCGGTCGCTTCGTTGACATCAACGGCCATAGGAGTTCTCATAGGCTTTCCGTTTGCCCGTCTCAGGGCCCTCTATTATGCGATGGGGAGCTTATTTTTCGGCATAGGAGTGATGAACATCATCAGCGCCTTCGGACATTATACGGGCGGTTATGCCGGTCTCATGGGTATTCATCCCATTTTCATAGGCGCCAAGCAGCCCTATTACTATCTCCTTCTGGGGTTGACCCTGCTCACCACCCTGGCGCTCTATCGCTTCGAGTTCTCCCGCATTGGCATAAATCTGAAAGCCATCGCCCAGTCGCATTTAGTCGCCTCAAGCGTGGGCATAAATGAAGGCTTTTATCGGGTATTCGTGCTGGGGTTCGGATCGTTTTTCGCCGGCCTGGCAGGGGCGTGCTACGCCCATTACAACATGGTCATCTCTCCGACAAGCTTCAACTTCATGGCGACTCTGTGGCTCATGATGTATGTGCTCGTGGGGGGGATAGACAGCTTTGCCGGACCGATCGTGGGAACGCTTATTCTCTTCCTGATCCCCGAGATCTTCCGCGACCTGAAATACTATAGTCCCTACCTTTCCGCCGCTATCCTGCTGATCATCGTCTACGCGGCGCCAAAAGGCATCGTGAGTTTGCCTTCTCTCATAGGAAACTGGCATGGAGCACAAAAAAACAGGAAGGTATCCCGTGTTCTTTGAATCAAGGGCTGACCAAACAATTTGGCGGGCTGACCGCGGTCAGCCGCTTTGATGCGTCAGTGGAAAAGGGGAGCGTCGTCGGCCCGATAGGGCCCAATGGTGCGGGAAAGTCCACCCTCTTCAATCTGATTACCGGCGTGTTTCTCGTTGAACAGAAAGTGCGCCTGGCCCTTGGCGGCAGCAGATGCAGCCTGTATCCTCGAGGCGGGGAGGGCGACATCCGAATTGTGAAGTCGCGCGAGGTTGTAAAAAACGCGTATTTGGGGAGGTGATGAAATCCATCTGAATGGGGCAACGGAGAAAGAATGAACCGAACGACGCTAAATCATAGGGAGGACTAAAATGAAAAAAGGGGGACTAGTGAAACGGAGTATCGGCATTGTCCTGATTCTGCTGTTTGCGGCCGCGTGCCTGGTCGCTGTTTTTGGCAAGGACTCAAACGCAGCGCCGCCTAAGAAGGTGAAGATCGGTGTGCTTAACTCCCTCACGGGCTGGTACGCAGGCCACGACATTCCTAGTTGGCATGAAGTTCAGGCGGTTGCGGAGATGATCAATGAACGAGGCGGGATTACCGTAAAGGGTGAAAAATATCAGGTTGAGCTCGCTGTTCAGGACGGCAAGAGCGCGCTCGACGGCGTCACCTCCGCGGCCAACAGATTGGTCTTTGATGAAGGCGTCAAGCTGATTATTGGACCCGCAGGGTTCTTCGGCGGGGCATCTTCGCCGGTAACCACTCCGAACAAAGTACTATCTGTTTTGGGCTACTGCACTTATCAGCCCGGAGAACTGGATAAGACAACCCCTTATTCGTTTCTTGGTAGTGACGGCACCTTAGAGAGCTTCGTTGCTACCGTCAGGTACATCAAGAAGTTTTTCCCGAAGGTCAAAAAGGTCGTCCTCGTCAATGCGGACGACGGCTCTATTCCTTATTTGACCCCCTTTTTCAAAAAGACATTGCAGGACGAGGGGTTAAGCTCGGTTGGCGATCTGGTTTCTTATTCCAACGACACTCAGGATTTCAGCCCTATAGCCACAAGGCTCAATTCGGCTAAGGATGCGGAACTCGTATTGGCCGGAAATGGTATGGGAACTCACTTCGGGTCCATCGTTAAGGGGCTGCGAGAGTTGGGCAACAAAAAACCTTTCTTTGTGGCCTGTGTGAATACTTTGCAGGATGTTCTGAGCGTAGCCGGTAAGGAGGCTACAATAAACGTCTTTGTCCATGGTACTACGCTGAATGCTCCCACCAACACGCCTCTCATGAACGAACTGAGCAAGAAGATCGTTTCCAAATACGGAGCTGATAGCCCCTTTTGGGTCCAAGACGCCAATGGACTTTGGGTACTGAAGTACGTCATAGAAGCGGCTGGCACTTTCGACGCAACAGCAATAAAGAACAAATGGGAGTCCATGGATAGGGTGGAGACCTTGTATGGACCGGGAAGGATGTGCGGAGACGTTACGTACGGGATCAAGCATCACTCCGTAGCGAGTCCAGCGCCGTTTCAGACTCTGAAAGATGGTAAGGTGGCTTCGGCAGGATATTCGCCCGGCGAGGTCTTTGTTCCGTAAGAATGCGACGTGGCGCCTCTGCCGGGATTGAACAGCATCCCGAACGAGGTATTATAAGGGATTGGGCACTGTCAGGAAGGGCTGGGGAGAGTCGCGAGCCCTTCTTGACGGTGTTGGGTGTGAGCTCCCAAAAGGCCCTGGGAAAGATATAGGAGGAAGAGAATGAAGAACTTCGCCCACGTGAATGCCAGGAGCCTCGACGAGGCGGTTTCCGCCCTCAGGCGGTACGGGAAGAGAGCGGCCGTGATTGCGGGAGGCACGGACCTTCTGGGGAAGATGAAGGACGAGATACTCCCTGTTTATCCCGAGGCGCTCGTCAACATCAAGACCATCCCCGGTCTCGATTCCATTGCCTACAAGGACGGCGCGCTCGCCGTAGGCGCCCTCGCGAGACTCGAGGACATAGCGACGGACGAGGTCGTCAGGAGGGACTTTTACGCCCTCGCGGAGGCGGCCCGAAGGGCCGCGTCCACCCACCTTCGGGAGATGGGGACCTTGGGGGGCAACATCTGTCAGGACATCCGCTGCTGGTACTACCGCAACCCCAATAACCGCTTCCCGTGCCTCCGGAAGGGAGGCGGCAGGTGCTACGCCATAGACGGGGACAACCGCTACCACTCCATCTTCGGCGGCAGCGTGGAAAAAGGCTGCTATGCGGTCCACCCCAGCGACATTGCCCCGGCCCTCATCGCCCTCGACGCCTCCATAAAGACGACGAGGAGGACTATCAAGGCGGAGGACTTCTTCCAGGTGTCGGTGACGAAGACGACGGTCCTCGACGACGACGAGATAGCGACGCTCATCGAGATCCCCCCTCAGCCCGGCAAAAGCTCGTTTATCAAGTTCGCCCTCCGGAAGGCCATCGACTTCCCGATCGTCAACTGCGCCGCTATGATCTCCATGTCGCAGGAAAAGGTCGCCTCGGCAAGGATATGTCTGAATGCGGTCTACGTGACGCCGTATCGCGCCGCCGAGGCGGAGAAGGCGATGATAGGCAAGACGATCACCGAAGCCAATGCGGAGGCGGCTGGCGCCTCCGCCGTCTGTGCTGCAAAGCCCATGACCCATAACGCATACATGGTCCCTGTCGCTAAGACTATGGTCAAGAGGGCGATCCTGGGGTGTGCAGACTAAGAGAAGATGCGAGTTTAATAGAAAGGCGAGGTAAACCATGAACGACATTGCTTTAACGATGGATGGGCAGACCCTGACCGGTCCTCCGGGTGCGACCATCCTGGAGGTTGCGGACAAGGCCGGCATCGAGATACCCCGGCTCTGCCATCAGGAAGGGTTAAAACCTTCGGGGAACTGCCGGATCTGCGTGGTCGAGGTGAAAGGCTCCCGGACCCTGGTAGGCGCCTGCCATACGCCCGTCGCAGACGGCATGGTCATAAGCACCCGTTCCCCGCACGTTTTGGAAGCGCGTCGCGCCGCCGTCGAGCTTCTCCTTACCGGTCACACGGGTCCGTGCGTGACCGATAAGGAGGCTCGGGAGTGCTCCCTCCACAAGCTTGCCTCCGACTTAGAGGCGGGACCTCCCCGGTTTCACGTGAAGAAGCCTCGCCTGTACGGGGTAGAGGAAGCAAGCCCTTACGTCCTGCGCGACATGTCCCGGTGCATCCTCTGCCGCAAGTGCATCCGCGCCTGTAAGGAAGTCGCCGGCCAGGACGTCTACGCCATGGCCTATCGGGGCTTCGGCTCGAAGGTGGTCGTCGACTTCGACGGGCCCCTCGACAAGGAGGTCTGCAAGGACTGCGGCGTCTGCATCGAGTATTGCCCCACCTCCGCCCTCATGTGGCCTGAAGGGATCAAGAAACGGGAAGGGGCCCCGAAGAGGGTCCCGGCCAAGCCCGTTCCCGGGAACGGCGCCAGAGAAAGACTCCTGGACCTCCTCGAAGCCAGGCAGCGGACCGACGGCGGCCTCTCGGAAGCATCCCTGTCCGAGATCGCACGCGGCCTCGGGCTTTCCCTGAGCGACGTCTACGGCGTCGCGACTTTTTACTCCTTTCTCTCTGCCAAGCCTCTCGGCAGGAACGTCGTCAGGATATGCAAGAGCGTGCCGTGCTATTTCAAGGACGCCCCCATGATCATCGAGGCCGTGTCCCGGGCGATCGCCATAAAGCCCGGTCAGACCACGGCCGATAAGAGGTTCTCTTTCGAGCTGACCAATTGCATCGGCGCGTGCGATCAGGCGCCGGCCATGCTCGTCAACGACGAGGTGTACGGGAACCTGAACCCGGGGAAGATAGCCGACATCCTGAAGTCTTACAGGTAGGGAGGATACCATGGCAGAGAGAATCGTGTTGCGGAACTGCGAGGCGATCGACCCTAAAGACATCGCCTCCTATCTCCAGAGGGGCGGCTTTCAGGCCTTGCGCAAGGCCCGCAAGATGGGTCCCGACGGCGTGATCGCCGAGATAAAGGCGTCGAACTTACGGGGCCGGGGAGGCGCAGGCTTCCCCACAGGCGCCAGTGGGAGCTCGCCCGGAAGAGGCCCGGAGAAGAGAAATACGTGATCTGCAATGCCGACGAGGGCGAGGTGGGGACCTTCAAGGACCGCTACATCATCCAATACGACCCATTCTCTCTTCTCGAGGGGATAGGGATCGCAGCCTACGCCGTAGGGGCGAAAAAAGCCTACATCTACCTCCGGGCAGAATACCGCTATCTCTCGGACGGCCTTAAAGGCGCCGTCGATCAGGCCGCCGCCAAGGGTCTCCTCGACCTTCCCATCAAGATCCAGGAAGGCGCGGGCGCCTACGTGTGCGGCGAGGAATCGGCCCTCATGAACTCTATCGAGGGCAGGCGCGGAGAGGCCCGGTTCCGCCCGCCCTTCCCCCCGACGGCCGGCCTCTTCGGCGCACCCACCATCATCAATAATGTCGAAACCCTCATGAATATCCCCGTCATAATCGAAAAGGGCGCATCCTGGTTCTCTTCCATAGGGACCCCTTCGAGCGCAGGGACGAAAGTCTTCTCGGTGAGCGGGGATGTGGAGAGACCCGGCGTCTATGAAGCGGTCATGGGAAGCCGGCTGTCGGGTCTCTTCTCATCGGCCGGCGCCGGAGATGTGAAGATGGTCCAGATCACGGCGCCACCGGAGGCGTCGTCCCCGCCTCCATGATCGGGACGCCCCTTTCCTACGAGACGGTCTTAGGCTCGGCGCCGTAACCTTCTTCGATATGAAGAGAGACTTGATCGACTTCGTCTCCCGGACGATGGAGTTTATCAACGAGGAGTCCTGCGG
>CAVTDX010000087.1:0-4623 GCA_963733345.1 uncultured delta proteobacterium
AAAGGGGGAGTAGACTTAACGCTCCACGTTGCATCGGCAGCGCAATCTAAAAACGGATCGGGGTTCTTTATGGCAAGAGTTTGCGACATATGCGGGAAAGGGAAACAGATAGGATACAGCGTGAGCCACGCGCACAACCGGACGAAGAGAGAATGGCTCCCAAACCTGCAAAGCGTCAGGGTTGTTAAGGACGGCGGCACGAAACGGATGAGCGTCTGCACGAAGTGTATCAAGAAGGGGCGCGTTCAAAAGCCGCTTTAGAAGGATTATGCGCTCCTAAGCCTCTCGACCGACCTTACCCCTTTCAGCTTCAATATCGATTTCGTGATTTTTTGCACCTGAGGAGCGTTCAGGATCTCGATCTCAAAAATGCTTATCGCCGACCTGTCCGGGTAAGTCGTGACTCGCGCGTTGACAATGTTTGCCTTGCTCGAAGAAAGAACCGAGGTGATGTCCGACAGGAGCCCTTTCTTATCGTCCCCCTGGACCCTTAGCCTGACCGAATAGGTATATTCCTTGTCCAGCTCCCACGACACCTCCACCTTTCTCTGATCGTCATAGGCGAGCACGTTCTGGCAATCTTCCAGGTGGACGGTGAGCCCTCTCCCCCTGGTGATGAAGCCCAGGACCTTATCCCCCGGTATCGGGTTGCAGCACTTTGCGAACTTGACCACCAACCCGTCGACGCCCTTGATTTTGATCGCGTCGTCCTTGCTCTTTCTGATGGAGCTGAGCATCTTCTGGAGCTTGCTCACCTTAGGTATATCGGGAACCAGCTTGCCCAACACTTGCAGCGGCGTGTAGAGACCGTAGCCGACCGCGGCAAACAGGTCGTCGACGGCGTCGAAGGAGAAATCCTTGGCAAGCGTCTGGATCTCGCCTGATTTAAGCATCTTCGGCAGGCTGAAATCGTGTTTGGCCAGCTCCTTTTCCAGGAGGGAGCGGCCGAGCTCTATGCTTTGCTCTCTCTGCTCATCTTTTATCCACTGTCGGATCTTGGTCTTCGCCTTTGACGTGACCACGAACTTGAGCCAATCCTTGCTAGGCTTATGGGCGGGGTTTGTCAGGATCGCTACGTTGTCGCCGCTCTTGAGCACCGTCCTTAAAGGCACAAGCTTTCCATTCACTTTCGCGCCGACGCACCGGTGACCCAGCGTTGAATGCACAGCGTAAGCGAAGTCGACGGGCGTTGCGCCTTTCGGCAGCTCTTTTACATCCCCTCGCGGGGTAAAGACGTATACCTCGTCGGGGAAAAGGTCGATCTTGAAGCTTTCCAGGAATTCCTTGTTATCCTTCAGCTCTTCATGCCGCTCGATAATCCTGCGCAGCCAGGCGAACACCCTGTCCTCTTTCGCATCGAAGGCCCTCCCTTCCTTATACTTCCAATGCGCTGCGATCCCCTCTTCCGCCAGCCTGTGCATCTCGCGGGTCCTGATCTGTATCTCGATCCTTTCACCGTAGGGCCCTATGACGGCGGTGTGGAGCGACTGGTACATATTCGCCTTGGGCAGGGCTATGTAATCCTTGAACTTGCCTGGGATGGGCTTAAAAAGGTCGTGTATGTACCCGAGCCCCTCGTAGCACTCCTTGACCGTGCCGACGATCACCCTGAAGGCGGTGATGTCGTACATCTGGTCGATGTTCAGGTTTTCCTGCACCATTTTCCTGTGGATGCTGTAGAGTCTTTTGGCCCTGCCCGACACCTCGCACTTCAGGGAGAGCTGTTCCAGCCGGCTCTGGAGGAGCTCTTTCACCTCGGCAGTATAGGCGTCGCGCTCCCTCTTCTTGCGTGCAATATTTTCACTGATCAAGCGATACTCCGACGGCTGAAGGTACTTGAACGAAAGGTCTTCAAGCTCGCCCTTGAGCCATTCGATGCCCAGGCGGTGCGCCAGGGGGGCGTAGATGTCGAGCGTTTCCCGGGCTATTTCGATCTGCTTGTCCGGCGGGAGAAATCCGAGGGTCTGCATGTTGTGATAACGGTCTGCCAGCTTTATTAGAATGACCCTGACATCCTTGCTGGTGGCAAGGATCATTTTCCTGAGGTTTTCCGCTCGGCTGTCCTCGGGGCCGGACATCTTTATCCGGCTTATCTTCGTCACGCCGTCCACCAGCCCGGCCACTTCCTTCCCGAAGTACTGCTCCAATTCTTCCTTGACCAGATATGAATCCTCGAGGGTGTCGTGTAGAAGCCCCGAAGCGACGCTCTGCACATCGAGGTTCATCTTGCTCAGCACATGCGCCGTTTCGAGAGGATGGATCAGATAAGGCTCGCCCGAAAGCCTTACGGCGCCTTTGTGCACCTTCGCGGATAGGACATAGGCGCGCTCCAGCATGTCGATGTCCGCCTGGGGATTATAGCGCAACACCTCTTCTACTATGTCGTTGAACCTGACCAATGGGGAAGCCTTCTGCTCATAGTATACTATAAAAAGAGCGATGCGGCTAACGCTAGCCCATCGGAAACGGGGCAAACGCATTTCGAATCTTGTCGTCCGACTGACTCGTGCGGAGAATCTCCAAATTCGTTTGCGCTGAGGGATACAGAGTGAAAGTTGCAAAATTTTATCTCCTACTGTAATATTCCTACAGGAGGGCGCCATGACATTGATGGATGATTTCAGAAAAAAGACGGAGGATGGGCTGAAGACGCTCAAGGAAACCGCGGAAGGAATCGCCTTCAACGTCGAAAAGCAGGCAAGGATTGCGGGAAGCAAGATGGATGTCATGAGGATCCGGAGGAAAGTGCAGAAGCTCTACGCGGAGATAGGCGAATACGTCTATGGAGAATTCATGGCGGAAAGCCAAATTGCGATGGAAGCTCCCTTCCTGAAGGACAGAATGACTGCCGTCTCGGACATGTTGGCGGAGATACGCCGGATAGAAGATGAGATAGAAGAGACGCGCAGGACGCAGCCGCCCAGGCGTGAGGGCCGGCACGACGTGGAAGAGAAGAAGGTGTAAAGCCGGCGGCATTGAGTGACGGGCCTGGATCTGCGGGCGGCGAAAAGGGGCGCTTAAGCCTCGGTAGAGTCTTTCTTCGAGGGAGTTGCCGGGGCGGGAATCGGAGAGTGGGAGCGCGCTTACCGCCCGTCTAAGACAGGCGGTTCGCTGGAAGGGGGTGCTGAACCGGCGACAACCGAGCGAAGCGAGTTGAGCGGGGAGGCTCCGGCGGGAAGCGGTTGGGGGGACACTCCTCTCGCCCCTCGCCTTTCGGAGGGGTGTCCCCCCTCCAGATTTATCGAGGGGGTGCTGAACCCCAATAACTGCAAAGGAGGTTTTTGTGCTCGGTCAGTTCAAGAACAAGCAACTCTACATAGAACTAAGGCCCCGGTGCCCCAAGTGCCAGAAGGAGTTTATGCTCGACCTAAGGAAATTCACGGCAGGCGGCGCCCACAGTTGTCACGCCTGCGGCACGGTGGCGCCGTTTAATGCGGCCCTTGCGGACAAAGTCCAGGGGCTAGTCCATGAGATCGAAGAAGCGATAAGCGATGTCTGCGAGAGCTTCGCCGCGAAATAGGAAGCGAGGCTACAGGTATTTATCCGCCAGTATCTCGGCTATCTGTACGGCGTTGAGGGCAGCGCCTTTTCTGATGTTGTCGGCTACGATCCACATATTCAGGCCGCGCTCAATCGATTCGTCCTTCCTTATCCGGCCCGCAAAGGTCTTATCCTTCCCCGCGGCGTATATCGCCAGGGGGTAAATGTTCTTTTTCGGATCGTCCGCAACGATGACGCCCGGCGCCTTCGAGAGGATTTTCCGGGCCTCGTCGGGGCTCAGCTCTCTTTCGAACTCCACGTTTACCGATTCCGAATGACCGTAAAAAACAGGGACCCTGACAGTAGTCGCCGTTACCTTGATGGATGGGTCCTCCATGATCTTGACGGTCTCGTTCATCATCTTGACTTCTTCCTTCGTATAGCCGTTTTCCAAAAAGACGTCGATGTGGGGAAGGCAGTTGAATGCGATCTGGTGGGGATAGACGCTGTGCGCAATTTCCCTGTTGGAGTAAATGGCCGTCACCTGCGACTCCAGCTCGTTGATCGCACTCTTTCCGGTGCCCGATACGGCCTGGTACGTGGAGACAACCACCCTTTTGATCTTTGCCGCATCGTGAAGCGGCTTGAGGACCACCACCATCTGTATGGTGGAGCAATTCGGGTTTGCGATGATGCCTTTCTTTTTGTAGCCCCCGATAGCGTGGGCGTTCACCTCGGGCACGACAAGGGGGACATCCGGGTCCATCCTGAAAGCGCTTGTATTGTCGATGACGACGCACCCGCTCGCGGCGGCAATCGGGGCGAACTTCAGGCTGACCGACCCGCCCGCGGAAAAGAGGCCGATATCGATCCCCTTGAAGGAATCTTTATTCAGGACCCGCACAACGACGTCGCGCCCTTTGAAGCTCAGACTCGTGCCCGCGCTCCTCTCTGAAGCGAGGAGCGAGAGGTTCCCCACCGGAAATTTGCGCTGTTCGAGAGTTTCTATCATCTCATTTCCCACGGCCCCGGGGCGCCGAAACGGCCACGTTGTATGTCTTCATTTCCTTTCCTCCAGGCGCCTTCTCAGGTGGTTCATCAGCCCCCCCCAGACAAGACCAACCGAACCGAGGCGGCAGAAAC
>CAVTDX010000088.1:0-6786 GCA_963733345.1 uncultured delta proteobacterium
GCCCGGTCGTTTTTCGCCGTGTTGAAAAGGCCCCTCCCGCATGGGGCACCGCTACGGTCGCGGGCCGGACCTACTTGCCCTTGAACTTTGGCGGTCTCTTTTCCAGGAAGGCGTCGACCCCTTCCCTACGGTCCTCAGTTGAAAAACAGAGAGTGGCGATCGTCCTCTCATAGGCAAGGCCCATTGCCTGGGGCAATTCCCGGCCGGCATTGATGGCTTTCTTCGCGAGTCGAATAGCGATGGGGCTTTTCCTCACGATCTTCAGCGCCACTTCCATGACGGCGTCCTTCAGCTCGTCGTGGCGGACCACCCTGTCGACCAGACCGATCCTCTCCGCTGCCCCGGCATCGATAATCTCGCCCGTATAGATCAGCAGCTTGCTCCTCCCGTCGCCGATCAGCCTCGGGAGCCTCTGGTGGCGCCCCGCCGGGGATGAACCCCAAGGAGATCTCCGGATGCCCGAATTTAGCTTTTTCGGAGGCGATCCTGATATCGCAGGCAACGGCAAGCTCGCAGCCGCCGCCGAGGCAGTACCCGTTGATCATCGCAATGACCGGAATATCCAGTTTCTCGATATCGTTGAAGAGCTGCTGTCCAAGGGTTGACGTGTAATCGTACATCGCCATGGGCGTCTTGTAGAACTCTTCAAAATCGTTGATATCGGCGCCCGAGACAAATGCCTCGTCCCCTGCGCCGGTGACGATCAGGACCCGAATATCCTGATCCCTCTCAATCTCCGTCAGCGCCCGCCGCATCTCCTGCCTCGTCTTCCGGTCGAGGGCGTTGCGTTTCTCGGGCCTGTTGACGGTGATGACTCCAATCCTGTTCTCTTTCGTGAAGATCAGGTTCTCAAACGGCATCGTTCCCCCATTTAAGCGGCCTTTCAGCAAAGCCGGTCAGACCCTGTGCCGGCCGGGAGCGTCCTAGTTGGCCTAATATCCCCAGACCGGGTTTTTCACCGTATCCCCGGTTTCTCTCCGTAAGCGTTCCATTGCCGGCAGGGCGATATCGACGATGTCTAGCTGTTCCCGCAGGGTCCGAGCGAGGGCCCCATTTAACGATAGCAGTCTATCGGCGCGTCAATACTTTGTCAACATGTTCTTATGCGCCCTGAACGGAATTGGCCTCCCTGTCTCGCTTATCGACCTAAGACCCTGGAGACGTTTTTAATGAATATTTTGTCGGGGGCGAGGCGCAAACAAAATTCTTGCAAAATATTACGGCCGGGAGATAGAATAGCACAAAGGGGGCGAAGGCCATTTCTCGCGCTATCAGGAGAAGACCATGTTCGGCGTGAATAAAAAGAGGCAGGCGAAGAGCGTGGAGGAATTTGTCGGCGGCCAGGATGGAGAGGCCCTTTCGGCGGCCATAGATGCGGCAGGCAACCAAACGACCGCCCCGGCACCAAAAAGGTGGTTTGTCGCGCCGGCTGTCGCGGCCGGCGCTCTCAAATCGGAGGTTGCTCAGTTGGAGCTTCGGATTAAGAGTCAGTCGGCGGACGGCCTGAAAGCTCAGGCAGCTGCGCTCAACGCAAACGTGGATGAATCGCAGAGGGAAGCCGCGGCGCTGAAAGGACGACATAGCCCGGCTGGAAAAAACCTCGCCGCGATGAAATCGATGGACCTACGGAAGCAAAAGGCGGAGATCGCCGCAAAGAAATCGGCGATTGAGAAAAAAAAGCCCGCAAAGCCCGCTCGGCGCAACACATAAGAAGGCGGCGCTTGCCAATTCGGCGATACGTTCATATCATATGAGAGGCATGGCTCAGGTGCTCGAATTTGCGGTCGAGCTGGCGTTTGAATCCGGCAGAATACAGAAAAGACATTATCGGCAAGAGCACTCCATCTTCCATAAGGGCGAGATTGACCTCGTCACCGATGTAGACCTGGAATGCCAGGAGCGCATCGTCAGCCTTATTGCCGAGCGCTTTCCGGACGACCATATCATCAGTGAAGAGAAGGACAACGTGTTTGAGGGGCACAAGAACAGGTGGATCATCGATCCCATTGACGGGACGACAAACTACGCCCACGGCTACCCTTTTTTTTGTACCTCTGTGGCCTATGAGGCGGAAGGACGGGTGGTCTGCGGGGTCGTCTACAACCCCATATTCGACGAGCTGTTTTTTGCGGAAACCGGAAAGGGGTCGTATTTGAACGGTCAAAGGCTCAAAGTGTCGGGCGTGAGCGACCTGAGAGCAGTGCCTGCTCGCGACGGGCTTCCCCTACGACCTGGGGACGAGCAGCCTGAACAATATAGACCATTTCGTCTCTTTTCTATATGAGTCGCAGGCAGTCAGACGCGACGGGTCTGCGGCGCTCAACCTTTGCTATGTGGCCGCCGGCCGGTTCGACGGGTTCTGGGAGGTGAAGCTGAACCCCTGGGACACCGCCGCGGGCATGCTCATAGTAACGGAAGCGGGCGGCGTGACCAGCGACTTTGCGGGAAAACCGTTCGATATATACGCGGGGCAAGTAGTTGCGTCCAACGGCCTGATCCATCAAGACATGCTGCGTGTGCTCCGGGAGGGGCGCAAGGCTTTCATAGACCGCGCGTATTGGCGCCCTCCTTCCGGAAGAGATCAACCTATTGGATGCTTATGTCTCTTGCGAAGGGATAATGAAAAAAGGCAAAACTCCAGAAAACCAGCTTGGCGAGTGCGAGATTCAGCTTGAGGATGCGAGAGGTCTGGCGTCCGAAAGGGAAAAACTCCTCAGTGCGAACATCGAAGAGCTGAATGAGGTTCATGCCGCTTTGAGGGAAAAGATACAGGCCATAGAGGAAAGAGACGCGAGGATCAGAAGCCTTGACGAAATTCTCACCCGCGCCAACCGTCTCTCTTCCTTAGGCGAGTTGGCGGCGTCGATCGCCCACGAAATAAAGAACCCCCTCATCTCCATCCAGGGTTTTGCGAAACGGATCTCAGACTCCTCCGACGTGGAAAAAATGAGGGATTATGCGCGCTTCGTCGCAAAGGAGTCGCAGAGGTTGTCGGAAGTATTGCTGCACCTCCTCGATTTTTCCCATATGTCCGAGCCGGAAAAAGAGCGCCTAAATCTTAACGCTGTCGTGGACGATACGCTTCTCTTTGCCGAGCACCACCTGACCAGGTTCAAGCATATCGATCTTACGGTGGAAAAAGAGGAAAACCTGCCGAAGGTTTATGCAGACAAGATCTACATGCAGCAGGCGTTGCTCAATATTATTATGAACGCGGCCCAGGCAATGCCCGAAGGGGGGCCGCTCATCATCCGCACCGGCGTGAGGGAGGCCGGCTGGGTCTGGCTCTCGGTGAGCGATAAGGGCGCAGGCATAGAGCCGGAACACCTTGAGAGAATTTTCGATCCCTTTTTCACCACAAAAGAGAAGGGGGTCGGAACGGGTCTCGGACTTTCCCTTACAAAGAAGCTGGTGGAAGCGAACAAGGGAAAACTTGAGGTGGAAAGCGTCAAAGGCCAGGGCAGCACATTCCGCATACTGCTTCCCCATGGGAGCGGGGCCGCATAGCTTTTACCGAAGCAGGTCGGGCACCTCTTGGCCGCGTTGGTTGCCGGTCAGTCGCGCTTCCATCCGGGCGGCGTTTATGCTATCATAGCGTATGTTTACAGGGAGGGCGGGCAATGGAATTTAGCGTCCTCGAGACGATCTCGGGGCCGTTCTCCTTTTTGCGCGAAAAAAGGACCTGTGTCGGCTCGATCTGGTTGCTTCGGGACCCGCCGCTGCAAGGGAACGGGCGGCCGCAGAATTTCCCGGCGCGCCGGAACAGCCGCGCAGCTTCGAAGCCGAGGCGCGCTTGTTGCGGCGGTACTTCAGCGGCGAGGAGGTGGAGTTCGATATCCCTGTGGATCTTTTCGGCCTTGAGGCGTTCACAAGAGCGGTGCTCACGGAAATCAGGCATATCCCTTACGGCGGTCTTGCCTCGTACGGCGCAATCGCCCGGCGCCTGGGGCGTCCGTCAGCGGCAAGGGCGGTAGGCCAGGCCCTCGCGAGGAACCCAATCCCTATCGTAATACCCTGTCATCGCATCATTCGGGGCGATGGTTCGCTCGGCGGCTTCGGCATGGGACTCGACATGAAGGAGAGACTCCTGTCAATCGAGGGCGTAGACGTTCACCGGCTGCGGAAAGAAATCGGCTTCCCTCAGCGCACTGAATCACAAAGGGTCGGCGTATGAGACAATGGTTTGTGGTGAATACCAAGCCGAAGAACGAGAACCGCGCATCCCACAACCTTGCCAGCGCCGGCTACGAGGTGCTCAATCCCAAGCTGAAGGTGAGAAAGTACCGGGAAGGCCGCTTCCTGGAAGTCGTCGAGGCAATGTTCCCCAATTATATATTTACGAAATTCCACGCCATAGACGATTATCACATGGTCAAGTACGCGAGGGGCGTCAATAAGATCATCACCTTCGGCGGCAGAATGGTCCCCCTCCAGGAGGAGTTTATCGACTTCATCAGGGGCAAGCTGGTGAACGGCGTGGCCCATATTGAGAAGAAGAGGTTTAAGAAAGGGGAAAAGATCTTCATCAAGGATGGGCCCTTCAAGGGACTCGGCGGCATCTTCGAAAGAGAGGCTCGAAGGAGAAGAAAGGGCCATGATCCTCCTCGAAGGCATCAACTTCTATGCCAAAATGGTCATAGACTCAGACCTGATCGCTGCGTCGTGAGAACGAGTGAAAGAATCGGTTTTCCGTCGCCGCGTCAGGCGGCCACGCCGGGGTCCGGACAACTCGTAAGCTTTCAAAAACGCCATATTCCGGCCGATCCCGGAATGACGGGAAGGGGTTGCAACCCGATTATTTCACACGTTTTAACGCGCCCCTGACGGTCGCCAACCCCGGATCAGGAAGCGGCTTTAGACAAAGCCCAAAAAAGCCTTGACAAGAATTCTTTTGCCATATATTAATAAATATATTAAATTGCATACAATGTAGGGGGCTATGGGTTTCAGAAGAGAAGAAGCATATCAGAAAATCCAGGCTGCGATCCTTAGCGGCGATCTGAGGCCGGGAGAAAAGTTGGTTGAGAAGGAGGCTCTGCGCGGAATTCCAATTGGGGAGGACCCCGCTCCGGGAAGCCTTTAATCAACTGGCCGCGGAAGGCTATCTCGATATTGTCCCGAATAAAGGCGCCCTTGTGAGAAAAGTGCCCATCCAAGACGCGGAGTATATCTACGACATCCTGGCGTTGTTGGAGGGGTATGGCGTAGAAACGGCAACGGGCCATATCAAGCCGGAACACGAGAATGAGTTGAGAGCGATACAAAACGGCTGCAAAAAGGCCGCACGGGCAAGGGATGTTGCCGCCTGGCTGAAAAACAATTCTCTGTTCCACGGGTACTTCCCGAAGCTCACCGGGAATGTCTGCCTGTGCGGTGAGATAGAGGCTCTCAGGAGGAAACTCTATCAGTATCGATTTATCACTTTCGCGCTTCCCATGTACCCTGAGAAACACCTCGGCGCTCATGAAATGGTCTTAACCGCAATTTCGAAGAAGGACGCGAAGCGAGCCGGAAATGTGATGCGCAGGCACTTGATGCATGTGAGGGGGATGCTCGTCGACGCGTTTAAGCAATATGCGTGGCCTTAAACGAGCAGCAAGATCGTTCTCCCGCGAAAAGCGCGGCGCCGGTCCATGGGCGCAGTCTTCAAAAACACCGATGAACAGGCGGCTTCGGGCGCCTCTCATCAGTTTCTTATTCAAGCGATGGAGGCAGGCGGCATGTCCGGGAAAGCGCTCGAAGGCTTGAAATGTCTGGGGCTCACGGTTGCCGGCGTCGGGAACATGGGAAACACCAACCTCGTGGGGCGCGGAGCAACGGCCATACGCGTCAGATCTATCCACAAGCTTGACAATAAAAGGGTCTCCGCGCCATACAAGGATAACGTATTCGGCATAGGCCGAAGCGGCTGCTTTGCCTAAGATTAACAACGACAGGCATTTACGCAGTGGAGGGCGAAAATGAGTTTCGATAAAAAAAAGGTGGAAGAGATTAAGCGAGCGCGAGAGGCCTGGGAGAGCTCATGTCTGAAGGAAGAGGTCGATGCTTGCGGAGAGAGAAAAAAGGATTTTGTCACAAGTTCCGCAGGCTTGACCGTGGACAGGCTTTACACCCCCGGACAATTAGATAATCGTGGATGGGATTACAACGAGCGGTTAGGATTTCCCGGACAATATCCCTTCACGAGGGGTGTGACGCCGAATATGTACCGGAGCAACCTCTTCATGACCAGGCAATATAGCGGCTTCGGTACAGGAAAGACTACAAATGAGCGCTACAAATACATTCTGGAACAGGGCGTGCGAGAAATAAGCGTCGCCATGGACCTGCCGACCCAGTTGGGGTACGATAGCGACAACCCCCTTTGCAACGGCGAAGTCGGCAAGGTAGGGGTAACGATAAGCTCGCTCCTCGATGTGGAAGAGATCTTCGACGGCATCCCGCTGCAGGACATATCGGTCGCAACGACCGCGAACGCGATAGGCCCGATATTCCTGGCATGGATGCTGGCCCTGGCAGAAAAGAAAGGCATACCGAAGGAAAACTCGATTTGAACCTGCAGAACGATGTAATGAAGGAGTATATCGCGCGGGGCGCGTACATATTTCGAATAAGGCCTTCCGTGAAATTCAGTTGCGACGCGGTTGAGTATTGCATCAAGAACGGGCTGAAGAACATCATGCCGATCAACTACTGTGAATATCATATACAGGAGGCCGGAGGAGACGTCGTCCAGGGAATAGCCTTCTGTCTGGCAAACGGCCTTGCGTACATGGACGAGCTCCT
>CAVTDX010000089.1:0-32868 GCA_963733345.1 uncultured delta proteobacterium
TCCCGGCAAGAATGTAGACTTATTATTTGCAGCAGGTTCGCTAGCGGGCGAGGGACCGGGCCGTAACGGTCCTTCAGCTCTTCCTCCATATCCGCGAGTCTCTTCGACCGTCTTGATCTTGGAGAGCCGCTTGTACGTGAGGAGCTTGTTCGTTTCGTCCCCCATGTAGGAATCCGGGATAAACGCGCTCAAGGGAAGATTGATCTCCGTTGCGGGCTCTTCCTCGCGCGGGACCTCGTCCTTCAGCTCCTTCACGGCCTCTTCCAGCATGCGGCAGTAGAGCTCGAACCCGACAAGGCTTATGTGGCCGGACTGCTCTTTGCCGAGCAGGTTTCCGGCGCCTCTTATCTCCAGATCGTAGTTGGCCACCTTCAACCCTGATCCCAGCTCGGTCATCTCTTCCAGGATCTTGAGCCTTGCCAGGGCATCCCTCGTCAGGACCTCTTCTTTCGGCACAAGCAGGTAGGCGTAGCTCTGCTTCGTGCTCCTGCCCGCCCTTCCCGCGGAGCTGGTAAAGATCGGCCAGGCCGAACTTATGGGCGTTATTGATGAAGATGGTGTTCACGTTCGAGATGTCGAGCCCCCGACTCGATGATGTTCGTGGAGAGGAGAAGGTCATATTCTTCCCCGATGAAGCCGAGCATGATCCGCTCCAGCTCCTTTTCATTCATCCTCCCGTGTGCAACGGCTATTCGCACGTCCGGGAGCATCTTCTTGAGTTGCTCATGGACGATCCCGATATTGTAGATGACGTTGTGGACGAAGAAAACCTGCCCGCGCCGCGAGAGCTCGTCAGACACGGCCTTCTTGATGACCGCTTCGTTGAATTTGATCACCTGGGTCTTCACCGCGAGCCGGTCAAGGGGAGGAGTGTTGATGATGCTAAGGTCCTTTATGCCGCTCACGGCCATGTGGAGGGTCCTTGGAATAGGCGTCGCGCTCAAGGTGAGCACGTCGACCTCTTTCTTGAGGAATTTGAGCTTCTCTTTGTGCTTCACGCCGAACCGGTGTTCCTCGTCGACGATGAGAAGGCCCAGGTCTTTAAACTGTACGTCCTTCTGCAAGAGGCGGTGCGTGCCTATCACCATATCAACGGTCCCTTTCTTCAACCGCTCCACGGTCCGGGCCTGCTCCTCCTTCGATCTGAACCGGCTCAGCATCTCGACGCTGACCGGGTAGTCGCGGAATCTCTCCGAGAAGGTCTTATAATGCTGCTGCGCCAGCACCGTGGTCGGCACGAGTATCGCGGCCTGCTTGTTGTCGATTATCGCTTTGAAAGCCGAGCGGATCGCCACCTCCGTTTTCCCGAAGCCGACGTCGCCGCAGACGACGCGGTCCATGGGCCGCTCCTTCATCATGTCGCCGAGCACTTCAGCGATGACCCGCTGCTGCCCTTCGGTTTCCTCGTACTCGAAGCGCTCCTCCATCTCCCTGAAAAGCTCGTCGTTCGGGGGAAAGGCATATCCCTTCACCAGCTCCCGCTCGGCATAGAACTGTATCAGCTCCTTGGCGATGTCCTCGACGTACTTCTTGACCCTGCTTTTCACGTTTTTCCAGTAGCCCGCGCCAAGCTTGTCTATCTTCGGCTGCGACTTCTCGCCGCCCACATACTTTTGCACGAGCTCCAGGGAATCGACCGGAACGTAGAGCCTGTCCTCGTCCTGGTACTCTATGAGCAGAAAATCCTTTTCATTCCCGTCGACCTTCAGCTTTTTGACGCCCCTGTAGATTCCGATCCCGTTCTCCACGTGGACGATACAGTCGCCTATGGAAAGGTCTTTGAAGGAGTTGAGGAATTCGTCGGTCCCTTCCCATTTGTGCTTGACGCTTCTTTTCTTGGGACCTACTATGTCTTCTTCGGTGAGCACGACGATGCCGTCCGTTCTGAAGCCCCTTCGCAGCGGTCCCACCACAATTGCCCACTCTTTTTTCTTGCCGCCGATAGACATATCCGACAAAACGGGCAGGGAAACCCCGTAGTTCCTGAAGATATCCCGGAGCCTCTCGGCCTGATGGCGCACCGAGGCAAAAAAATAGACGAAGGGCCGCGTAGACCAGTCGGTCTTGAGCTTCTCGGCGATGGCGCTGAATACCTCGCCCTTCCTTTCCCCGAAGGCTTCTCTTAGGTCCTGGTTCGACGCTGTCTCCACTGTCTCGCCCTCTTCCTCGCCCCTGACGCCGGACATATCGATGTTCAAAAACGAGCAGAGGCTCTCTCGCGCGTCCCGAGCCTTTCCGGCCTCCTCGATCTGACGGCAGATCGAGTCGAGACCCTTGTGAACGACGACCGAGCCAGCGGGAAGATAGTCGACGATGGTGGTTCCCCTGTCGGCGTGAAGGCCGGCCGGGATCAATACGGCCCGTTCGATCTCATGGCGCGACCTTTGGCTAGTCGGGTCGAAGAACCTGAGAGAATAGATTTGATCGCCGAAAAACTCGAGCCTGACCGGGTGGGGCAGCGACGGAGGGAACACGTCGATGATCGCCCCCCTCTTCGCAAACTCGCCTTGTTCCCGGACAAGCGATGAGGACTCGTAACCGGACGAAGAGAGATACCCGACAAGGTCTTCCTGAAACAGGGTCTGGCCGAACTCTACCTGGAAGGACTTTTCCGTGAGCCTTCCGGGCGCGAAGAGCTTATGGCCGAGCGCCGCAAGGGGAAAAAGACCCGTGAAATCCTTCTCCTCAATGAGACGATAGAGGAAGCTCATCCTCTTCGCTTCATCTTCTTTCTCAAAGATCCTGTGGCTGTACGTTGGAAAATAGCCGACTTCCTTCTTCGAAAAAAACTCTATCTCTTCCTGGAGAAGGAGCGCTTCGTCCTCGCTCTCGTAGAAGAGAACGATCCTCCTGTCCGGGATCAGCGATAGGAAGAAGGAGATAAACGACTCAATTTTCCCCGTGATATAGATCAAACCTTTTTCTGGAAACCGGTACACGATGCTTCTCACTCGCAAAAGAGAGGCGGCCCTCGGAAGCCGCCTCTCAAAAGATGCCATAGTATATCAGTTTTCCTGCCGATTATCAGCTTTAGGGGGAACGCCTCCGCTCATACTGGCCCAGACGGAGTCTTCAGGCGTATAATATCAGTTGAAAGAAGGGGTTTGCGAGCAAAAAGCGTCATGGCGCCTCGCGTCCGGTTTCTATGCGGGGATGGGAAGTGCGGAGCGCGGCGGGAGGCCGCGGCGGCAATGAAGACCCCCCTTATCGTCGTCCTGTGCGTCTACCTCGGCCTCCAGGCATTCAGGTATTGCCTCGACTGGCTCAACCTTAGGTACATGCGGCGAAAGGACCTGCCGGCGCTGCCGGATTTGCACGGCGTGCTCGACAGGGAGTTCCTGGACCGGACGCGGCTCTATATGAGTGAAAGGACGCACTTCGAAATGGCCGCCTCCGGCGTCTCGACCGCCGCGGTCGTCCTCTTCCTCTTTTGCGGTTCCTCGACCTCTATAACTCCTGGATCGCCTCCCTGGGCCTCTCCTTTACCGTCTCGGGATGGCTCTTTTTTGTCCTCCTCTCCCTGGCCTGGGAGCTGCTTGCCCTTCCCTTCAGCCTGTATTCGATTTTCCACATAGAGCAGAAGTACGGCTTCAACACCATGACGCACCGCACGTGGTTCCTCGATTTTCTCAAAAGCGGCCTGCTATCCCTCGCGCTTCTGACGGCAGCGGCGTTCGGCGGGCTGACGCTTGTGGAGGCGAGCCCCGGGTTCTGGTGGTTCTGGGTGTGGTGCTTCTTCCTCCTGCTCACCGTTTTTATCACCTATATAGCGCCATACGTGATCGAACCCCTCTTCAATAAGTTCACGCCGATGGAGGACGGGCCGCTCAAGGAAGCCATCGTCTCCCTTGCATCGAGAGCGGGCATCAACCTGGGCAAAGTGCTCAAGATGGACCAGTCGACGCGGAGCCGGCACTCCAACGCCTATTTTACCGGCCTGGGCAAAACGAAAAGGATCATCCTCTTCGATACGCTCCTCGAAAGCATGAAGCCCGACGAAGTCCTCGCCGTGCTTGCCCATGAGATAGGCCACTGGAAGAGACGCCATCTCCTAAAAGGGCTTGGCCTGACCGGACTCGTTTCACTGGCCTTCTTTTTCTGCGTCTTCCAGGCCATGTCGCGCCATCTGCTCGATGCGCTGTTCGGCCTCCACGTTGCCTCCTTCCCCGCGGAAGCGGTGATCGCCGCTTTTCTGGCCTCGATGCTCTCCTTTCTGCTCAAACCCGCGATGAATGGTTTCAGCCGGAGGCTCGAAAGGGAGGCCGACCGGTTCTCGTGCGCCTTCGAGGGAAAGGGGGATGCGCTTATCGGCGCCCTCGTCAAGCTATCCAAGGACAACCTCTCGAATTTCAACCCCCACCCGCTCTACGCCCTGTTCCACTATTCCCACCCGCCGGTGCTCGAAAGGATCAGGCAGATCAAAGAATATTGCGGGAAAAACGGGGCCGCCCGCTCTCATGATACGCGTCGGTACATGCTCGTGGGCGGAAAGGACGCTTGTCGAGAGCGGGGAGTTTTATCCCCGGGAGGCGAGGAGCGCCGAGGCGCGCCTTCGCTACTACGCTTCCTGTTTCGATGCGGTCGAGGTCGATTCCACCTACTACGCTATCCCCGATCAAAGGACCGTCTGGCTCTGGGCGACAAGGACGCCCGACGCCTTTACGTTCCATGTGAAAGCGTACGGCGCTCTTACAGGCCACGCCATCGACCCCGGGACCCTGCCCGCCGACTTAAGGGGAGTTGCCGGCGGCGTTTCCGGCAAGTCCGTCTATGTGAAAGAGCGGGAAGGGTTGCTCGCGATCGCGAAGCGGTTCACGGAAACGCTCATGCCTCTGGCCCGCGCCGGGAAGCTGGGCCTCATGGTCTTCCAGTTCCCCCCATGGTTCGGCTGCAAAAGCAGCAACATGGACTACATGCTCTTCTGCAAGGAGCTGACCGCCGACTTTCCCCTCGCCGTAGAGTTCCGGCACGGAAGCTGGCTCTCGGGCGGAAAGGCGCTGGAAGTTCTCGCGTTCCTGAAGCGACATGCCATTACTTACGTGGTCGCTGACGAGCCGCAGTGCGGGGCCTCCGCGGCCGTCCCTTTCCTGCCCTTTGTCACGACAGACACAGCCTATTTCAGGTTTCACGGGAGGAACCGCGAGAACTGGCTGAAAAAAGGCATCCCCACGTCGCTGCGCTACGCGTATTCTTACTCCGACGCGGAGCTGCGCGAGTTTGCGCCCGCCCTCAAAGAGGCGGACAGGCAGGCGAAAAAGACGTACGCCATGTTCAACAACTGCCACCGCGGCAGCGCGACGGCGAACGCCGCACGCCTCAAGGAGCTATTGCGGGAGGCGTAGGCGGCAGGCCGCACGAGTCGGAAGCCTTTGCCTAGCGGCCGACCTTGGCGTTCCGTTCCTTTGCATAGGCTTTCAGCTCGTTCAGGTCTTCCTCGGTGAAGCCTTCCCAGGCAAAGGGGAAAAGGGCGTTGTTCTGGAAAACGGGCTCGTCGGCGATGGGATACCGGGCAAGGCGGCGATACGCGTCGAACATCGGGGTGTGCGGGATGGGCGCGTACAGGGCGAGGCTCACGGCGATGCCGAGGTCGGAGGCATAGTCGATCGTGCTGCGGACGTCTTCGCAGCGCTGAAGGGGAAGACCGGCGAGAGCGTAGGCCCGGACGGCGCTTCGGGGAAATCCGGCGCGGGAGAGGAGATCGACGGCGGTCCGGAAGGCGGATCCGTCGATCTTGCCGCCGGTTGATTTTTGAAGGGAGGGGTCGATCGTCTCAAGGCCGAGACGAACTTCACGGAAGCGAGCCTGCAGGAGCAGGCGCGCCGTCTCTTCGTCGATAAGGGAGGCATTGAGCGCATTCGGGTTATAGATCGCAAGATCGAAGGGAAGATCTGCGATGGCGGAGAGAAGGGGCTTGGCAAACGCGTCCGGCGTGAAAAGAAAATTGTCGTCGTAGAGGGCGAAGCGCACAATCCCGCGGTCGCGCCAGTAGGAGATCTCGCGGAGCACGCTGTCGGGCTTCCTGCGGACGCGACGGGGATAAAGGTACGGGGCGGCGCAATACGTACACCTGTAGACGCACCCGAAGGACGTCAGAAGGGGCACGAAATACCGATGATCGTAGAGATCGAATGCAGGGAAGGGAAAAGCGTCGAGATCTGTCTGCTCGGGCCGAAAACGTAATCCGACAGGAGAAGGTCTCCTCAAGAAACGCATAGAACCGGCCCATGTCGCGGTTCGGGACGACCAAATCGGCCTCCAACATGTGCGTTCGCGCATGCTCTTCGCACAACGAGACATAAAGGCCCCCGACGACGATCTTTGCTCCCGGGAAGAGCCTTCTCGCCAGACGCACAATTTCCTCTGCCCCCTGATGCCAGTATGTCATAATGCACGTAACAAGCACGAGGTCAGGAGGCGTCATTTCCGAGAGCCGCCGCTCCGCCTCCTCCGGCGAGAGCCGTATCGCTTGAATCTCTTTCCCACAGAGATCGGCAGACGATTTTCAACGCTCTCCTTCAGATAGGGGGCCCTGCCGTCTTCTTTGCGGCCGGAGTCCTGCTCTTTGAGGCAATCGAGAAGGCTCACCCGCATGCCGTTTTCCCTGAGGATAGCGCCGATCTGGAGCAATCCCAACGGGGCCGACCAGAAACTGTACGCCGAAACATCATAGACGTAAGGGTTTATGAGGAGGGCATGGAGGGGGAGGGCGCTTTTCATGGGCGTTATCCTAAGGCGGCCTTTTGCGCGGAAACACGCTCACCAGGCGGCTCCGAGTCGCTGCCGCCCGCCTCTGGCGAATATCTTTATGAAGATCAGTCCGAACAGGAAACCCCCTATATGGGCGAACCATGCAACCCCCTGGCCGGGGGAAAAGACGATCTGGACGAAAAACCAGAGGGTCAGGAACAACATGGCGGGTATCTCGACAGTGGTGATGAAAATAAATATAAATATGAGGGTTTTTACTTTCGCCCACGGATAGAGCAGGAGATAGGCGCCGAGGATTCCCGACACGGCGCCGCTCGCCCCGATCATGGGCGTCGCGGACGCGGGTTCGGAGGAGCACTGCGCAAGAGCGGCGGCGACGCCTGAGAGCAGGTAAAAAAGCAGAAACTTGCCATGGCCCGCAGCGTCCTCCACATTCTTCCCGAAAATCCATAGGTAGAGCATGTTTCCGGCGACGTGGAGAATGCCGCCATGGAGAAACATGGAAGTGAATATGGTCAAAATATTATACGGCAGCAGCTCGGGCCTGGCAGTGGCTGCGACGAGGAGTTCCTTTGGTATCAGCGCGTATTTAAGCACGAAATGCTGCACAGCGCCGTGTGGAAGCGTGAAAGACCGCAAAAAGATCACTATATTTACAATAACCAGCGTTACTGTTATAATTGGCGCCGTGCGTGTAGGGACATTGTCCTTCAGCGGTATCATACTCTATTTAGTATTACCACGCAGTTTAAGCCGTGTCAAAAAGACCATCATGGAGCGGTAAATGCCGGAATTAAGAAAGGACCCCATTATAGACAGATGGGTTATTATCTCGTCGGAGCGCGGCCAGAGGCCGGTCTTTCTGGCCGAAGAGGTGGAAGCCCCAAAGATTGGGGCGATTTGTCCCCTTTGTCCGGGAAATGAAGCGATGACCCCTCCCGAAGTTTTTGCCATCCGTCCCGCCTTTGTCTCGTCGCCGGCGAATAGCCCCAATTGGGTCCTCAGGGTGGTGCCGAACAAATTTCCCGCGTTGCGGATCGAAGGCGATCTCAACAAGCAGGGGATCGGCCTTTACGATAAGATGAACGGGGTCGGCGCCCATGAAGTGATAATTGAGACGCCCATACACAGCCAGACCCTGACGGGCATGGACGTGCCTTCCGTGCAAAACCTTTTTCTCGCGTACCGCGAGAGGACCCTCGATCTCCTGAGGGACAGGCGGTTCAAATTTATCATGATCTTCAAGAACCAAGGGTCTATGGCGGGCGCCTCGCTGGCCCATTCTCACTCGCAGCTCATTGCCCTTCCCATCATTCCGAAACGGCTTTCGGAAGAGATCAACGGGGCGCTCAATTACTACAAGTACCGGGACAGGTGCGTATTTCTGCGATATTATTGCGCAGGAATACGGAGGAGAACGAAAGGATCATTTACGAAAATGATCATTTCATCGCAATTTCTCCCTTCGCTTCCCGTTTCCCCTTCGAGACCTGGATAATCCCCAAGGTGCACGAGGAGTCTTTCCTGTATTCGAAGACCCATGACAATTACTTCGCCATCGCCGACGCTCTTTCCGTAATCCTCAAGAAACACGAAAAGGTGCTCAACTGCCCGCCCTACAACTATATGATACACACGACTCCCGTTGAGATCATCGATGCTCCCCATTACCATTGGCACATCGAGATTATACCGAGGCTGACGAAGATGGCCGGCTTCGAATGGGGCACAGGTTTTTACATCAACCCGACCCCGCCGGAAGAAGCGACGATATACCTTCAGGAGGCCGATGTCTAGGAGAACGTTATGAAAATTCTTTTCGCGTCTTCCGAGGCAGTTCCTTTTGCAAAAACGGGCGGACTGGCCGATGTGGCAGGGGCCCTTCCAAAAGCGCTGCAAAAGCTGGGCGTAGAGGTGAGGGTGATTCTGCCCAAGTATAAGGGCATCGAGGAGAAGGGGCTGCCGATCAGTTATCCCGGCCGCCCGATATCCGTTCCTGTCTCTCAAAGGATGGTGGAGGGCGAGGTAGCCGAGAGTCGCTGCAACGGCGTAGCCGTCTACCTGGTGGAAAAAGACGAATACTATTACCGGGACGATCTGTACAGCACGCAAGATGGCGACTTTATTGACAATGCCGAGCGTTTTGTCTTTTTTTCGAGGGCGATCCCGGAGGCGATAAAGGCAACGGGTTTTGTGCCGGACGTCATTCACTGCAACGACTGGCAGACAGCGCTGGTTCCCGTTTTTCTCAAGACCGCCTACAGGCAGGAGCCGTTGCTGTCGCGGATAGCCACCCTTCTTACTATTCACAATCTCGGCTACCAGGGGCTTTTCTGGCACCTGGACTGGCACCTCCTCAATCTGGGCTGGGAATACTTCACGCCGAACTTCCTGGAGTTCTATGGGAAGATCAATTTCTTAAAAGGGGGCATAGTTTTCTCGGACATCATCAACACCGTAAGCAAGAAATACAGCCAGGAGATCCAGACCCCCGAGTTCGGGGCGGGGCTTGAGGGCATATTGCGGACGAGAAAGGACGCGCTCTACGGCATCGTCAACGGGATCGATTACGACGAGTGGCGGCCTGAAGCCGACGCCCACATTCCCGCGCACTACGGCGCCGGGGACTTATCAGGCAAGGCTGTCTGCAAGGCGGCCCTGCAGAAGGCCTTCAAACTTCCCGAGGACCCGGACACGCCGGTCGTCTCGAGCATTTCCCGCCTTACCGACCAGAAGGGATTCGACCTTGTCTCCGAAGGGCTCGAACGCATGCTTTCCTGCGGCATCCAGTATGTTCTTCTTGGAACAGGGGAGCGCAAGTATCACGAGCTGCTATCCGAGCTTGCGCAGAAACACGCGCAATCGTTCTCCCTGAAGATCGCTTACGACAACGCCCTCGCCCACCTGATCGAAGCCGGTTCCGATATGTTTCTGATGCCTTCCCGCTACGAACCGTGCGGGCTCAACCAGCTTTACAGTCAGAGATACGGCGCAATCCCCATAGTGCGCGCCGTGGGAGGGCTTGACGACACTATAGAGGACGAACCTCAACATCCCGAATCAAGGACGGGGTTCAAATTTCGCGACTATACGGTTGAGGCCATGCTCGGCGCCCTGGAGCGGGCCCTCGCTGCTTACCGTGAGCCGGAGGCATGGCGGCTGATGGCGGCCAGATGCATGAAACAGGACTTTTCGTGGGAAAAATCTGCCGAAGAATATAAAACGCTCTATGAAAAAGCCATAAAACACCATGAATTTCGCTAATATACTCGGCAAGGTCATTGAGATATCCCACTCGAACCTGGAAATAGCGTCCCGCATCAACGCGATTCTGAACATCATTTCCGGCGATCTCCAGTTTGAGGAAGTCCTTGTCTATACGCTCGATAAGGACAAGCGGCTTTCCTGCAGGTTTATGAACAGGAATAGCCAGCTCTTCGATCTCCTGAATGATTACCGGTGCCACATCGGAGAGGGCGTGGTGGGCGCCGTAGCGCAAAAGAGGTCTCCCCAGTTTTTCACCTTTAAGGATGTGCCGCCCCGCCTGGGCTGTCTCTTTTATTCCCAGCTCGACGACGTGCTTCCCCGGTACAAGGCTTTCGGGTTTCTGCCCCTTGCCGACGATAGCTTTCTTTACGGCGTGCTCCTTGCCGGCGCAGTATCGAGAGAGGGCATCAGCGCCGAGGAAAAGGTTGTCCTGTCCATTCTTTCGAGGGAGCTCGGGGGCGTCCTCCGCACCTATGACCTCCTTCTCTCCTCGAAGAAACGGATCACCGAGCTTGCCACCCTTTCGGAGCTCGGCCGCATCCTCACTTCGACGATGGCGCCCCATGCGATCCTGGAAAACATTGCGCTTATCACGGCAAAAACGCTCAACGCATGGTTTGCCACGATCAAGCTCGACATCGCCTTTATAAAATTCAACGGGCAAAGGTTCACCTCCGGGACGATCTCGCCCTCGATAGAGGGACAGGTCCTCGATCTCGAAAACGAAGCTCTGCGGCTGGGCCGGCCGGTTTTCAGCACGGACGCCCGAATCGAGGACGAAGGCGGCGTCGCGCCCTTTTCCTCTCCGCCGTGCCTATCGCGGTCAAAGACCGTACGCTGGGCACGATTACGCTCTGTCTGAAACAGGAACAGAGAGATGTCGTCGACGATCAGGAAACCCGGTATCTCCTTGACATGATTGCGAACTACATCTCCAGCGGTCTTGAAAATGTGCTTCTCAACATCAAGCTGCGGGATGCCCTGCGCGATCTCGGCAACGCGCAGAAGCGAGTGATCGAGAACGAAAAGATGCGCAGCCTTGGCGAGATGACGGCAAGCATTGCCCATGAGATCAAGAACCCTCTTGTCGTCATCGGCGGCTTCACAAAAAGGCTCGCGAAGACGGCCCGCCTGGACGACAACGAGGGCAGATATGTGGACATTATCACGAAAGAGGTCGCCAGGCTCGAGACAATCCTCAACGAGGTGCTCAACTACGTTAAAGAAGCGCCGCTGCTTTTCGAGCTTTGCGACATCAACAATCTGCTGGACGAGCTGCTCTATCTCCTCGCCTCGGACAAAAACTGGACTCGCATCAAAATCATAAAAAAATACGAACCTCGCCTCCCCTTCGCGCTCTGCGACGTACAGCAGATAAAGCAGGCTTTTATCAATATCCTCATAAACTCCTTCGAGGCCATGCACGGCGAAGGGACCATCACGATCGAGACGGCGCAAACGGCATCGGAAGAAAGACGGTTCCTTGCCGTATCGATTACGGACAGCGGCGGGGGCATAAGTCCGGCCTTCCTGGACAATATTTTTAATCCTTTTTTCACGACAAAAGAAAAAGGGATAGGACTGGGTCTTGCCATTTCGAACAAGATCGTCGTGCATCATGGGGGGGACATCGAAGTGCGGAACAAACCTGGAGAGGGGGCTATTTTTGTCGTTCATCTCCCCTCCCAGAGCAGATCAACCAAGGAGGGGTGAGAGATCATGGCGCCGATAAAGATCCTGCTCGTGGATGATGAAGAGCATATAAGGCTGCTCTTCAAGGAAGAGCTTGAGGAGGAGGGGTATGTTATAGGGCTTGCCTCAAACGGTTATGAGGCGCTGGAAATACTCAAGGCCGCCGAGTACGACCTGATCCTGCTCGATATAAAAATGCCGGGCATGGACGGGATCCAGACGCTCAACGAGATCAAGAAGCTGAACAAGAAACAACGCGTGATCCTCTGCTCCGCTTATGGGGAGTTCAAACAGGATTTCTCCAGTTGGGTCTCAGACGCGTACGTTGTAAAATCAGCGGATACGAGGGAGCTCAAAGATACCATCAAGAACGTTCTGGGGGTCTAACGTGGGCAAGGTGAGAAAAGCCGTGATCCCAGCGGGGGGGTTCGGCACGAGAATGCTCCCCGCAACAAAGGTTGTGCCGAAAGAGCTTCTGCCCATCGTCGACAAACCGCTCATTCAGTTCATAGTGGAAGAGATAGTCGAGTCGGGCATAGAAGAGGTGATCCTTATCACCGGCCGGGAAAAGGGCTCGATAGAAGACCACTTCGACAGCTTCACCGAGCTGGAGCTCTTCCTCGAGAAAAATAAGAAAGAGGATCTCCTCGACATGGTGAAAAGGCTGTCGAGCATGGTCCGGATTGTCGCAGTGAGGCAGTCGTATCCCATGGGTCTGGGCCATGCCGTCCTCTGTGCGCGCAGCCTCATCAATGACGAGCCTTTCGCCGTGCTTCTGCCGGACGATCTCAGTCATCGCGCGGAAGCCCTGCATCGGGCAGCTCCTCGAAGTTTTCAACGAATACGGCAGTCCGGTCATAGCCGTTCAGGAAGTCCCGGAGAAGCACGTCTCGCAGTACGGCATCATAAAACCTCAGCCGATAAAGGAAAGGCTCTATGAAATAAAGGACGTGATAGAAAAGCCCCCCGTTGGGGACGCTCCGAGCAACCTCGCTGTAATCGGCCGGTACGTGCTTCCGCCGGAGATATTCTCCGCCCTCAGCGCAACCGAGGCGGGGGTCGGGGGGGAGATACAGCTCACGGACGCCATAAGACGCCTCCTCGGCGCCCGGCGGTTTCTCGCTCTGCAATACGAGGGCATCCGCTTCGACGCGGGGAACAAGGCAGGGTTCTTAAAGGCCAACCTTTACCTCGGCCTGCGCCATCCGGAAGTAAAGGAGGAGCTCGGCGCCTTCATAAGAGCTCTTGACCTGGACAAATTTATGAAATAGGATATTGGGCTAAGGGGGTGTAGCTCAGTGGGAGAGCACCTCGTTCGCAACGAGGGGGTCGCGGGTTCGAATCCCGCCATCTCCACCACTTAACAATCCTATACAATCCGATGCAGCATGAAACCCGTTAGAAATAGCGGGTTTTTTGTAAAGGAATCATGAGAATCGCTCTATGATCTGTCCCTTAAGGCCAAATCTCTCGGGCAACATCTTCGAGATCCAGTTCGTATAGTTTCCGTTTGCTCGGCTTCGAGGTATTCAAATCCCAATCCATTGCGGCGAGGTATTCCTTGTCCATGGTCTCCTCATCCAGGGCGACGCCCGCCAGAGGACCCGCCTTCAAAGGAGAGTTGCCGGTAATCCTGCCCGGGACTTTGAACGTAAGGGGATTGATCCCCTCCCGAAGGTTGAAGGCATGTCGGATATTCGCGATGCGCTCCCCGGCCTTAAGCAGCTCGCCGATCGTCAAATCCCACCCGGAAACCGCGCGCATGAAGTCGACCAAGACATCCACAGAGGGTAGACACCAGTACAGGAATAGGCATGTGCCGCTGCTGCTGACGACATGGGCAAAGTTGCTGCCGACTTTATAGGCTTCGCCTCGACCCCTGAAGGACTTTGGATCGAATTGGGGCATCGGAAGCCCGGGGGGAGGCATTCCCGGACCCTGGGTATGACGGCCCGGGGTGGCGTCCATCCTGTAGGCGACTGCAAAATCATAGACAAATTTCGGGTCGTGGGCTGCCGCTTCTTGTCCCTGGATATGCATGGCGTACTCGTCCGAGCCCTTGGCGATCTTCGCAGCAGCACTCTTCACCCCATCGGCCAGCAGGTCGCCGAAACCCTCTCTCTTGACCAGTTTCTCCGTCATGGCAACGATGGACTTATGATTACCCCATGTCATCTCGAGGCCATCGGTATCTGCCTTGCCGATCAGCCCCTTTTCAAAACATTCAATGGCAAAGGCTATCGCAGCCCCGCCGGAGATGGTGTCAATCCCGTAGCGATTGCAAATATCATTGATCTTGATGACGGATTCAAGGTTATTGTTGAGGCAGTTGACGCCAAACATGCCGAGCGTTTCGTACTCCGGTTTGTGGGTCCCCGCCTCATATTTATACTCTCCGACACCCTCTTTCATGTGGCCTCCGCAGGCGATAGGGCACTTATAGCAGCCATACTTCCGCGTCTGGCTCTCCATCACCGGACCCGCCCCAAGGAGTTGGTAATCCGGCAAATCAACGACCGCCGCGCCTGCCCAGTTCTTGGTGGGCGTTTCGCCAAACTGGGCGCACGGGATGACGATGTTCGGGGTGCCGACGCTGTTTAACAATTCATAGGGCCCGGTCAGTTGTTTGATATACGTCTTTCGCAGCTCCCGGGCCCTTTCTTCCCTTGCAAGGGGGATTTTCATGGCGCCCCTTACCGCCACTGCCTTGAGCTTCTTTGAACCCATTACCGCCCCTAGGCCGGAACGGCCGGCGGCCCTCCCCTTGTTGTTCATTACGGAGGCGATGAGAGACATCTTTTCTCCCGCCTGGCCGATACAGGCCACTTCCACATCTTTGCCCAATTCGGACTTAAGTATGTCTTCGGTCGCGAAAGTGTCTTTTCCCCACAGATGGCTCGCATCTCTCAGTTCCGCTTTGCCGTCGTTGATGAATAGATAAACCGGCTTTTCCGATATACCCGTGAAGAACACTGAGTCGTAACCGGAGAATTTCAAATGAGGGCCAAAAGAACCGCCTGAATTGGCATCGCCCCATGTCCCGGTCAAGGGTGATTTTCCTACCGCCATATATCTTGACGACGAGATTGACGGGGTGCCGGTGAGCATGCCGGCGGCAAAGCCTAAGGTATTGTCGGGACCCAGCGGGTCGACGCCTGCCTTCTGCCGACTAAACAAAATCCTCGCCCCCAAACCGTATCCTCCGATATACTGACGACAGAGCTTTTCGTCGAGAGCCTCGTCCTTGAGATCTTTCCCGGAAAGATTTACCCAGAGGATTTTCCCCATAAAACCTCTTGCCATGTTTCGTCCTTCCTTTTCCTTCAAATCGTTCTTTTTCGCATGGAACCGTGAAGTTCCGGCAATCATGCGCCTCTTGCCCCTTCGGGCGGACAGTTGAGTCTATCAGGGGCTCGGAGACGATGACCGCGTTTGCCGGAGACTTCAAGGAACGCCACGGGGACCCAGCCAATATCACGGATGTCTCCATCGGTGCGCCCGGCCCTCTTGGTTATTCCCGGCCCACAGGCGCGTTTTGGACCATCCGCTTCCTAGGCGTGAAAGCCAGCTTCTCGCTCAAACCGACAAGCCCGCCAGGCATGAACTTCATCACGATAACGATGAGTATTCCGGCCAGGATCGGTGAAATCCCCACAAAATATATGTCCGCCAGATTGAAGACCGCGGTCATGAAAAAGGCGCCTATGACGGGACCCGTCACAGACCCGGCGCCCCCGATGACGCACATGAGGATAGGGTAGAGGGCCCAGTCGAGCTTGAAGACCGAATCGGGGTTGATGTGAAAGAGGTAGATGCCGTAGAGGCTTCCGCTGAGACCGCAGAGAAAAGCCGACACTACCAGAGCGAACATCTTATAGGCCAGGACGTGGACGCCCCTGGAGGCGGCCGAGATCTCGTCTTCCCTGATGGCTCGAAGGGCCAGGCCGATCCTCGACCGGATCACGAAATAGACAAGGGCCGTCGAGACGCCGGCGAGGATAAAACCCGTCCAATAGTAGGGCTTCATGGAGACGTAGACAGTGGAGGGAAGGTGGAGGCCGTCCGATTGGCCCGTGAACTTGCCTCCCTTCACGAAGATTTGCTGCATGATCTGTCCTACCCCAAGGGTCCCGAGGGCGAAGTAGTCGCCCCGAAGCCGGGAGAGGAGGGGGATCCCGATGAGGACGGCCAGCGCCGCGGGCACGAGGCCGCTCAGGACCATGGTGACCGGGTCGAAGTAGTAGCCCGTGTGGGTGAGGTTATGGAGCCAGATGATGCCCGTGGTATACGCCCCGAGGCCGAAGAACGCGTGCGTCCCCATGCTCATCAGTCCGGTATATCCTGCCACGAGGTTCCACGCCTGGGCGAGTGCGACGTAGCAGAAGGTCATGAACAGAAAATAGATGATGAAGGACGATTCCGTGTCGACCACGAAGGGCGCCGAGGCCAGGGCGAGGACGACGATCAGCATGCCGATGGCGGATAGTCTCTTGTCTCTCATATTTATGCCTTACCAGCCGACCGGGCGAGAAGGCCTTGCGGCCTCCACATCAGGACGATCAGGAATACCCCGTAGCATATGGCGTCGGTCCACCCGCCGGGGACGAAGAAGGACGACAGGCTCTCGAGAAGCCCGAGGATCACGCCCCCGAGGAGGGCGCCCGACACGCTCCCGATGCCGCCGATGGCCAGTGCAATCAAACCCTTGAGCACGAAGTCGAAGCCGTAGAAAGGGTCGAACGGGTAGATGGTGGCCATGTCCACCCCGGCGACCCCTGCGAGCCCGATGCCGGTGGCAAAGGCGACGGCGTTGACCCGGTGGGGGTTGATGCCCATGAGCGTGGCAGACACGATGTCCTCCGAGGCGGCCCTCACTGCCGTCCCGATCAGTGTTTTCTTCAAGAAAAGGGCCACCGCGGCTGCCGCTGCGACAGCCATGACAAACCCCGTGAACTTGGTGAAGGGGATGCCGATTCCCGCGAACCGGACCACAAAGGATGTGTAGGTCGTCGTGATCGATCGCGGGTTGCCTGTCCACATGATCGTCATCAGGTTCTCGAGGAAGAACATGATGCCGATGGCGATCAGAAGGGAGATGTTCTTATCCTCGTTGGCGGCAGCCTCTGTGAAAAGACCCCGATAAATGGCGGCGCCGAGGAGCACGCCTGTCGCGATGACGAGAACGAGGGAGAGATATGGGTCTATGCCGAGGAGGGTAAAAAGCCAGAAGCACATATAGGCAAAGAGGACGATGATGGTCCCCTGGGCGAGGAAAATGATGCGCATGGTGCCGAAGATCAAACTGAGTCCTACGGCGGCGATCCCGTATACGGCGCCGAAAAGAATGCCGTTTATCAGGAGCTGAACGACCAGCTGCAAGCTGAGCATTTTGAGCATTACTTCTTCCTCCAGCGCTCCCCGATGTAGGCTTTCTGGACCTCCGGATCGGCGAGAAGCTCCTCCCCTCCACCGCTCATGACGATCCTGCCGTTTTTCAGGACGTATGCGCGATCGGCGATCTTCAATGCCTGGCGGACGTTCTGCTCCACGAGGAGCATGGTGACGCCTTGCTTGTTCAAGGCGGCGACGAGATCGAACATGATCCTCACGAGGATGGGGCTCAAGCCGAGGGAAGGCTCGTCGAGCATGAGGACGGCGGGCTGACTCATCATGGCGCGGCCGATCGCAAGCATTTGCTGCTCCCCTCCGCTTAAGGAGCCCGCCTTTTGATCCTGTCGCGACTTGAGCACGGGGAAGAGTTCGAAGGCCCTTTCCAGAGACTCTGCGAAAAGCGGGCGCGCCCTCGGGGGATAAGCGCCGAGCTTCAGATTCTCGTAAACGGTGAGGTTCGCGAACAGCCTTCGCCCTTCGGGCACGTGCGAGATGCCAATGTCCACGACATCCTGGGGCTTGAGATGGGTCACGGACCTCCCGGAGAAGAGTATCTCCCCTTTATTCGCGCGGTTTATTCCTGAGATCGTCCTTAACAGGGTAGACTTCCCCGCTCCGTTCGCCCCCACCAGGGCAACGATGGTTCCCTTTTTCACCTCCAGAGAGACGTCCCAGAGGGCCTGCACATCGCCGTACAGGACGTCGACTCCCTTCACGACCAGTGCGCTATTCTCCAAGGTAGGCCTCGATGACTTTCGGGTCATTTGCTACTTCGTCGGGCGTGCCGTCGGCAATTTTCAAACCGTAGTCGAGCACCGCCACACGATCGCAGAAATCCAGAACGGCGTCGACCTTGTGCTCGATCCACAGGATGGCCATGTTCCTCTCGTCCCTTGCCTTCCTGATCACCCCAAGGAGGTTCGTGATCTCAAAAGGGTTGAGGCCCGCCATGGGCTCGTCGAGGAGAGTGATCGACGGCGTCGAAGCCAGGGCTGTGGCCACCTCAAGGAGGCGCCGATCCGAGAGGGTTATGTGGGCGACGAGCCAGTCCCTCTTGTCCGACAGCCCCACAAGATCGAGGGCCTCCAGGGCCCTCCGGCGCGCGGTCCCTCCCTGATGCTTCTGTCCGTACACCGCGCCCACCATTGCGTTCTCGAATACCGTCATCTTGAGGAAGGTCTTGACGAGCTGGAACGTCCGGGCAATCCCCATGCGGCACACCTTGTGGGGAGCAAGCCCGGTAATCCTGCGGCCGCGCAGGTAGATGTCGCCGCGGTCCGCCTTTAAGAAGGAGGTCACAACGTTGAAGAGCGTCGATTTGCCTGCGCCGTTAGGGCCGATAAGGCCGACTATCTCCTCTTCTTCCACCTGGAGGTCTAAGTTCGCGAGGACCTGCAGGCCGCCGAAGCTCTTGGAGACCTTGTCCAGACGAAGAACAGCGCTATGTGCCATCTTCTATTCCTTTTCTTTTATTATCCCGGGCATCTTTCGGCCGTTGCACTCCCTTCATGGTCCGTAATGCGCATTGCTGCGCGACATCTTCTTTCGCCGGCAGGGCCTGTCATCCCAGACCCCGCGGCAGGCATGTCTTGAGCATCGCACCGTCTTTCTCCCGACGCGTCGGCCCCCGGGTCGGCAAACGAACTGTTCGCCTTGGCTGCTTCTCTAACACGGCAGCGTGAAGCAGGATGTCTGCCCTTATAGATCAAACCCTCGATCCGCATAGTTTAGCAAACTGAGCAATCTCCTTGTCAAGAAAATAATCGCCGGACGTTTCATTCTTGCTGTATGCCCGCCGACGGATCTCAAAAGCGAATCGGTCCAATCGCATGGGAACGACCTTGGCGCCATCTTCCGTCGGACCGGCAGGCCCTGACCTAGGGCCTGAGGACCGCCTTCAGCACCTTTCCGCTTTCGGCATCGGCAACCGCTTCGTTGATCTGATCGAGGCTGTAGAAGGTGATCATCCTGTCGAAGGGAAAGCGACCTTGCCTGTACAGCTCTATCATCATGGGGATAAAGATGTCGGATATGGCGTCGCCTTCGAGGATGCCGAAAATGGAGCGTCCCTGGTGCATGGGCTGTATGGCTAGGTGCATCTCTTCGCCGGGCGACGGGGTGCCGACCAGGCCGCATTTGCCCCTGAACGCGAGGGCATCGACCGCCTGACGGATGACCCGCCCCGAGCCCGTCGTTTCCAGTATGAAATCGACGCCGCCATGCGTTATGTCCCGGATTGTCTCGACAGGATCTGCCTCCAGGGGGTTGATCGTATGGGTCGCTCCGAACTCCCGGGCGGTCTTGAGCCTCGCTTCCTTCACGTCCACGGCAATAATTGTCGTACAGCCGCTTACAACCGCCGCAAGGATCGCGCTCATGCCGACGCCTCCCGTGCCGAAGACGGCGAGAGAGGAACCCGGCCTCGCGCGGAGTGAATTGATGACGCTTCCTGCACCCGTCTGGACGCCGCACCCCAGGGGCCCGAGTATCTCGATCGGTACATCGTCCGGCACTCGCACCGTGTTCCGCTCGAAGGCCAGGGCATGGGATGCGAAGGACGACTGGCCGAAATAGCTGCCATGGATGGGTTCACCGTCCTTCTGCATGGTGAGCGATCCGTCGGGACGCATACCCCCCAAATTCAGGCTGAAGTTGTTGAGACAGAGGGTTTCCTCGCCCTTCCTGCATGAGAAGCAGGTCCCGCAGGCGACGTAGCTCATGACCACATGGTCGCCGGGCTTGACCTTGCGCACCCCGGTCCCCACCTGCTCCACCACGCCCGAGCCTTCATGACCGAGGACTATGGGCAAGGGCGTCGGAAGATAACCGTCGCGGCTGGCCACATCCGTGTGGCAAAAGCCCGTGCCTGCGATGCGCACGAGCACCTCGTCTTCCCTCGGCTCGTCGAGGTCCACCTCCTCGACCCGGAACGGACCCGATCTCTGTCGCACTACCGCAGCCTTTATCTTCATGTCAATCCCTCCTGTTTTCAGCGACATCCGTCGATCGATTACGCTGTCATTCCGGGAATGGACCGGAGCGTCAAACCGCCTCTTCCCCGCTCCTCACGACGGTCTTTTTCGCGATAAGGACCCCGTCTTATTTGGACTGCACGCCCGTTCCGCGATCGGGCGAACCGGGACGGCGTAGTTCAAAGGAGAGGAGACGCCGTATGAGGCTCACAGACCCGGACGGCCCGGATACCTGGCCGCCACCGCCTTGACCTCAGGTTCGTCGAGGGCCGTCATGTGTCCCCGATCGAGCAGCATGGCGCCGCCCACGCGCCACGTTGCGCCTTCAATGTTCCCCGCGCAGTTCATCCAGTACGGATAGTCCGGTACGGGCGGCGCGGCGCCGATATGAACGTTGATGTTCGAGGAGCGGCCATGGCCGATGAGACGGCGGTAACTCGCGCTGGGACATTGGTCCGCGTTAACGCGCGCCTGGGGATGGACGCCGCAGTGTAAGGCGGGGAAGCCGTAGACGGCATCGCCCAATCGGCCCGCCATCTCTTCGAGGAACCTGCGAAACGATTCTGCCTCGGGCCCCCCCTCGATCTTGGCGATCCGGCAGTCTTCGACGGTGAGCCTCATCGGCTCGGCGAAGGAGGAGGGGATGCCGATATAGCGGGGCCACCAGGTGTCCATCCCGTCGATTACCGCGACGCCGGACGTATTCGTCGACTCGATCGGCGGGATCACGTACTCGGGCCACGGCCGATAGCCGCCGACCTCGTCGCGACGAGTAGTGTAGACCGGAAATTGCGGGTCTCTCGGCGGCGCAACTATGCCCTGAAGGTCGGTCCCGTTCTCGTGGGTCAATCTCCATGCGACTCCCGGTTTAAAAGGGACGGAGGCTCGATACCGGATCTCGCTGACGAGCTCGTGGGGCGTCTGCGCCCATGGCGTGCAGAGAAGGGACGCCGTCGTCGCGAAGTTGCGGACCATTATCATCCCCAGCTCGGAAATGAGGCGTCTGAATTCCACCATCTCTTCGACGATGAGATCAAAAGAATGGTTTATGAGCACGTCGCATCCCTTCAACGCTGCTTTCACGACAGGAGGGATCCGCCAGGCGTGAGCCTTGCCCGGCTCGTCTATCCACAAGACCGACGCATTTGCCCCGCGATGCTGGACAGCCGCCTGGATCCAGCCGATCGCCCGCTCATCGACAAGATTATCGCCGCCGTAGAGGCCGTCGATCTGAGCGAGGATGAGCACCTCCTGGCCGGCCTCTATCCGGGCGCAATGATCCAGCATGTCGTCTATGGCGATTGCGGCGCCCCTGGGTATGCCCTGTAAGTTTGTCATTCATGCCCTCCCTTTTCGTTTCCTTCCATCCGGCTCGCAGTCCCTGCGCACGGCGTAATCGTACCATCGGGAGGGCTGGGGTGTCAATGAATATAGTCGGCCCTGCAACGATATTCGATGCGCCATGGCCGGTTTCCGCTTTCTGTGCGACACATATAAGCCGGATGATTTCTCTTCTCTTCTGTATGCAGGCCGCGAGGGCAATACAGGCTTTGACGTCGCAGGCCCGCGTTGCTTTAGAATAACCGGATCGCGGGCCTGGTCCGGACTATCGAAAGGGAACAGGGGGACGCGGCGTCGGCTGCGGCACAAAGGAAAGAAAAATGCACGGGCGCCGCTGAAACCTCGACTAAAAACTTGACAACTCCGCGTTTTGCAATATAAGATGTGCAGGGCCCTAAGGAGCATCGCCGGGCAACAGGCAGATCCAATCGCATCATGCTTGAGGAATGCCGGAAGGATCGCCCGCATTAAAGCGATGAGGGTCGGCGTGCCCCCAGTGAAGCAGTTCAATAATTCTGTCCGGTAGATGCCGGCCGTCCGCGCGGTTTACGGACCCGGGGTTAGGTCCGGCGGACATAGACTCACATACATACAACAGAATGGGGGAGATGAAGCATGGGTGGCTGAGTAGAACGCGTCCGCGCTTAAAGGCCCATCGCTCAAAGGCAGATCGACGTCCCAAAAACTCATCGTAAGCCGACCGATAGGGCCGTAGGTCTTTGAGGATCTCGGATAAGGAAGAAACTCATGTGAGGATCGGATGAGCACTCGGAAGCCCCCGGGCTAACGCGAACAGCACAAGCGAATGGGATTAAGACTGCTCGGGCAGTTCAGACCGGTTCGAAGGGGGGTGATCGAACGTCGCGAAGCGTTGCCGGAAGATAAAGTGATCGGGCAAGATCGTCTTAAGAAACAGGCGTAAAAAACAAGGGAGGTCAAATGGAAAAACGAATATATGCAAGATGGTTCAGGCGGGCTCTTCTTCTTTTGGTCGCATGCGTCATACCCTTCTCCGGGGTTTCGGCGGCAGACAGGAAGGAGATCCGCATCGGTGCGGTGAATTCCATGACGGGCTGGCTCGCGATGGGTGGAGTTCCGGAGAAATGGGGATATGAACAAGCGATCGCCGACATCAACAAGAAGGGCGGAATCTTCGTCAAGGAACTCGGCAAGAAGCTGCCTGTAAGGCTCATCTTCGTTGATGACAAGAGCACCCCGGACGGGGGAGCGGCCGGAACGGAGAAACTCATCAAGATGGACAAAGTGGACTGTATTCTCGGCAGTGATGACAGTTCCATAAACATTGCGGTAGCCACCATCGTGCAGAAGTATAAGGTATTCATGATGCAGGGCATGTTCCCTGAGCGGTTTGAAATAGAAAAATACAAATGGGTAGATAACTACTTTTTCTCCGCGCTAGGCGCATCCGAGGTTCCGTTCAAGATATGGAACCAGCTGCCGGAAGCCGACAAGATCAAGAGACCGGTGCTGATGACGGAAGACAACCAGGACGGGCAGGCCTTCGGAGATGGTTTCAGGATGTCCGCAAAAAAATACGGGTATGAGTTTGTCGTAGACGCACCCTATGGGGTAGGATCTAAGGATTTCTCTTCCCACATCCTGAAGATGAAGGCCGCAAAGGCGGACGCCCTGCTCTTTTTCGGAGGCGCTACCGACGGCATTACCTTGTTGCGGCAGATTAAGGACCAGCAGCTCAAACTGAGGTACATTCACGGATGGAGAGGCTTCTGGCCTACAGAATTCCTGAAAGCTATGGGAAGCGACACCGACTATATTATTCACGATGGCTTTTGGGCCGAGAACAACGGCGTGCCGGGATCTAAAGAAGTCGGTCAGCGCTTCACGAAACAGTTTGGCCAGGACTCCGTGACCGCGGGCTATTATTACGCTTGCGCCCAGATTCTCGCCCAGGCGATCGAGAAGGCAGGGTCCGCGGACTCCGCTAAGATCAGGGACCTTGTGTTCAGCGGCAATTTCGCCGGAAAGAACATAATGGGCGATTTCAAGTTCAACGAAAAGGGGATGTTTAACACCGAATGCCTTGCTCTCCAGTGGTGGAAGGGCGAACGGATGCCGGTTTGGCCGCCTCTGCCGAATGTGTGGAAGGTCAAGATGATTCCGGTCCAGTAGGAGCGGACGGGAGAGCATTGATCTTCATGTTGGGTTAAGATTGCCCCCGCGAATCTCGTCGGAAAGATCGAGAGGACCGGGGGTAATCTTTTAAAACAGCGAGCGGCTTTCCGATGGTAGTGTGCAATCATCTTAGATATCCACTACTTCCATATCAGTAGCCGTTATAAGGGCGGGCTTCCCGGGCGGGTGAAGGCGAGCCGAATTATTTTTCGAAGACCCGTACGATTTTTCTTGACAACATGGTAATGCCCAGTATAACATAACATTACAAGCTCAAGCTGAAAAGCCGAAACCATCCGCAAGGGTGGGACGGAAAGCCAACGGGTCTCTGATCTCGATTCATGTCATGAGCGGTCAGACAGCCGGAGCGGCCGGACGGAAACTATGCCGTATGAGGAGGAACCCAACTCATGAAAGGGAAACATCACGCAACAAGAAAGACGTCCGTTTTATTTCTTAGCCTTTCTGTCCTCGTATTGATGGCCTTCACCACCGCGCATGCTACTACTGTAGGGCCCATAACGACCACCACGCCCGTCTCATCGACTCTCACAGACTGGTCAAATAATCTGAGCTTTGCGCAGTTTAATCCCGCGTTGGGAACATTGACTAGCGTCGAACTGGACCTGACCTCAGCACTGACAACCAGTCTCACACTTACGAACACTTCCGGCGCATTAGGAGCCAGCGGGAAGGCCTTCACCGAGGTGCAGATATCTGTTGGTACGGCTTTGGGTCTCTTTGATGTGCCGCAGATTGACCAGAATTCTCCTAAATTCACGTTCAATATTGCCGCCGGCGGGAATGTGTCTTCGGGGATTATTACGTTCAGCGGGCAAAGCACAAGTGATTATAACCTGTCCAATGTCTCGCCAAGCGTGATGTCTGCCTTTACCGGCACCGGCAATATCTCCTTACCAGCAACAACGTTTACCCAAACGTGGATTCAATACAGCTCGGGGAACGTAAACCAAAGCCAAGTCACAAATGCTAGCCTTACCGGTGATGTGATATACACCTATACCCCGGCCCCCGTCCCTCTCCCGTCGGCCCTCTTTCTGTTGGGTCCCGGTCTCTTTGGCCTCCTTGGCCTGAGAAGAAGGTTTAAGGGCTAAGGATCGGAATGAGCCAATGAGGGCAGAGTCAGAAATGGCTCTGCCCTTTTTCGTTTCTTGCGCCTTCGCCGTCAGCGCTTCAAATGCGGCAGGGAGAAATAAAGGCAGACGCGCTTTGTTGCAGTAAGCGAGCCGGGAGCGAAAAACGCCCGGTCGTTACTTTGGGAGCCTTCCGTCGAGCGGCGCGCGGCCGTGGACCTTCGACGGGAGCGCGACTATCGCGTAGCCGGGCATCACCTCTTCGCCCCTCTGGTTTACGGCCGTCGTCTCGATCCTCACGCAGCATTCGTTCTCGTCGTCGATGAACTTGTCCGTCACGACGCCCTGGAACCGCACGACGTCGGAGAAGTAGACGAACTTGCGGAATTCGCAGTAGCTCTTCTTGAGCCATCCCTCGTCGCCGGCGTAGTTCGTGAGGAGCTGTATCTGCCAGGCGTTCCTCTGAAAACCGACGTCGTACTGGTAGGGCAGCCCCTGGGCCTTGGCTGCTTCGCCGTTGTAGTGGACGGCGTAGATGGGCTCGAGGCCGCAGCTTGTGGGGTCGCGAAAAGACCAGGCCGGGTGGCGCCTGTATAACCTGAGGGCGACGCCGTTCGCGTTGAGCCTCGGTATGGGCGCCCCTCCTCCGATGAGGAAGGCGATCTCGTCGGTCATGGTGACAGGCCCTTTGACGACGGGCTTCAATTCCTGCCCTATCTCCACATCGTCCCAGCAGGGCGTGTCGCCGCCGTTTCTCTCCTCGGCGAGCACCTCGCTCTCGATTTCTTTCAGTTCTTCCGCGGTCCACGGGTGGGGCAACTGGATTTGATGGTACTTGCCGGTCTTCTTGGCCGTCGCCCTCTGAAAGTGGATGACCTCCCACGTGACCTTGGCAACCAGCTCGCTCCTCTGGTTCGTGTAGAGGTTGTCGTTCCGCTCTATGATTGTCTTCTCCGCGAAGACGCTCTTTTTCGGCCCTTCGATCGCGGTGCATATCATCTCGGGCGTGATCGTATCATTGCGGAGAACGGGCAGGTAAAACTCTATGGCGCTGCCGCTGTGGAAGCCGCCTATCCCTCTGAAGCCGTACTGTACGCCCGAGAAGACGCTGAAGATCCACGCGGGGGGGGCGACGATCGTCCCGTAGCGCGTCTTTGCCGCGTAGTCCGCATCGGTCCAAAGAGGGTTCGCATCGCCTATGCCGTCGGCAAACTTCCGGATCGCGATCCTCGTGGCCTCTTCGTTGTTGATAGAGTGTTCTATCCGAAACTTCGTGCCTACGAACTTTCGCACCGAGGCAAGCATCTCATCGGTGAAGACGGCTTCCGTAAATTTAACTTTCGGTTCTGCTGACATTGCACGCCCCTTTCGCTATTTCCCTGAACTCTTCTCTCTGTATGCCTTTTTGAGCCCTGCCTTGTCCACCTTGCTCGCCGCGTTTCTCGGAAGCTCCTTGACGAAGTCGACGCTCCGAGGCTTCTTGTATCCGGCAAGCCTGGTCCTGCAGAACTCGATCAACTCAGTCTCTCCCACGAGGCCCTCGAAGCCGGGCTTCACCGCGACCACCGCCTTGACCGCTTCTCCCCACTCCCTGTCGGGAACGCCGATCACTGCGACCTCGAGTACGGCGGGGTGCTGGCAGAGCGCCTCCTCCACCTCGTGGCTGGACACGTTTTCGCCTCCGCTGATGATGATGTCTTTTTTCCTGTCGACGATGAAGATGTAGCCGTCTTCGTCCCTGTAGCCTATGTCTCCCGTATAGAGCCAGCCATCCCTGAAGACGTCGGCCGTCTCCTCGGGCATCTTCAGGTAGCCTCTGGCGATATTCTCGCCCCGGCCGATGATCTCACCCGGTTTCCCCGCAGGCAGGTCGTTGCCGCTGCTGTCTACTATCCTGATCTCCACCCCCATGGCATCCTTGCCGACTGAGCCGAGCTTTGAGGCCATCGGCCCCTCTAGAGCGTGGTCCGTGGTGGGAAATGAGATGAGGTTGCCCGCGGCCTCAGTGCAGCCCAGGCTGTTGTAGAACCGGCGAGGTCCGAGTACGCGCATGGCGTTCTTGAGCTGCTCGATCGGGATGGGCGCCCCCGCGTACATGATGAACCTCAGACTCTCCAGATTGTAGGAAGAGAGGTCGGGATGGGAAACGATGCGCAGGAGCATCGTGGGCACCAGGTTGATAAAGGTGACCTTGTACTCCTCGATGGCCTTGAGGACCGCTTCGACGTCGAAACGGGACATGAGTATGTTCGTTGCCCCCCTGTAAGCGTGGGTCATAGTGGGCCAGTAACCGCCCGAATGGTAGAGGGGCATGACGAGAAGGTTGACGTCCTCATGGACGGACCGCGTTTCAAGGCTCATGGTGTTAGTGTTGGCCATGATGTTGCCGAAGGTCGTGATCACGCCTTTCGGGAGCCCCGTGGCGCCGCTGGTATACATGATGAGGGCGATGTCGCCGGCTTCTATCGTCGAGGACGGCTCGGCGTCGGAAGCGCCGGAGAGGATGTCCTCGTAGGCGCGCACGCTTCCCGATGCGCCTCCGGTCGAGACCGCGAGCCTCACTCCCGGCGCGCTCTTCAACGTCTTCCCTGCCGTTGCCTCAATTTCGCCCGTGTAGACGAAGGCAGTCGATTCAGAGTGATTCACGAGGTAGGCGGCCTCCTCGGCGGAGAAGCGGGAATTGACGGGGACCGCGACAAACCCTGCTTTTGCCAGGGCGAAGTAGTACTCCACGAACTCGTGGCAGTTGTTCCCCATGAAGGCGATCCTGTCGCCCTTCTTGAGTCCGAGGCGTGAAAGGCCGTTCGCCAGGCGGTTCGCGCGCAGGTTCAGCTCGCCGAAGGCGAGCTTCTTATCGCCATCGATAATAGCCGCCTTTCGGGCATACAGCCTCGCATCCCTTCGCAGCATGTCTCCGATAAGCATCATGAGAGTATTCCCTTTATCCGCCTCTCTCTTTCCTTGAGATCTTTCCTTTTGATCTTCCCGTCGGTGGTCTTCGGCAGTTCCTTCAGGAACTCGATCTCCCGGGGGTACTCATGCTTGCTCAGCTTTGTCCTGACGAAAGTCTTGATATCGTCTATCAGGTCGTCGGTCGGATCGTAGCCGGGTTTGAGCACCACGAGCGCTTTGACCAGATCGCCCCGATCCTTATCGGGACTGCCTACGACCGCGCTCTCCTCGACGGCGGGGTGTTTGTTGACCGCCCCCTCGACCTCGATCGGTCCGATCGTATAGCCCGCAGAGATGATCACGTCGTCGATCCTCCCCACGTACCAGAGATAGCCGTCTTCGTCGGCATACGCGCTGTCGCCCATCTTGAACCACCCGTTGTTTCTAAAGACCGCGACTTGGCCCGGCACGCCGGGGGGCGCCTCCTTTTCGTTCTCGTCGAGGATCGCGACCCTGACGCCGCCTATCATGGGCTTGCCGAGGCTCCCCGGCTTGATGACCCAATTGTCGAAGCCCATGAAATCCAGGGCTATGGGCCCCGCCTCCGTCGTGCCGTACTGAACTGCGGGATAGATGCCCCACACCCTGTGAATGGCCGCCACCGTATCCTTCGTCATCGCCTCGCCGGTGTAGTTTACCGTTCTCAGCTTCACTTTGTACTTTTCGACGTCCGGGTATTCCATGATTATCCGGTAATGCGACGAGATTGCCGCCATCGCCGTGACGTCCCAGTCCTGAATGGCCTCCAGCACTTTTTCCGAGTTGAACTTGCCGGAGAAGGTGCCGATGGCCCTGCCGTAGATGAGAGGCCCGAGCGTGCCGTACCAGATGCCGTGGCCCCAGCCCGGGGATGAGGGGCAAAAATAAGTGTCGTCGGGTCTTATGCCGTTGCCGAGCTTCATCACGACGCCGGCGACGGAGATGGCGCCGTGCCTGTACAGCACCGACTTCGGCGCGCCGGTCGTGCCGCTGGAGAACTGCATCATACAAAGGGTGTTGACGTCTGTCTGCCATTCGTAGGAGTCGCTGCACTTCGCGAGCTCGGCCATGAGATCGTCGGCAAAGATGAACTGGAGATCAAGCTTCTTTGCGAGGGCAGGGTCGATCATTTTCACCATCTCCCGCGTCGTCGCCACCGCCTTAGCCTGCGACTTCTCCAGCCTGAAATTGATCGCCTCCGGCCCGAAGAGGGGGAAGCACATGACCGCGACCGCCCCCCTCCTGAACGTGCCCATCATCGCCGTGTAGAGCTCGATGGACGGGAAAAGGAGTATTGCCACCCTGTCGCCGGAGGCGATGCCCTTCGTCTCCAGGTAGTTCGCAAAACGGCGGGTATAGCCGGAGAACTGGCCGAACGTGTACATCTCCGATTTTCCGTCGGCGAACTTGATCCGGATGGCCGCATCATCCGGAGGATGCCGGTCTATACACTCATGGGCGATATTGAACCTCTCCTTCGATCCGTCAAACAGCGCCCATCGCTCGCTCCATCCGAACTTCTCTTTCGCTTCATCGTAACTGTGATAATCCAGGGCCATGATCTTTTCCCTCCTCCGCGTTCCGCCTGCAATTTCCTTCTAAGTTCGTATACATTACCTCCATCGACGCAGGTTGTCAAGATAGAGTGAGTGAAACAATCCGTATTACATTGCTCATTGCCCCGCCGAAGAAAAATAGACCGGAATGCCTTCTTCCCTCTTGGCCAAACCCTCCTCTTCGAGCATGCCGAGGTGGCTCATCACGTCCGAGACTGCCCGGTACAGGCCCGCCCTGGGAAGCTTCGGGAAAAGACGCCGGGCGATCGCGACCGGCGTCTGTCTGCCGCTTTTCAGGATAGCGAGGATTGCCTGCCTTCTCTTGCCGATGGCAGTCAATGAGTCGTCGATGAGCCGCGAAGGCCGGGAGATAATCGCCCCGTGTCCGGGAAAAGCCATCTTCAGACCCATCGCCCTTATCTTTTCGAGGGAAAAGATGTACGTCCTGAGACTGGAGGCGGGCCTCGCGATATCTATCCACTGGATAAGCGGGTTCGAGGCGACGCCCTCGGAGAGGAAATCGCCGGTAAAGGCGAAGGTGTTGCCCGTATCGTGGATGATGAGGCACCAGGGCGAGTGCCCGGGGACTTCGGCGACGGCAAAGACGCGCGAGGCAAGGGTGAACTCGTCGCCTTCCTTAAGACGCCTCGACACCTTCGTCTCTTGGCCGAAGCCTGAAGCCCTGTCGTAAAATTCCATCGAATAATCGATGTCGGGAGCTTCCACGCCCAACTCCAGAAGGAAACGACGCCGGTAATCCTCTTGGTTCTTCCGCTCCCCTTCAAAGTCCTCCACCCAGTGCGCGCCGCCTCCCGAGACCCAAACCTCGGCGCCGCTTTTTTCCGCGATCGTCCGGGCAAGGCCGAAGTGATCGAAATGGGGATGGGTGACGATGATCCTTTTTATATCCTCTACGGCATAGCCTAAAGGCTCCATTCCTTCACGGAGCGCCTTCAGGCAGGCCTCGCCCGCGGGCGGCGCGTCGATGAGGGTGGGAACGGGGTCTTCCACGAGGTACACGTTGACCCCGATGCCTCCAACCGGCAACTTGACCGTAATAAGATGAATTCCGTATTTTTCCCCGGGAAGGCTCACTTTTCCCATCATGGAGCATTTTTCACCACGGCCTTCGGCCGTGTCCCGGCTTTGCCGGGCCTTATTGGCAATGACCAGCAGCTTGTGCTTTTAGCTTCCCGGCATGCGCTTAAACGATTGCCGGTCGCCCGCGTCTACAGCGGGTCCCCGCGCTCTTTTCCGTCCATCAATATGTTGAAGCCGTTTCCGGAGCTCAACATCGTCACGCGAGGCGGAAGCCTCTCGAGACGCTTTCCCATCATCTCACATGAATCGCACGAACGGGAGAAGCTTCGCACCCCTTCATCTTCAGGGAAAGAGAGAACATAGTATCTCCGGAGGATCTGCCTCCCGCAGTCGCATGTCGTTGACCCCGTATAAATACCATCCTTTCACTTCGGCTCCCTTCGGAAGTTGCTTTGCGCCGTCCCTTGTTCAATTCGCGTCAACCGGCGCTCACTACCGGGTTTTTCAGCGTCCCGATCCCGCCCACCTTCACTTCGACCACATCGCCTGCCTTCAATTTATCCATCCCCGGAGGGGCGCCGGTCGCGATGACATCGCCGGGCAGCAGCGTCATCACGCTTGAAACGAAGCTTACCACCTTATTTATGCCAAAGATAAAGTCGCTGGTAGACCCGGCTTGGCGCAGGTCGCCGTTTACCAGGACCTCTATTTTCAGGTCGCCTGGATCGACCTCTGTCTCAATCCATGGACCTATCGGCCCAAAAGTGCCTTGTCCCTTCGTTCGCGTAGGGTTGCCGCTGTCTGCCTGAGAGGCGGAGCGATCCGAAACATCGTTAGTGCAGGTGTAACCAAGAATGTACTCCATCGCCCAGAACGCCGACGACCATTGCGGTCAATCCTCCCATTGTAAATCGCGCCGTGGGCAAAATTCATGATGCCCATGATGCTGATGAGGAAAGCAAAGCCGAGGCCCATCAAGATATACATTGACGACAACATGAGACAGTTGATGATCGTCGCTGCCGTTAATTCTATCCCCATGATCCCCACTATTTCCGCGTCAGGCGCAACGGTTTTAGTCGGGAAACCTTGACTGTCTTTTACTACTTATCATATTCTCTAGTCAAGGCATATTTTCAGATTTTCAGACGCTCCTCTCCAGGCAATCCAAAATCATTGAGCTTCCTTCTTAAGGAGCCTTGAGGAGTCGGGGGTTTATCATACGCAGTTCAACGTGGTCTATTCCGATTATCTGCGCAAGGCGATGGAGGCGCCGGAGGAGTTCGGGGCGGCGCCCGATGACGGCGATGTGAGGCTCAAGACCGATCACGTAGCCGGGATCATGGAAGCGACAGGAGGCATCGGCGCGGAAAGAGCCATGGCAGGATCTCCTTTAAAAGTCGTACTTGGAGCATTTTCGATCGACTTCCGCCTGCATGGCTTCAATCTCCTTCTCGGCAAGATGGTCGAACCGGCCTTGCCCTGACAGGTATTCCTTCACGGTCTTTCTCTTGCGCGGCCGGTAAGTGAGCCTGAATTCACCGTGATCGATTTCGTACAGGAGCCAAATGCCGCAGTCCACTGCCAGCCGGCCGATTCGAACGGCGTCTTTCTCCGGCAGGCGCCATCCGACAGGGCAGGGGCCGAGGACGTGGATATATCGAAAGCCTCCCCTCATCTCTTTTGCTTTCAGCGTTTTCGCGATCAGGTCTTCCGGAAAGCTCGTGCACGTAGTCGCTACATAAGGTATGCCGTGGGCTGCCATTATTGCCGGCATATCCTTCTTGGCTTGAGGCTTCCCGTCGGGCGTCGTCGTCGTCCATCCCCCGACGGGCGTCTGGCTGCTTCGCTGTATGCCGGTGTTCATGTAAGCTTCGTTGTCGAAACAAAAATAGATTCCGTCGTCATTTCTCTCGGCGGCGCCGGAGATTCCCGCCATGCCTATATCCGCAGTCCCTCCGTCGCCGGCCACGGAGAATACGGTGATCTGCCTGTCCTGCGGCAGTTTTCCTTTCCGCTTCAGCGCCCTTACGCCTGCGGCCACGCCGGTCAAGAGCGGGCCGGGAGTAGCCATCGCCACAGAAATGCTCGGCAGGCATAACACACTCGGCTGCAAGCCTGCAGGACGGCTTACGCATGTCGACCCTACGCAGGCGATCGAATCTTTTCCAATCGCCTTGGTCGCCAATCTCCAGAAGATCCCGCCGGTGCATCCCGGACAGAGAGGGTGCCCTCCTTTATAGAAGTCCTCTTTTGCAAGATGAGTCATAGCCTCGGCTCTGTTCATTCCAGCCCCCTCACGCCTACCCACCGGACGGGCTCTTCGATTGTTCCTTGTTTTACCTTTCCTATCGTCTCCTTGACCAGGGCAATGACGTCTTTCATCAATACCTCTCTGCCTCCAAGGCCCAGGATGTAGTTCGCCATCGCCGGTTTGGAAGGCAGATTGAACAGGCAGCCTGCAACCTCGGGATAGACGATCCCCCCCATGCCGACAGAGACATCGCGGTCCAGAACGATCACGACTCTTGCATTCTTGAGCTGCTCCGCGATCTCCTCGGCCGGGAAGGGCCTGAACACCCTTAGCTTGAGACTTCCCGCCCTCAGACCCTCGTTCCTGAGGCTGTCGACGGCTATTCTTGACAGCCCGGCAATGCTTCCCATGGAAAGGATGACGATCTCGGCATCCTCCATTCGATGCGGTTGAAGCGAACCGCCGTA
>CAVTDX010000090.1:0-32623 GCA_963733345.1 uncultured delta proteobacterium
CAATGCATCGCTTGCCCCTGGTAAAAAGGCGCGGGGCTTCATCCCTGAATCTGTTCGAGGATAGGAGACTGGGGGCCTTTTGCTCCGCTTCCCGCTTATTCTTGCCTACGCCCTTTGCCTTCATCTCTTTGCCCACATAGACGTAAATGCTGAAGCCTTCTTTTGTCTTTTTCGTCAGCCGGTATTTCGGGAAGATCAACCCCATTTTTTCTGCGAATATTCCTGGAGCGCGTTCTTGGGATTTTTCTCCTGGAGCTTGGCTTCATCGAAAAAAGGCTGGAACAGGCGCCGGATCACGCTGGAGGCCGCTCCGAACCCGCCGTCGAGAAGACGGCGCCGATGAGGGCTTCCAGCATATTCGAGAGGACTTTTGAATCTCGCGGAAGGCGGCCCTTCCCGTTGCCGTAAGACATGTGCTCGTCCAGCTTTATGATGCGGGCCACTTCCGTCAGCATGATCCTGTTCACCAGGCACGACCTCGCGTTGCTCAGAAACCCCTCGTTCTTTTCCCTGTACTTCCGAAAGAGGAGGATGCTGGTGGCCGTGTTGAGGATGGCGTCCCCCAGGAACTCCAGCTTTTCGTTTTCCGACTTGCCCGTCTCCTTCCTGTCGTTGACGAAAGAAGAATGGGTGATTGCCTGGGCGAGCAACTCGCGGTCCTTGAACTCGTACCTGATCGTCTGTTCCAATAGAGTAGAATAGTCAGTCAATAGTTGCTCAAACGAGGCTGTCAGATGCTAAAGCGCCTCTTCCTTTCCACAGCAGAGGAGTGATTCACCTTACTTTAGTCAACTGCACTCTATCATGGGTCAAAATTTGGAGTCAACATAAATAACGCGGCGCCGGACGGGCCCAAGGACCCGTCAAGGCCGCGGCTTGATCTGTTCGGCAATCTCGGAGGCCCTTTCCTTTATTTCGGTCGACTTGTCTGTGAGGGAGAGGATCGACAGCTTTCTCCGGATGTCCTCCTTTTCCCTGTCGGATGTCTTCGCATAAATCTGCTCCAGCTTCTCCATGAGAAGGAGCATGAGGGGCGCGTCTTTCGTATCGAGGCCGAGCAGGAGGGTGGAGACGTCGTCGGGAGGTCCGTATTTTTGCACATATTTCCGGAAGGTTTCAGGGAAAGTCGGAGCGCCGTACGATTCGTGGACCTTCTTGTGTAGCTTTTCATGCTCGAGAGTTCCTTTTTCCCCCATGAAGAGCCGCATCAGCGCCTCCTTGCGCCGCCCGACGTTCCATCTATCCGTTGCGGGTTCCTTACGCTTCTGCTTCTCTCCGCCGACGTGGCTGCTTTTGTCCCTCCTTCCGTCTATCTCACGCCAGGAGGGTCTTTCGTCGTCGTCGTACTCCCTGCTCATGTCGGCCTCCTCGCGAGATAAGGCGCCCCGCAGTGTTTATTATATCTTAACCTGGCGACGAAATGCACCGATTCGAGGGCGGATTTTAGTGAATGACCGTCAAAATAAGACAGGCCCCCGGAAGAAGGGCCTGTCTTATGAGGCGTATGCGCTATTAGAGCTTCACCACGTTGGCTGCTTGCATGCCTTTGGGTCCTTCAACGACTTCAAAGGTGACCGCCTGACCTTCCGTGAGCGACTTGAACCCGTTCTCCTGTATCGCGGTATAATGCACGAATACGACTTGCCCGTCCTCCGCATTAATGAATCCAAAGCCTCTCGAATCATTAAACCACTTTACCGTTCCCTTGGGCATTTAAGTTACCTCCTTCCATAAACTTAACATTGCGGAACTATTCGTTCGCCGCCCGAAGAAATACAAGAAGCATGCCAGGTCCGCGACTGGCAGGCGGAGGTTTTTTCCGCCCGACGAACGGGGTTTCCCAGGTGCTCCCGCGCCCTTTCGGGAAGATGCGGGGACAAAAAGGGCGTCTCAAGAAAGAAGACATTATCTTGCGGCGCAAGAAAAAGTCTTAAAAAAGAAGACAAACGCGCGGACCCACGTCGAACGATAAGGCGGCCCGGGGCTTGCTTCTTTTCGTCTTTTTAGTCCGTCCTTCACAACGCCGGAGATTATGCTTACAATTAAATTAAGTAAAATGCAGCGGCCCGCCGGGAGAGACATAAGGATTACAGCCCCCCTGATCGTTGTCGCTCTCTTCATTTCCGGCGCGATTGCGCGACATGCCGTCGCCTACGACCTGTCGGCCGACACCGTCATGGTGGAGAAAGGACGCGCCCAGGAGGGGAGGATTTATATAAAGGGGGAGAAATACCGCATTCAGCGCAACGGCGAGAGCGAGTACATAATAATACGTCACGACAGGGAAGTCATGTGGGTAATGATGCCGCAGGAGAAGGTTTATGCCGAGCTTCCCCTGGATGAAGCGAAGACGCCCAGGATCCAGGAGATGAACCCGGGCGAGGCAAGCCGAAAATTTCTGGGCGCCGAAGAGGTGGACGATCACCCTTCGGACAAGTACGAGATAACCTTAAAGGAGGGCTCAAAAACCGAGTCTTTTTACCAATGGACTGCCACCGACATAAATTTCCCGATAAGAACGGCTGCCCCCGACGGCGAGTGGCTTGTGGAGTTCAGGAACATAAAGCAGGGGGTCCCTGACAGCCTCTTTGAAATACCCGCCGACTATCAGAGAGCGAGGTCTGCGCCGAACCAGTTTTCATCTTAATCCTATGTCGTTCTGAATGGCTGCTTGTGCATTCTTGCAGTTGACGAGGGCTCGCGTGTAGGCGAATTCGGCGTTGCCCCTGGCCGCTACGGCATCTATGACGTCGAGGGCGATGCCTACCCCCTCGCGGTATCTGCCCGACGCAAGCTCGACGTTCTCGTTGGCCTGTCTCACCGCGACCGCGGACGCGGCGATGCTTTCTTCGGCCGCGCGGAGGGCGAGGTAATCCTGCCGGACCTGGGTGAATATGTTGAGGCGGGCAGTCCTTTCATTCGCATCGGCCGCGCCGTAGGCGCCTTCCGCCTCCTGCAGCCGACGGCGGGTAAGGAAACCGTTAAAAATGGGGACGGAGAGGGTTAATCCGGCGCTCCAGCCGCTCTGAAGGGGAAAGTCCGCGCCCGTATAGTAATAATTGGCATTTGCGTTGAGCTGCGGCAGATAACCGGCGCGCGCGAGCGCGACGGACTGATTTGCCGCCTCTCTCTTTTTGATCAACGATTGCAGATCCGGCCTGCGCTCGTAAGCAGTGGAGAGCGCTTCTTCAAGGGAGAGATTGAATTTCGCGTAAGCGAGTGAGTCCTCGAGGCGAAAAGAGGGCGTCTCTGGGATGCCCATTGCGCTGCTCAAGCTCAGGCGGGTCAGGCTTACCTGGTTCTCCGCCTGGATTAGGGTTAGCCGGGCATTGCTCAAGTTGACCTCGGCCTGGGTCACGTCGAACTTTGTCTTCGTCCCTATCTCAAGGAAGCTGTTCGCCTGATCAAGGTGCTCTTGAAGCTGCTCTACGGCCTGCTTCGCCGTGTCCAGGTCGCGCTCGGCCTGGAGGGCATTATAATAGGCCTGCTTCACGTTGAAGGCAACGGTATTCTGCGTAGTCGCCAGGTCGTCGCGCGAGGACTGCGCGGTCAAGGAATTGATCTTCACCTGCGCCGATGTTCTCCCGAAGTCGTAGATCATCTGGCTGAAACTGACGCCGGGGGTGTAGAGATCGTAGACGCCCGGGATCCCGCTTGCCGCGCCGCCGCTCAGGGGAAGCGGAGTCGTTCCCGGCGCGGCGGCTGCGATCGCAGCGAGGGCCGCAGACGAGGGAGCGGAGACGCGGGTATAGACCATCGATGCATTCGCCTGCGGGTAATACGCCGACCGCGCCTCGCCGATGCGGGCCTCATTGACCTTTACCAAATAGGCGCCGGCCATGACGCTGGGATGCGCCCTGAGGGCGATCTCGACGGCATGGGAGAGGGTAAGGACCTCTCCCGGGGCGATAGTCTGTCCCGAAAGCGTCGACAGAAGGAGCGGGCACGCCAGGAGGGCGACCGCGAGCAAGGCCGGCGCCCCATAACTGCCGCGCCTCCTCCTTTTTGCGAGCCGCGTCCCGCCTTCCCTTTCCCGCGCATGCGCGTCGTCATGCGCCCGGGCCCGGGCTTTTGCGGCTTTCCAGCACATGATAAGCTCCCTTGACGTTAATCTGTTGCAACAGGACCGGGGAAAAGCGCACCAGTGCCGATAATCTGCTCATCATACAGCATCTTAGGATGATTGCGCAATAGAAACGGAGGCAACGCCCCCCTTTTAGCGCGTTTCGTTCATTTATCGCCGAAGGGGAGACAAAAAGATGCCGTTTCAGTCTAAATTTGCCGGTCGAACAAAAACGAGGCTATGATCGCCGCACGATCAGGACGGGTATCCTGGTGTCCTTTATGGATTACGCCGAAGGCGACGCTTCCCAGAAAAGCGGCCGCCAAGGCGCTTTTTCCGTGGGAGCCCATCACGATCAGGTCGGCTCTTTCCTTCTCCGCTTGTCTGACAATCTCTTCGACGGGGTCGCCGCACCTGATAGCCAGGTTTGTCTTGACCCCCTCTTCTTCTCCGATCTTTTCGAACTCTCGCATCTCCTTTTCGGCGGCCTGCCTCAGGAAGTCTTCGAGGGGCTCTACGATGCGGGCGGGGGTTTCCGCGGGAGACATCGTGGGCTCGCCGATAAAGGCGCGCCGGTTGATGACACTCAGGAGCGTGACCCTTCCGCCGGAGAGGCCGGCCAGCCCGTATGCGTATCTTGCCGCCTTTCTGGACGTGTCGGAGCCGTCGCTCGGTACGAGGAGTCTTTCGACATTGTTGATGCCCCGTCTTTTGAAGTAAGCCCTCCGAGCCTTATCGATCCTATATGAAATTTTAGTTCCCGTGAGGGGAATCGGCAACAGGTTGCACGGCGCCTCGGCGGCCCTTACTTTTATTCTTGTGAAAATGCTCTTCTATCGAGTACAATGGAGGCCGAGTCATGAGAGACATGGGGACGCCGCATCAGAGGATGCAGGAGTTGTGCGATTGTTTCGTGGAGTCAGACCCCCGCAAGGAGATGGCCTTGCTCGGCGGCGACCAGGACAAGGAGGAGGCGGCCCTGAAGTGGCTCGCCCTGGCCATCCTTCACGGCGTGGACCGCCGCGCAAAAACGATCTCTCTGGAACGGACCTCGGATGGCCGCGTAAAAGCGGAGGCCGAGTACAGGGACAGGGAGCTGCCGGCGCCGAGGGCCGAGATAGGCGCCAAGGTGATCGAGGCGGCCAGGCAGATAAGCCACATCGAGGAGGATAAGGGCGAGACGCCCCTGGCCGTCGGCATAAGGGGCAGCAGCATCGAGATACTCATGGAGGTGAAGCGGAAAGCAGGGGAGGAAAAGATCACGCTCAGGTTTGGAAAATGAGGCGGCCTCTATGAAAATTGCCGCGTTCAACGCATCGCCGAGGATTGGCGGAAACATCGAGATGCTCCTTGACGAGACGCTTAAGGCCATCGAAGAGGCCGGTCACGAGACGGCAAAGTTCAGGTTGAACGAGATGCGCATAAGGCCGTGTCAGGACTGCGGAGGCTGTACGGCAACAGGGCGGTGCGTTCAGGCGGACGACATGGAAGTGATTGCCGACGCGATTCGCGCGTCCGACAGGTTCATCCTTGCCTCTCCCATTTTCTTTTTCGGCCTTTCCGCGCAGGCAAAAACAATGATAGACAGATGCCAGGCCTTCTGGTGCGAGAAATATCTGTTGAAGAAGCCCATCCCTGAAGGGCGGCACGGCCGAAAGGGGTTGCTCATCCTCGTGGGGGGGATGAAGAAAGAGATCGGCGTCCAGTGCGGCGGGGCGACGGCGACGGCCTTTTTCAGGACCGTCAGCGTAGGGGTGCACGAAACGGTCAGCTTTCTCGGCGTGGATAGAAAGGGGGCAATTTCCGAGCATGAGACCGCTTTTCAGGACGTCCATAGGGCGGGACGAAGGCTGATCGGGCAGGAGAGCGGGAAGTAGCTTGCTTGGAGGCTGAAGGCCGCGGCTACAGCGCCGTCAAGGACGCACACGTCGAAATATGCCTTGCCAACGACGTGGAATCTCGTTTTTCCACGGGTCTTGAGGACGTGAGCCTCGCTTATGAAGCGCCGGACTTCTGCATAGAGGAGATGGACCTTACCGTCCGGTTCCTCGGGCGGACGCTTTCGATGCCGCTCATCATCGCCCCCATCACGGGCGGGGGCCGCCGGTCCGCCGGCATCAACGAGAACCTTGCAACCGCGGCGGAGCACTGCCGCATCGCCATGGCCGTCGGGTCGCAGAGGCCGATGCTCGAGAAAACGTCGGGCCCCGAATCGTATCTGCTCAGGGAGTTCGCGCCAACCACTCCGCTACTGGCCAATCTCGGTCTGATCGAGGCGAAGCACGGCAGGGACTTCCTTATCGAGGCGGTGGAGTCGATCAGCGCGGACGGACTCATCCTGTATGTGAACCCACTGCACGAGGTTCTTCAGTCGCATGGAGAGAGCGATTTCAGCGGCGCCCTGGACGCGCTTGCAGCCGTAATCGATGATTTTCCCTACCCTGTTTTTCTCAAGGAAGTAGGTTGCGGCCTGCCGGAATCGATCGTACGCTGGGCGGCGACAAGAAAGATCGCGGGAATAGATGTCGCGGGTCTGGGCGGGACGAGTTGGCCGAAGATCGAGGGTCTTCTCCAGGGGAAGGACTACGGGGCTTACGAGGGACTCGGCGCCTGCACGAGAGATGCGATCATCCGCAGCCGCAAGTGGCTGAGAGAGGGACAAGCACTCATCGGCGGGGGGGGCGTCAGGACAGGGATCGATATTGCCAAGGCATTGGCCCTTGGCGCCGACCTCGCGTCGATGGCGCTCCCGTTCCTGAGGTGGGCGGGTGAGTCGACGGAAAAAGTGATCCATGAGGTTGGGCGGCTCAGGGAAGAGCTCCTCGTTGCGCTCTGGACCAGCGGATCGAGAACGATAAGCGCGCTCGCGGGCAAGATCGCTTAAGGAGCCGCTCTGCTAAAGAAAAAGAAGCCCATCCGACGTCTTCCTTCTTTTTTCTCTTGAAAAGACCGCCCCGGTTGTTCCATCATAAAGGAAGCGGACGTGTGAAGATTTGCAGGTTTTTTTTCTTCCCATAGGAGGAGTCTCATGGATGTGGTGACTCAGGTCTTTCGAGACGGAGTAGTAAGCCTGACCCTGAACAGGCCCGAGAAAAAGAATGCCATGAACCTCGAGCTCCTGGAGGCGCTGTACAGGGGCCTCAAGGACGCCGAAGCGCAGGGAGCGTCGATTATCGTCATGCGGGGGGCGGGGAAAACCTTTTGCTCCGGCGGCGACGTGATCGAGTTCAGGGACTCAGAGGCGCCGGGCGAACAGGTAGACGCCATGGCTGACTTTCTCAACAGGAGCGTCAATCTCATAAGGAGCATTCCGGCCATCGTCATCGCCGTGGTCGAGGGCCTCGCCATCGGCGCCGGCATGAGCCTCGCCCTTGCAGCCGACCTTTCCCTCGGAGAGACAAAAGCGATGATGAACATGCAGTACCGGAAGGTGGGACTGACCCCGGACGGCGGCGGAAGCATCTTTGTGCCGCGCCTTGCAGGCATGAAGCGGTTCAACGAGCTCTATTTTCTCTCGCGGAACGTGACGATGGAAGAGGCCAAAGAAATGGGCCTTGTCAATTTCGTGGTCGACGAAGGGGACCTCGAAGAAGAGCTCGCCGGGCTCATCGAGGAGCTGAAGGCCCTGCCCATGGAAACGACCCGAAAGGTAAAAGAGCTTGTCAACTTCTCAGTCCTGTCGGGGCTTGCAGCCCATCTGGACAGGGAAAGGCTCTATGTGTCGCAGTTTTCCGCGGCGCCGGCCTTTCAGGAGAGGATCAGAAAGTTTTTCAGAAAGGGATAGGCCGATGTCCCGGAGTCAAGGCTCGCCATGGCGGGCGGCATGAAAGAGAGAGAAGAAGCGTCGCCCCCGTGGGGCGGGTGGGCGGTGCTGGACGAGGACAGCGCTTTCAAGGTGAAGCGGATAGAAGTCTTGCCGGGCAAGCGCCTTAGCTATCAGAAACACTTCAAGAGGGAAGAACACTGGTACATCGTGAAGGGGCAGGCGCGGGCGACAAAAGACGGACTGGATTACCTGCTCGGAGCGGGCGAGTGCATCAGCATAGGCAGGGAGGAGCTCCACAGGATCGAGAATGTGGGGAACGGCATGCTCGTCTTCATAGAAGTCCAGACAGGCGACCATTTCGGGGAAGATGATATTCTCCGCGTCGAAGATGATTTCGGCCGGGCTCCCGCTAGCAGGGTTCTGTTTCTGACTCCGGCCGGGCCTTGTTGACGAGCCGGACGATCATTTGAACGCAGGCGGGGAAACCGGCAGCGCTCGAATCGACGCAAAAATGATAGTTTCTCGCGTCCGCCCATTCGGTTCGGCACATGTCCCTGATGAACTTCGCTCTCCTCCGGTCGGACTCCTCTATCAGGGCGCGCGCCTCTCCCATGCGGGTCATGTTCTTGACCCTCATGATCCTTTGCGTCCGAAACTCCAACGGCGCGCAGACAAATACATGGACTGAGCGAGGCGTGTCTTTCAGCACGTGAAACCCGCCTCTTCCGAGTACGACCGCGTCGTGACCGTCTACAACCTCCTTGATGACCCTGCTTTCAGCGTCGAAGAGATCCCTGTCGTAGATCGCCGGCGCCTCCGGGAGAGAATACGTTTCGGGCGCTCCCATGGAGAATGCGCGGATGATGCTGTCGATAAGCCCCCCCGACCTCTCCTCGCGCGCTTCCAGGAGCCTCTGGTCCCTGCCGAGACGCCCTGCAGCACGCCGGAGGATCTCCCTGTCCAGATACATGAACCCCAGCTCCTTCGCTGTCTGGTAGGCGATGTAGTCGCCTCCGCTCCCCATCTGTCTCGATACGGTTACTGCGAATCCGCGCCTCTTCATACGGTTTTCTCCGTCAATTATCGCGGCTTGCCGCCCGCGCGGCGCCTCCCGCCGCTTTCCGGCTCACGTCGATGGTAGGGACGACGGAGAGCCCCGGCCATAGCGGATGGGCGGGGTCAAAGGGAGATTCCATGACGATCTTTACGGGAAGGCGCTGAACCACCTTCACGAAATTTCCGGTCGCGTTCTCGGGAGGCAGCAGGCTGAACACGGAGCCGGTGCCCGGCTGAAGGCTGTCTATATGCCCTTTGAAGATAATGCCCGGATATGCATCGACCTCCACCTCGACCGGCTGGCCCACGACCATCTTCCCCACCTGCGTTTCCTTAAAATTGGCGATAATCCACGTGTTTTCTTCCACAATGGCGAAGAGAGGCTGCCCTGGCTGTACGTACTTTCCCGGGTCGACGTTCTTCTTTGCGATCCTCCCGGTGATAGGCGCATGGAGGACTGTTCTTTTCAGGTTCAGCTCGGCAAGCCTATGCAGCGCCTCCGCCTCCTTGATCTTGAACGCCTGGGTGTGCAGCCTGGCCCGCGCCGCCTCGATTGCCCCTTCGGCTTCGGCGTCTGCGGCGGCAGCCGCTTCGCAACGGGCGCGAGCGACCTTCCAGCGCGATTCCATGTGATCGTATTCGCTGCGTGAAGTCGCCTCCTGCGCGACCAGCCGCTCGTACCGCTTCAAATCTTTTTCCGCAAGGTTTTCCTCCGCCAATGCGGCGCTGTGATTGGCTTGCGCCTGGGAAAGAGCCTTCTCCTTCTGCGCCAGGGACGCCTGCAGCTCGATCTGCTCGGCGGTCAACGTAGACACCGCCTGGCCGCGCTCTTTTTCTGCATCCGAGTAGTCCTGGGGAAAGATGTTGAGCAGAGGGTCGCCGGCCTTTACGTGCTGGTTGTCCGTTACATAGACGTCGATTACTGTTCCCCTCACTTCCGCCGCCACAGGGACTATCACGCCGGCCACATATGCGTCGTCGGTGCTTTCGTGCGAAAGCGAGTAAACGAGCCGAACGGCCCCGTATACGACGGCTGCTGCGATCGCCACTGCCGCTATCCCCCTGAAAGTCCATTTTTTCATCTTTATTTCGGCTCGCCCCTCATTGCTGGTACACTTCCGTCAGTTCCCTGCCCATGGCGTAGAGATACCCGGCCGCCGACCGGTACGAATCGTAGAGGGCCCGGTAGTAGTTGGTCTCCGAAAGTGTGCGCAGCGTGATCGCATCGGTCACGTCTCTCGCGATGCCTACGCCCTCCGCATACTTGATCCTGGTGATCCTTAGACTCTCCTCCGCCTGGGCAATCGCATCCTTTGCGACCTGGACGCTTTCGTTCGCGTTGAGCATGTCAAGATAGTACTTCTCCAGCTCCAGCCCGATGTCGTCCGCAAGCTTCTTGCGCTCGACGCGCAGCCTCATCTGGGCCAGCTGCACTTTTTCCACTGCGGCCTCCGTGCTGCCGCCGCTGAAAAGGTTGAGCTGCATGAGCAACGTTATGCCCAGGTTTGCCTCGTAGCCGGCATACTTGTTCTTGGCGTAGTCCCGTTCGCCCTGGGCGAGGAATTTGGGGAAATACTCAGATTTTCGCGCCGTTTCTTCATATCGGAGGCCCTTCAGGACGGCGTCCGCTATTTGCAGCTCGGGTCGTTCCCGCTGCGCGGTGTCGACGGCCTCGTCGTGCGGCGGGGTTTCCGGACGCGGTCCTGTCTCCTCGACTACCTGGACGGGCGTGGAAAGCGGCCATGCGAGCATGCTGTCGAGCCTCGCGCCGTTTATCTTCCGCATATTCCTGGCGTTGAGCAACTTCTGCCGCGCATCGGCGAGCCTTACCTCGGCCTCAAGGAGGTCGTTCTTGGTAATCAGGCCGTTCTCCAGGAGCTCGTTTGCCACCCGCGCGTGGGCCGCGAGGCTTTCTATTTCCCTTTCCGCGACGGTGATCATCTTCTCGGATTCAAGGACATCGAAGTAGAGCGTGGCGAAACCGAGAGCAACACCGTTCCTGGCGCTCTTCGTTTCGAGCCTTTTTGTCTCCTCGGTCTGCTTGGCGGATTGGTAGAGAGCGTTGACGCCGCCGAAATCGTAAAGGATCTGCTGGATGGCGAGCTGGTATGTGTAGAAGCTGGCCTCGGCGCTCGGTATGACTTGCGACCCGACCCGCACTGCTATCTCATGCTCGAAGGCGCTCTGGCCCCAGGAGGCGTTGACGCTGGGGAGGAGCTTTGACCGGGCGATGACGGCGTCCTCATGCGATATTTTTTCTTCCTGCTGTCTGATCTTGACCAGGCGGTTTTCCTGGGTAACTATTTTTAGGCCGTCTGCAAGGGTCAAGGGTTCCGCCAGGGCGGCGGCGGAGAACAGACAAAGGATAAAAACCGGCGTCGCAAAAACGCGCTTACGCAAGGCAGTCTCCCCCGGAGCACAAGCCGGCGGCCGTATCTACCAGCGTCGAAGGGTGGGGGTCGGCCAGACGGCCGGCGGCGGACGCCCCGGTCTGGCCGTTTGTCAAAAAGCCTAAGGAGAGATCGCATATGGCATCGCCCGACCGGGTAAGGACCGCCGTGGCGGAGAGGTCGTAAAAGAGGGCGCCCCTCAATGCCCAGAGCACAAAAACGGCCGCTTCCCCGCAGTTGCTTACCCGGAAGAGCCCCTGCTCAGCGCCTTTGCAGATGAGCGCCTCCAGAAACTCCTTCTGATAGGTCCAAAACCGTGTCCTGAAGGGTTTTACGAACTCCAGGTCATAGTCTTTGAAATGGCGCGAAACGATCTGTCTCTTCGAGGCTGTCCACGAGACATGGGTCTCGATAAAGGACCTGACGGCCGCATCCGGGTCCTGATCCATGATGTCCAGGATGCGTTCATTAAACGCCCTGCTCTGTTCGAGGTACGCCTCCGTGTAGAGCTGCTCCTTATTCCCGAAATACGGATAGAGCGCCCCAACGCTCACGCCCGCGGTCCGGGCTATGTCCCTTACGGTGGCTTCCCTGTAACCCTTTGCGCTGAAAACCTGCAGGGCCGCAGTGAGAATCTTTTTGCGCGCTATATGTGATGGCCCTCTGCCCATTAATGAACAACTGTTCAAAATAACAGATGAGCGATCAATTGTCAAATACTTCTTCTTCTGAAGTTTCCTCGGTTTTTCACCGGGGCGCCTTCCTCTCGACGCCCCTTGTTATCGCCAGGGGTGACATTTTCATATTGCAGTTAAGGGGTGACATAATTGTATTGCAGGAACATTCTTCTCTTTTTTCTTGACATTTCCTGCCTTTTGCGTTACTAATCGGAGTAATAAGGACAATTGCAGTCAAGGGCGAAAGCGGGCATAAGGTCCCGTCGGCTTATCCGTAAAGGTTTCACGCTTTAGGGCGCCGGTGTTGCGTGAGAATCGTTTATACGAACCTGAAAGAGAATGACGCGGGGGTAAAGAGGAGCGTCCGACAGTTCCGGGTAGAGTTTGACGGAACAGGGGCGCTGTCGCCTACCGGCGAGCGCACAGTAAAACCGGTCGTTCTCAATCCCGGCGAAAGAAGCGAGGCGGACGGGCGGCAAGAAGCGCAGAGCCGGGAAGCCGCGAACGGATGCGCCTGGCCGCAAACAACCCTGCCTCCGGGAAGCGCGGCCGGCCTGAGAAGAATCTTGATCAATAAATTCGTCGATGCCATGACGGCCGCGAATCTTCCCGCCGGGAAGAAGGCTAAAATCAGCATCATAGTCTGATCGGGCGCTTTTGAGTCTTTAGGCTTTAGGCGGGCGCCTTTTTACCCTCCCCCCTCTTCAGGGCGCGGCGCAAGATTTTCCGCATCTCCTGCCTCGATACCGGCTTCATGACCAGCTCGCGTATGCCGGCCTTTTGAATCTCTTCCTCGGAGACGACCTCGCTGTATCCGGTGCAGAGGATGACCGGCACATCGGCCCTTTTTTCGATGATCTTCTTTGCAAGCGCCAATCCTGTCATACCGGGCATTGTCTGATCGGTGATTACGACGTCGAACCGGCCGGGCTCGCTGTCGAAAACCGTCAGCGCATCGGCGCTGCTGGCCCTCGCAACCACGGCGTACCCCAGCCGTTCGAGTATAGTCTTCTCCGCCTCGATTATGTCGGGTTCGTCGTCGACAAGGAGGACCTTTCCGTATTCCCGCCTCACCGACTCGTCTGCGGGCGTCTCGTGCGAGTCCGGCTTTTCCTCTGCGAGAGGGAGCAGGATATGAAAAACGCTTCCTTTTCCCAATTCGCTTTCGACCTCGATGGTCCCGCCGTGGTCCTGTACGATGCCATGAACCACGGAGAGCCCGAGGCCGGTCCCTTCGCCCGTCCCTTTTGTGGTGAAGAAGGGATCGAATATCCTTTCCAGGGTCGCCTTGCTCATGCCCGTGCCCGTGTCTCTCACCGATATCTTCGCGTAGGCCCTGCGTTCCGCGTCCGGCTGTTTTTGCTCGTCCCGCTCATCGGGGTGCGCGCGCGACACGTCTATTTCCAGCAAACCCCCGTTTTCCCGCATCGCATAGGCCGCGTTCATGGCAAGGTTCATGAGCACCTGCTGGATTTGGGTCGGGTCGGAGCAGACGGTCATGCTCTCCGGCGCAATGGCGTGCCGGATATCGATGGTTGAAGGAATCGAGGCGCGGAGGAGCTTTATCGTTTCCTCCATGACCGGGCCGACGGCCATGGGTTTGCGCGGGTATTCGCTCCTCCGGCTGAATGTAAGGATCTGGCGCACAAGGTCCCTGCCCCTGGCGGCGGCCTTCAGCACGTTCTCGAGAAAGCGCTTTTCCGGGCGGTCTGCAACGTCCTCAATGGCCAATTCGGTGAACCCCATGATGGCGGCGAGGATGTTATTGAAATCGTGCGCTATCCCGCCGGAAAGGGTCCCGATGGCTTCCATCTTCTGCGCCTGTTGAAGCTGTTGCTCGACCCTCTTTTGCTCGGTCATGTCGATGAGGATGCCCCTGACGCCGACAACGCCGCTGTCGTCGACAACCGGCGAAAAATAGACGGTCGCAGGGAAACGGCTTCCGTCCTTCCTCCGGGCAATGGCGTCGACCCTAGCGGGTCCCGGGTCTTTCATGCTCCGCTCGATGGCGTCCCCGATTGCCGTTTGGTCCTCCTCGGCGATGAGTTGGAGGAAATCGACCCGTCCCCGGACCTCTTCCAGGCTACAGCCAAAGGCCCGAAGCGCCTCTCTATTGAGGAACGTCAGTCGCCCCGACCGGTCCGTCTCAAAAATAGTCTGGGGCAAAAACTCGGTAAGGTCCTTGTACCGCCGCTCGCTTGTCCCGAGAGACCGGTAGGAGACTTTCAGCCTTTCGCCCATCGCATTGAACGCAGCGGCGAGTCCGGCTACTTCGGAGGGATCGGCCAGGACGACCCGGCGGTCGAAATCGCCTTCGGAGATAACGCGGGCGCCCTCGTGCAGCTTTTCGAAGGAACGGACGATAATGTCGTAGAGCTGGTAGAAGGTAAGGAGCACTGTGCCGATGAGCATCACCATGAGGGAGAGGACGATCTGAAAGGCCCTGCCCTGGACGGCAAGGACCGCCTGATTGCTTGCGAGGACGAGCAGCCCTCCGTCATAGACCATCCCCTGGGTTTTCGCCAAAAGCTGGGCAGCCAGCCTTTCCTCGGACTCGGCGTAGAGTTCCTTTCGTTCTCCCGACGTCCGGCTGTCAAGCCGGCGATACGAGAGGATAAGATGGAAGATAGATCCCAGGCGGGCATTCGTCTCCATCAGCCGGTCCAAAAGGAGCTTCTGCCTCTCGCCTCTCATGGATGCCCGGCTGATCAGCGACATCAGCGAGCCTCGCCTTTCCCACCATTGCGCCTCCGTGCTTTCTTCTTCCCGACGCGAGACGAAGGCGCGGGCCAGCACGTTCAGCTCTTCAGCCCCCTTGACGATCCGGTCGGCAATGAGACCCTCTTGCGTTGCATGCTCGATTTCCCTTGCCATAACAAGAAGGGTGGCTATAATCGTCATCGCGATGAGAATAAGCACTGCAGCGCTTATCTTCAGCCTGGTCTTGATGCTCATGGCCGCCTTTTAGGATCAGTGGATGATGCTCACCGCGTCGGGGTCCACTTTCTCAAGTCCGTCCAGGTACATGTCGGCATAATAGTTCGGCATCCCCGAAGTGCCGTACAACCCCTTTTTCCTGAACCATCGCCCTTCGTCCTCCATGTGGATAAGGAGGTCCTGGGTCAGACAGAGCTTGAGACTGCTCTCTGTCCAGGCCCATAGAGAATACGCGTTGTCGTACCCGAGGCGCCTCCGGACGATCTTTTTCGCTGCCGCCGGGTTGGACTCTGCAAATCGTTCGGCCTCCGCCAGCGCCTTCAGGGCGTTTTCGACAACAGGCGCATGACCGTCGACGAATTGCCTGGTCGAGATAAGGAGCACGTAATAATCCTGCCCACTCTGACCGTCCCAGACGATCCCGTTTTTGCCCAGGGCGGCCGTCAGCCTGTATGCGTAAGGGTCCCACAGCATGGCGGCGTCGATGTTCTTGCTGAGGATGCCGGATGCCGCGTCCGAGGGCTTTATGTTGACTATCCGCACTTCCCGGTCCAATATGCCGCTGAAGGCCAGGAAAGTGGCGAGGAAAAATTCGCACGACGTACCTTGCAGGACGCCTATTGTCTTGCCCTTGAGGTCGGCCGGAGATTCGATGTCCCGGTCTCGCCTTCCGACGAAACGGATATTGTCGGAGAGGGCGATTGAAGCGACGACCTCTAGATCGTTTCTGCGAAACCCTTCGCGGACGAGGGCGAACTCCGACGTGGCGGCAAAGTCGAGCTTTCGTTGTTCGAGGTCCTCCATGATGGAAGAACCGGCTTCATACTCTTTAAGAGAGGCGTCGACGCCGTACTTTGAGAAGAGGCCCAGCTCGGAGGCGATGTACACGAGTCCGGCGTTATCCGTCGCGACGATGCCGACCGCGATCTTCTCCGGGGGAGGCCGCGCGTCGCGGCCGCGGATGGAACAGAGACCCGCAAGGGCCGCCGCAAGGGCCGCAAGCAGGATAAAACCGAGGACCAGGGGCAACCTGCCCGGGTTCCGGAAAACCTTGCTGAAAACCATCACGGGCCCACTCCTCCTTGTAACTATTGTATTGTGCCTTTAGTCTTATGTAAAGGAGCAAATGGGCAAATTATCGGAGGCCATTTTTTTTCGACCGAGTCACGGCAAGCCGTATTATACTTTTTTTAAAGCCGGAATGTCCTGCGGGCGAAAGGCTAAAGCGCACATGGAGGACGCTGCATGGAGGCAGAGGAAGGGAAAGTCAACCTGGCCCGCATGGCCGTCAGTCAGGTGGAGAAGGCGTCGGCTCATCTCGCCGGGATCGACCCGGGGATATTGGAGAAGATCAAGCATACCAAGAGGGAGATCATCGTCCATTTTCCGGCAAAAATGGACGATGGATCGGTGCGCATGTTTACCGGTTATCGCGTCCAGCACGACGACGCCAGGGGACCGTTTAAGGGAGGGATGCGCTACCATCCCGACGTCGACCTGAACGAGATGCGCGCCCTGGCGATGTGGATGACCTGGAAGGCGGCAGTGGTCAACATCCCCTTCGGGGGAGCGAAGGGAGGAATCGAGTGCGACCCGAGGCAGATGTCGGAGCGCGAGATCGAGAGCATGACGCGCCGGTTCACCTGGGAGATATCGCCCTTCATCGGCCCCGAGAGAGACATCCCGGCGCCGGATATAGCCACAAACCCTCAGGTGATGGCCTGGATGATGGATACGTTCAGCATCCGCAAAGGGTATGCGGTCCCGGGAGTGGTTACCGGCAAGCCCCTCGAGCTGGGCGGCTCCCGAGGCAGGTACGAGGCGACCGGCCGGGGCGTCTTTGTCGTCGCGGCTAAGGCGGCCAAGCATAGCGGCATCCCGCTGGCAGGCGCTAGAATCGTGATCCAGGGCGCGGGCAATGTGGGCGGCACGGCCGCCCGGGAATTCAGCAGGGCGGGGTGCCGCCTGGTGGGCATTTCCGATATCAACGGGGGCCTCTATAACACGAAGGGCCTCGACGTGGAAAAGGCGCTCGACTGCAAGAGGCGCAACAAGTGTTTCGTAAAGGGGGAGGTAGAAGCGGACGAAATCACCAACAAAGAGCTCCTGGAGCTGGAATGCGACATGCTCGTCCCGGCTGCCATCGAGAATCAAATTACCGCGGCGAACGCGCGCAAGCTGCGCTGCCGCATCATTGTAGAGGGGGCCAACGGTCCGACAACCCCCGAAGCCGACTCGATCTTATTCGACCGCGGCATCCATCTCATACCCGATATCCTCGCAAACGCGGGGGGCGTTGTCGTCTCTTACTTCGAATGGGTGCAGAACCTCCAGGAGCTTTTTTGGACGGAGGGGGAGATAACCGAGCGCCTGGTCCGCATCCTATCGAGGGCTTTCCATGAAGTCAAGGCCATCGCGGACAAAGAGCGGGTGGAGATGCGGACCGCCGCGCTGGCGCTGGGGGTGGGACGGGTGGCCGAGGCGGTAAGGCTGCGGGGCATATTCCCCTAGGCCGCTTCTTTTTTCAAGGCGTCCTCTCACCGCCATTCATTGACTGCGCCCCCTACGCCCCCGGGCCTTCCTCCAAGCTGCACATAGGGATGACGTAGGGGCCTTCGGGGACGACGGCGCACCTCTTGTCCCGCTTCCTCTCCACGCATTCCGCAATGGCTTCCGACAACATGCTTACGGTCCTCACCCCGGTGAGCCGTTTCTCTTCCTCTGTGAGGCATTCACTGAAGAGGTGTATCCTCGCGGTCCGCATGGCCTTTGTCTGCATGACCGACTCCCACTCGTCGATCAGCGCGTATTCCCTCCCCATGGCGTCTGCGATGAAGTCGTCAACGCCCATGCGTATGAGCCGCGCCTGCGCCTCGGCGTATTCCGGCGTTCCCAGCCCCATGGAGCATTCGGAGACGATAAAAATGTCCGAATCCGGCTCGACCATGCCTATCACTCCTACCATGCCCTTCACCGTCTGGTAATAATTCTGATCGAGGGGATAGCCTGCAGCGGTCGTCACGACGGTGGCGAAAGGACGGGTCACGGGCACCTCGAAATAGGGTCCGGCAAAGGCTACGGCGGCCCTGTGACTCTCTTCGAGAGCGCCAAAATTGACGAAAGAGAGCCGCCGGTCTTCATCTATTACCGTGTTGACTGCAAGACATCTCCCCGCCATCCTCGCCGCCTGGAGCTGCTCCTCATGAACGGGGTTTCCATCGAGCACGCAATTGGCCACGCCGTCCAGGGTCAGGCGCCGCGCGGAATGGAGGGCGCTGATCGTATCCCGATGCGCTGCGCCCGGAACAATGACCTTTCTTCCACCGGAATAACCGGCCATGAAATGGGGTTCGACAAGACCGACGACGATCCTCAGATCGGCCTCCACGAAGCGCCTGTCGAGCTTCACCGGCAAACCGCCGGGAGTCCTCCCCAGGTCCACGTGGTCGGCGTCGTTCCGGGCGAAATGGTTGAAGACTTTCACCCTGCTCAAAACCCATTCGTCGCCTATCAGCTCCCGGAGCTCTTCGCCTTCGTTCGGGCGGTGAAGCCCCGTCGCGACAAGGATGGTTATGCCGTCCGCAGGAAGACCCTCGTTCAGGAGGGTCTTGACGAGGGCCGGCAGGATAAGGGCGTTCGGGACCGGTCTCGTGACGTCGCACACGAGAATGCAGGCATTCCGGCGCCCCTTCGCCTCCTCCGAAAGGGTCCCGCTCCCTTGCGGAAGATCGAAGGCAGCCATTGCCGCCCCTCGGGGATCCTCGAGGACCCGCATCCGTCTTTTTTGTATTAGAGTTATGTCCATGCCGGAAGGAAGATCGAGCTTCAGCCCTTTCTTCCCGTATCTCATCTCTATCAGCACCAAACGCCTCTCATGCGCGCTTATCCTGACCGCCTGAAGCGGCTTGCGCGTCGGTCAGTTCGCCTTCAATCGGCGATCGGATGTCCTACCCGGCGCGCCTTGACTTCCTCGCCTTGCCGGAGCTCGGCGGCCTCTATAATTTGTATCATAGAACATGCCGTTTTTCACGACAAGAGAGGACGTCGAGCCGCCCGTAAGGAGAAAACGCTTTGTTGGCAAAGAAATCTTCCTTCTGCTATAATTGGGCTTCATAAAGATAAATCCGGTTTCCTAAGAAGAGTCTTACAGCGCGCGAAAGGAGCGATCATGGAGAACATCGGTTTCGATTATTTCAAGAAAATAGACCTTCGGACGGCGCAGATCACGAAGGCCGAGGACATAGAGGGCGCGGACCGCCTCTACAAGCTCACTATCGACGCAGGCGAGGAGAGACAGATCGTCGCAGGCATAAAACCTTACTACAGCAAAGAAGAGCTGGTGGGCAAGCGCATCGTCATAGCGGCAAACCTCGAGCCGAGGACGCTCCGGGGCGTCGCCTCCCAAGGCATGCTGCTCGCCGCCTACGGCGAGGACAAGGGCGCGTTGGCGTTAATCGCGCCGGACAAAGACATTCCCAACGGCAGCGCCGTTTCTTAGCCGCTTTTTGGCCCCTATGCGCCCGTATGATACTTGAAGGAGATGTTAAGCCGGATGCGGTAGCCCGTCACGCGGCCATTCTCGATGGTGACGTCCTGCTTCACCACCTCGGCCACCCTGAGGTCTTCGAGCGTGCCTGCAGCCGTTTCGATGGCGACTTTGGCCGCATCTTCCCAAGAGCTCGTGCTCGTCCCCACTATCTCGATGATCTTGTACACGCTTCCCGTCATCTCATCCTCCTGTGGAATTTTATGTGGGCGGTCGTGAGCGGCGACGCTTCTAGGCAGTTTAAGCACGGAAAACAATCATGTCAACCAGACCCGCCAATGCACCCGCCCTGCCCCTTCCGACGGAAGGCTTAAAGACGGCGCATATGCGCGAGGGCGAAATGTTCTAGAACCTGACGCCCGGCGATTCAGCAGGCGGCGGCGCCTCGGCGCCTTGAGCGGTTTGCCCCTCCGGCGCCTGTTGCGCGGCCTGGGGCTGCGTCTCGCCCCCGGGCTGTCCATTCAAGAGCTTTCTGGCGGGCGCTCCGGCCGGGGGTGCCTGGTCGCCGCCTTGAGCGACGGGAACCGCCTGTCCGGTCTGTGTTGCCGCCTCATTCGGAGGCTCCGCTCCCTGAGGCGTTTGAGCGTTCGCCGCGGGCTGTCGTGCCCGGGCCGGCCTGGGTGTTTCAGGCGCGGCGGCGGGCTCGGTCGGAGCATAGCTTCTCGGTTCCGGAGGGGCGGCAGAAGCCGCCGGCGCCCCCCGGGCGCGAGGCTCGGAGACGCCGGCCTGTACTTTTCCCATCAAGGAGAGCGTGGGCGCCTGGCCTTTTCCCCACTCGATCACCACATAATTGTAGCCCCTCAACATCTTTGAGAGGGCTTCCGGGACGGTCAGGTTTGAGAAATGAAGGGTAAGGGATTCATTGCCGGGGGCCGCGCCGCTCAGAACGAACAGTTTTTGCTCAGCCATCATGCGCAGGAGCGCATTCAGCGGCTCATTGTCGACGTCTACGCTGATCCTTGATTCCTTCGTAACGGTCAGGGCCGCCTGTACTGCGCCCGCCGTTGCCGGCAAGTGCGCCGCGCCCGAGACAAAAACCACGACGGACGCCAGCATTAGAACCCGGCAGGCTTTCGCGCAACGATCCATATGATCCCCCGCGTGCAAGCCGGCCCGAACTCGACCTTCGGGTGAGGGTTCTCCCCTTTCGCTAAAAGTGCGGCTCAAACCGAAGCATGCAACGCGTAAGTATTAATATAATGTTCCTGTGGCTGTCAAGCGCTCGTATGGACGGCCAAGATCTACGCAGCCTTTTCGCGCAGCTCCCTCCGCAGTCTGACGAGCCCCGCCTCGACCCTCGCGAAGGCCAGGCTCTTTCGCGGAAAAGACTCCAGGTCTATCCCGTATTTTTCGGCGAGCTTCAGCACTGCGGGCAGGGGTTCCGGATCGGATTTCTTCCAGTAAGGACGAAGCTCACGCAGAAAAATGTTGACCGTCACGGGGCCGACGCCGTAAAACCGGAGGAGCCGCTTCTCCAGGTCGCGCTCGTTTTCCGACTCGTCGTGGAGCCTCGCGAGGCTTCCCCCATAGTCTGAAAACAGGCTCTCACAGTTCCTCAGTATCTCCCTCGACGTTTTTTCGTCGTACCGCACATAACCGCCTTCCCTCATGATGGGATTGACCAGGAAATCCCAGCCTGCCTGCAGGATTGCCCCGGGCGCGGCAAGGCTCCGTTTTTCGAAGGCCCTGTACGTCCTTCTCGCAATTGCTTCGGAAATCCTTGCGCCGAAGAGAACGCTCGCAAGGAACCATTTGAAAAGCTCCTCTTCAGCCGCCGTTTTGAGGCTGATGCCCAATTCCTCGGAATAGAGCGGACTCCTCTCCAACTCTTCCAGCGTCACGCCCATATGCATCTCCTTCTATTTTCAACATGCCGGGACTAGTCAATAATATATGTCTTCGTCCGTGTTTTTTGCCAATGCGCTGACGATTGCATGACAGGCGATAGTTCACCCTATCCTCTGGCATATATACCGGAGAATTCTGCTGTATTTCACGGTTGGCGCGCCCGCCCGGCAATTCCCCCTTTATCTGCGGCGCGCAGATTGCGGCACGTTTTATGCTATGCCCCGTCGTGGTTCTATGTCGCCGGTAGGAATCGACTTAAGTTGCAGGTCCGTTGGTAATGCCTGCCCAAAGGTTTCTTCTTGCCGGGCTTAAGGATGGGAGGGGTACGTTTAAGGGGGAGACTCGAAATCCCCCAAAAAAAGCGTTCCTGCGGCTGTTTGTTTCCGACAAAAAAAAAGCTATAATTATCTGCGGCAAGCTCGAAGAAGGCTGTTAATTTGAGTAATTCGGGGGCATTATGGCGGATAACGTCGATCTGAACAAAGTGGACGGGGTTCTCGAAAGATTTGTGAAGGAGGAGGCATCTCTTATTCCTGTGCTTCAGGAGGTCCAGGGACTCTTCGGCTACCTGCCGGAGGGAGCGATCGTGAAAATCGGCCGGGGCCTGAATATGAGCTTGAGCAGGATCTACGGCGTTGCCACGTTTTATTCACAGTTCTACCTCACCCCCCGAGGCCTGCACACGGTACGGGTTTGCCGGGGCACGGCGTGCCACGTGCGGGGCGGAAAGTATGTCTTGAGGGCTGTGGAACAGGCCCTTGAGGTGGGGGAAGGCGAAACGACGCCGGATTTCAAGTTTACCTTCGAGACGGTCGCGTGCCTGGGCGCCTGCGCGCTCGCGCCCGTCCTCCTCGTAGATAAGAACTATTACGGCAAGCTCACCCCGGCAAGGGTGGAGCAGGTACTGAAGCAATATGAGTGAAGGAGGCGGAAGTGAGGCTGAATTCTGACCAGGATCTGGTGAAGCTTCGCGAGGCTATTCTGAAGACGCGCGACCCAAACAAGCCTTGCGTGACTATATGCGGCGGCACAGGGTGCCGTGCGTGGGGGGGCGAAGAAGTGCGTCTCGCCTTCATCGAGGAAATTGCCAGGCTCGGCCTGAAAGGTAAAGTTGACGTGATGAGAACCGGCTGTCACGGCTTCTGCGAGAGAGGTCCGGTGGTCGTCCTTCGTCCGAAAGAGATCTTTTATCAGCAGGTGGGAGTCGCCGACGTGCCCGAGGTGGTGGCCAAGACGATCCTCGGAGACGGGCTCGTTGAACGGCTGCTCTACACAGACCCGGCCACGGGAGTGGTCATCACCTACGATTACGACGTGCCGTTCTATAAAGGTCAAACGAGGCTCGTCTTCAGCGACAACGGCCGCATCGATCCCACGTCGATCCAGGATTACATCGCCCACGGGGGGTATTCCGCGGTGAGCAAGGCGTTCTTTACGATGACCCCGGACGAGGTAGTCGACGAGGTGGACAAGGCCGGCCTGCGCGGCAGGGGCGGCGCGGGTTTTCCGACGGGGAAAAAGTGGCGCTTTACGCGGAACTCGCCGGGAAAGGTGAAATATATCGTTTGCAACGCCGACGAAGGGGACCCGGGGGCGTTCATGGACCGGAGCGTCCTCGAGGGCAATCCGCATCTCGTTCTGGAAGGCATGATCGTCGCCGCTTACGCCATCGGCGCCCAGCAAGGATATCTCTACGTGCGGGCGGAATACCCGCTCGCGGTGGAGCACTTGAGGCAGGCGATCCGCGACGCGGAGGAGCACGGCCTTCTGGGAGACGATATCCTGGGCTCGGGCTTCAACTGTCGCCTCAAGATTAAAGAGGGCGCGGGCGCTTTCGTCTGCGGCGAAGAAACGGCGCTATTGGCCTCTATTGAGGGAAAAAGGGGAATGCCGAGGACTCGGCCGCCTTTTCCAGCGGTTGCGGGACTGTGGGGCAAGCCCACGAACATCAACAATGTGGAGACTTACGCGAACGTGCGATCGATCATCCTCGGAGGATCGGCCGCCTATGCCGCGATAGGGACCGAAGGAAGCAAGGGCACCAAGATATTCTCCCTTACGGGAAAGATCAACAACACGGGACTAGTCGAAGTCCCCATGGGCACGACGCTGCGCGAGGTCATCTACAAGATTGGAGGCGGCATCCCGCGGGGAAGGGAGTTCAAGGCGGCGCAGATGGGAGGTCCGTCTGGCGGCTGTCTTCCGTCGCAGTACCTCGATTTGCCCATCGATTACGAATCACTGATTAAGGCCGGCTCGATGATGGGCTCGGGGGGCATGATCGTCATGGACGAAAAAACGTGCATGGTCGACATTGCCCGTTTTTTCCTCAGCTTTACGCAGGACGAATCGTGCGGCAAGTGCGTGCCCTGCCGCATCGGCACAAAGCGCCTGCTCGAGATACTCACGCGCATTACAAAAGGCGAGGGCAGGGAAGAGGATATCGATTTTCTCCTGGAACAGGGCGCGATCATCAAAGACGCAAGCCTGTGCGGGCTCGGCCAGACCGCCCCCAATCCCGTCCTCTCCACGATCAACCACTTCCGATCCGAGTACGAGGCGCACATCCGCGAGAAATACTGTCCGGCAGGCGCGTGCGAAGCCCTGGTTTTCGCCCCCTGCGAGAACCGTTGCCCTGCGCGTTGCGACGCCGTCGGCTATACGTCGCTGATCGCCGAAGGCCGTTACGAGGAGGCTCTGAGCCTCATCAGGCTCACGATGCCCCTGGCGGGCGTCTGCGGGCGGGTCTGCGTCCATCCCTGCGAGGGCACGTGCAAGCGGGGTGAAATTGACGAGCCCATCGCGATCTCATCCTTGAAGCGGTTCGCTTCCGATTGGGAAGTCAGGATGGGAAAGATGGCGCCGCCTGTATTCCTCGAAAAGCCGAAGAAAGAGAGCGTCGCGGTTATCGGCGCCGGCCCGGCGGGACTCAACTGCGCCTACCACCTCGGCAGAAGGGGCTACCATGTCACGATACTCGAGGCCCTGCCCCTCGCCGGCGGCATGCTCGCGGTGGGCATTCCCGACTACCGGCTTCCGCGCGAGATCCTGCAAAACGATATTCGCTTCATTTGCCAGCACAACGTGGAGATCCAAACCGGGAAAGCCCTGGGAAGGGATTTCACCGTCGAGGACCTGCTTCACGACGGGCGCCAGGCGGTATTCCTCGCGGTCGGCGCGCACCGGAACCAGGCAATGAACATTCCGGGAGAGGACGCGCAGGGCGTCATGTCGGGCATCGAGTTCCTCAAGCGGGTGAACCTCGGGGAGAAGATTGACGTTGGCAGGAAAGTGGCCGTGGTCGGCGGCGGCAATGTCGCCTTCGACGCCGCGCGGACCGCCCTGCGGTCGGGAGCGGAGGAGGTCTTCATCGTCTACCGGAGGACACGCGATGAAATGCCTGCAAATGATGAAGAGATCGAGGAAGCGGAGCACGAGAGGATCAAGCTCCTCTACCTTGTCTCACCGACGAGGATTGTCACGGAGAACGGAAAGGCAAAGGCCCTCGAATGTCAGCGCATGGCGCTGGGCGACTTCGACGCGAGCGGCAGGAGGCGGCCCGTTCCCGTAAAAGGCTCGGAATTTCTCCTGGATGTGGACACGGTTATCCCTGCCGTCGGCTACCTTCCCGACCTTTCCTGCCTGCCTCAGAACGACGGATTCAAGTCAACCCCGGGGGGGGCGCTCATCGTTGACCCGATTACCCTTGCCACCCACATCCCGGGCGTCTTTGCGGGGGGAGATCTGGTGGTCGGCCCTTCCACGGTAGTTGAGGCAATGGCGAGCGGCTACCGGGCCGCGATCTCCATCGACCGCTACCTGAAAGAGCAGGATATGTACAAGGACCGTTACTACCAGGCCCTTCGCCGGGCAGGCGTGCCGAAGGCGGAAGGGGCCGAGGAAGAGGGAGGCCCAGCCAAGCCGCGGGTCAAGATGCCCGCAATGGCCGTCGCTCGGCGCGTCTGCACCTTCGAGGAAGTAAACCTGGGATTCGACGAAGAGGCCGCTGTGCGCGAAGCAAAGCGTTGCCTGCGTTGCGACCTGGAGCGCTAAAGAGAGAGGGCGCCCATCGCTCTTGTCGAGAAGCGGCTGCCGCCGGCATCATTAGGGAAAATCCCTTCTTGACGTGCAATATCGGAGGTGTTATACTGATTTGTGATTTCGTTCACTTCCGCGCTGTTGTCTCCAACAGTCTGTCCAGTATCTCAAAGAGGGTATATTTTTTCTTTTCCGGACATGAGGACCAATTAATGACGTGTAAGGAGAAACGGGCATAAGCCTAAGACGACCATGCGGAGACACGCCCGGTCTTTTTTAGCGCTTATGGATTGCGGTTTAACGATAAGGATAGAGCAACGAAAAGGAGGACAACAGTATGTGGGACCTGAAAAATGATGCGCAGGCAAAGGTGGAGGCTGCGGTCAAGATATACCTCCCCCCGTGTCAGAACAAGTGCCCGATCAGCGAAGACATTCAACGAACAAACGTACTCATCTCCTTGCTTCCCCCGGACCCTGAAAAGGCGCGGGAAGGAGTGCTGCAGATCGGGGACCACCTGTACGAGAGGAACCCCTTTTTCACGGTCTGCGGCTACATCTGCGGCATATGCGAGCGGGAGTGCAACTACAAGACGCATGGCGGCAGCGTGAAGAGAAGGCTCCTTAAACGGTTTCTTTCCGATGCCTACACGCCCTATCTGAAAGAAAAAAAACCCCTCGAGCTGAAGAAGGACGGCGAGAAGATAGCCGTCATCGGCGGCGGCCCCGGAGGCTTGATGTGCGCCTGGGAAATGGCCAAGAAGGGGCACGACGTGACCATCTTCGATTCCAACCCGAAGCTCGGCGGCGCCGTCCGGTACATTCCCAAGTACCGCCTCCCTGAAGATGTCCTCGACACCGCGGTAGACAGCCTTGTCCGCATAGGCGGCATAAAGGTCGAAAAGAATGTCAAGTTCGAAGGCGTCGATGCGATCTCAACGCTGAAGGCCCAGGGCTTCAAGGCATTCTTCGTCGCCACGGGCACGCCCTATCCCCGGCCCCTCACGTTCGGCGTCGACAAGGTGGAGTGGCAGGGCATGGAAGGCGTCAGCTATGGCCTCGCCATGCTCGACGAGGCAGGGAAAGGACTCCTTCCGCCCGATTACTACAAAGGGAAAAGGGTCGTCGTGATCGGCGGCGGCAACGTGGCGTTCGACGCTGCGAGGACAGCCTACCGCCTCGGCGGCCGGGTCACGGTAGTCTGCCTCGAGAACGAGGACAAGACATCGAAAGACGGCATCCCCGCAGATGCGGAGGAGATAGAAGGGGCCATCCAGGAAGGGATCGGGATCGTCTACTCCAGGGGCGTCAGGAACATCATCGCGGAGAACGGGAAGTTCAAGAGGATAGACTGCCCCAAATGCGTGTGCGTTTTCGACTACAAGGGCTTCAATCCCCAATTCGATTGCAGCGATTGTAATGATGTGGAGGGCGACGTGCTGCTCATCACGATAGGCCAGATGACCGATCGCAGCCTTCTCCAGAACGCGGGGCTCTTCGACGCGAGCGGCCGGCTGGCCGTTGACCCACTTACCCGCCGCAGCTTGCTGCGGGAAGAGGTCTTTATCGGCGGCGACGTGAGAAGGATCGGCTTCATGGTCGACGCCATGGCGGAAGGCAGGGAGGCGGCCCAATCGATGGAGCGATACCTCCGGGGCATGCCTATGCAGCGCTGGGGCTATAAGGCAGAGACCACGGGCACGCCGACGAGGAGCCTCTTCAAGCCGGAGCCTAAGGTAAAATGGAACGCCCCTACGGAAAGGAAGACGTTCGACATGTTCGAGATAGGGTTCACCCTCGACGAGGCGATAGATGAGGCGAGAAGGTGCCTCGAATGCGGCCCGTGTCCTGCCTGCAAGGCGTGCGTCTCGGTCGGCATCCAGTCTGAGCTGGCGACGGTGCAGGTCGACGAGAACCTCTGCTCCGGCTGCGGCGTCTGCGTCACGGCGTGCAACTATGAGACCGCTCAGCTCCTTGAAACGAAAGAAATTGTGGAAGGCAGAGAGGTAGGGACGCGCCTCGTGAGTTATTCCGATCCTATCAAGTGCAAGGCCTGCGGCATGTGCGTCTCCGCCTGCCCCTCGGGGGCCAGGGAACTCGTGCCCGACCTCGCGAAGACGGAGAAGCAGAAGATCGCTGAAATGCCCGGCATTGTCTGCTTTGCCTGCAAGTTCGGCTACGGCTATTGCGGGAACGGGGCAGTCTCCGGGGTGAAGACGCTCATCCCCGTGGTCTGCATCGGCAAGGTGGATACGACGGACATCATCAACGCCTTCAAGAAGGGCGCCGAAGGCGTCCTCCTGCTCGGCTGCGGGGACGGCGACTGCCACTTCCAGGACGGCAACGAGGAAGCGCGGAAGCGCGTCTACCTCTTGCAGAAGGTGCTTGAATCGTTCGGCATCGAGAAGGAAAGGGTAAAGGTAGTGACATCCATCGATCCGGAGGGCGCGAAAATAAGAGCGCATGTCGATGAGTTCGCGCAGAAACTCAAGGGGCTTGAACCAATCAGGGTTTAGGAGGAAGATATGGCTGATAAACCGAAAGTAGCAATAATGTGGCTCGGGGGCTGCGGCGGGTGCGACGAGGCCGTCGTCGACCTTAATGAGAATGTCCTGAAAGTGGCCGCCGCCGTTGATTTTGTGCTCTGGCCTGTAGCCCTTGACTTTAAATACCATCACATAGAAGCGATGAAGGACGGGGAGATTACGCTGAGCATCATCAACGGCTCGGTGAGGAATTCCGAACTCGAGGAATTCGCGAAGGTGCTCCGCAAGAAATCCCAGCTCGTCCTGGCCTTCGGCGCATGCGCCTGCTTCGGCGGCACGCCCGGTCTGGCTAACTTCCGCTCGAGGGAGGACATCTTTCAGTGGGTCTATAAGGATGCCCCCACAGTCAATAACCCCAAGGGGAATTATCCGCAGACAACGACGAATATCGACGGGAAGGAACTGACGCTGCCGTACCTTTTCGACGACGTGCGCACCCTCAACCAGGTGATCGATGTCGATTACTACCTGCCCGGCTGCCCGCCGCCGGCCAACCTTGTCCTCGAAGCGGTCAGCGCGGTGCTCGAGGGGCGTCTCCCCCCGAAAGGCTCGACCCTTGCCCCCCAGAGGGCGCTCTGCGACGTCTGCGACAGAAACCGGACCAAGCCGGACCGTTTGACCATCTCCGCGGTGAAGAGGATACACGAGATCGAAGCCGATCCCGAGAAGTGTTTCCTGGCCCAGGGCGTGATCTGCTCCGGACCGGCGACCAGGGCGGGATGCGGGGAGGCGTGCCTGAACATCAATATGCCCTGCAGGGGCTGCTTCGGCCCGGTTGAGGGCGTTGCCGATATGGGCGCCAAGTACCTGTCTGCTTTTGCCTCTCTCATCGGCGGGAAGAACATGGACGAGGCGATGAAGGCAGCCGATACTCTCGAAGATCCGGCAGGGTATTTCTATCGTTTCACAACCGCGTCCTCTCTCCTGAAAAAGCAAAGAGACGCATCGAAAAAAGAGGTGTGAAGATGGGCAAAAGAATATCGATAAATCCGGTAACGAGATTGGAGGGTCACGGGAAGATAGAGATCTTTCTCGACGACCAGGGGGATGTGGAGGACGCCTATTTCCAGGTGACCGAGCTGAGGGGCTTCGAGCGGTTTTGCTTGGGCAGGCCCGTCGAAGAGATGCCGAGGATCGTGCCGAATATCTGCGGCGTCTGTCCTACGCCTCACAACATGGCGTCGACGAAGGCCCTCGACAAGGTTTACGGGGTGGAACCGACGCTCACCGCAAAGTTGATCCGGCAGCTCCAGTACGACGCCTTCTACGTGGAAGACCATTTTATCCACTTTTTCTTCCTCGGCGGACCCGACTTTGTCGTCGGTCCCGACGCGAACCCGGCGGAGCGGAACATCCTCGGGGTAATCCAGAAGGTAGGGATGGAGATCGCGGGCAAGGTCATCGAGGTCCGGAAGAGGTGCAGGGACATCATGCGGCTCCTGGGAAGCAAGGCCCCGCACCCTGAGGGCGGCCTTCCCGGCGGCGTCCCGAGAGGGGTCCACGAGGAAGAGCGCGCGACCATAAAAGAGACCGCCGACTACGCCGTCGAGTTCTCGAAATTCGCCCTCCAGCTCTTCAAGAACGTGGTGGTCAGGAATCCCCAGTATCTCGAGCTCGTCCTCAACGACGCGTACAACCTGAACACGTATTACATGGGGATGGTCGACGAGAACAAGTGCGTCAGCTTCTACGACGGCAACATCCGGGTCGTCAATCCGGAAGGCAAGGAGAGGGCCCTCTTCGACCCGCAGTACTACACCGACCACATCGCAGAATGGGTCGAACCGTGGACCTATATAAGACTCACCTACCTGAAGGTGTTGGGATGGCAGGGGTTGAAAGAAGGCTACGGCTCGTCTCTCTACCGCGTCGGGCCGCTCGCCCGCTTGAATGCGTCGAAGGGAATGGCAACGCCGGAGGCGCAGGCAGAGTACGAGGAGATGTACTCGATCCTCGGCAACAAGCCGGCCCACAACACCCTCGCCTTTCATTGGGCGCGCCTGATCGAGGCCTTGCAGGCGGCCGAGGACATGCAGCGCATCGCGAACGATCCGCTCCTGACGAGCAAGGATATACGGAATATGAACTTGCGCCTCACGAAGAAGGGCATCGGGTGCGTCGAGGCGGCGAGGGGAACGCTGATCCATCACTACGAGACGGACGACAAGGGCCTCCTGACGAAGGCGAACCTCATTGTCGCTACTCAGCACAATGCCGCCCCTATCTGTCTTTCAGTGAAAAAGGCGGCCCAGGGTTTTATCAAGGGAGGAGAGGCTAAGGAAGGCCTCCTCAACATGGTCGAGATGGCGTTCCGCGCCTACGATCCGTGTCTGGGATGCGCCACGCACACCCTTCCCGGCACGATGCCGTTTGAAGTAGTGCTCCGCGATAGGCAGGGTAACGTGGTCGACCGGATTACCCGGGGCATGTAAACTAAAAAAGACAGAAAAAGGCCGCGGCTCTTGAAACCGCGGCCTTCCTTTTTTGTCAAGCCTTTTTTGTCAAGCCTGGAAGGGGGACACTCCTCTCGCCGTTGAAATCGGTTGGGGGGACACTCCTCTCGCCCTTTGTCTTTCGGAGGGGTGTCCTTTTTTGTCAAGCCTGGAAGGGGGACACTCCTCTCGCCGTTGAATCGGTTGGGGGGACACTCCTCTCGCCTCTTGTCCTTCGGAGGGGTGTCCCCCCAACCATTCTTGAGGCCTTTATTATTATGGATTTCAGAAAAACTCTCCTCCTCGGTCTCGGCAACACCATCCTCGGCGACGACGGCATCGGCATCCGCATAGTGCGGGAGATAAGAAAAAAATGGGCCGGGCGGCCCGAGGTCGAGCTTGTAGAAGCGAGTCTCGCCGGAATGGTGCTGCTGGATGTGATTGCCGGCTTCGACACGGTGATCGTTGTCGACGCCATCATGACGGACGACGCAAATCCTGCCGGCTTCGTTTACGAGCTGACCCTGGACGACTTGGGAGAGTTGGTCCTGCCTTATGCGTCCCACGCGCTCGATCTGAAAACAACCATGGAGCTGGGCAGGAGGCTCGGGTACAAAATGCCGGAGACCGTACACATTTATGCCGTCAAGATAGAGGAGAACACGGTCTTTACGGAGGATTCTCACGCCCCCGGTGGAGGGGGCGCTGTTCGTCGTTGCGGAGCGGGTGATCGGGAAGCTCGACGCGCTCTAGGGCGGCCGGGTTAATTCCGCGCCTAAGTCGGTCAGCGGCGAGAGCGGGACTCCTCACGTACGAAACAGTATGCTCCGGGTCCCACTCCCACCGCCTTCCGCCTTATTCATCGAAATTTCCTCCGGCCGCGAGAAAGACACTACCCGGTTCGCAAGTCGCCCGTCCGAGCACACGTGACAGCTCTTCCAGGCCCCGTGGCTCTCTACCGTGTCGCACCTCGTCGTTGCTTTTCCAAGGCGCTCATTCGGGATAGACGAGATCGACAACCCACCGGCCGTCGCCTCCGCGAAGACAAAGCAGACCGCGACAACGCGAATCTGACGTTCGAACGGGGTTCTCACTCCTCCCTATACCGCCTTGGCCTGCCCCCATTCATTGTACCATTCTCAGAGTTAGACTTCCTCTCATAGGAGAGAGCATGACGGCTTCGGGCGCTGGCGGCTTGTAGCCGATGGCGCTGTGCGGCCTGATCGTGTTGTATTCCCTTCTCCAGTTTTCTATCAACACCTTCGCCTCAAGCAGGGTCGTGAAGATCTCCCCGTTTAGGAGCTCGTCCCTGAGCCTCGCGTTGAACGATTCAACGTAGCCGTTTTCCCAGGGGCTTCCCGGCTCGATAAAAAGGGTCTTTACTCCCAGTCTCCCCAGCCACCTCCGCACCGCCTTTGCGGTGAACTCGGGTCCGTTGTCCGAGCGTATATGTTCGGGTATGCCCCTTGTGATGAAGAGGTGCGCTAGGCGCTCGATGACGAGGTGGGAGGCAATCTTCCTCTCCACAGTGATATCCAGACACTCCTTCGTATACTCGTCAATGATGTTCAACATCCGGAATGCCTTGCCGTTATCCGTCCTCGCCGTCATAAAATCGTAGCTCCACACGTGGTTCTTATGCTCCGGTCTGAGGCGTACGCAAGACCCATCATTGAGCCAGAGCCTTCCCCGTTTCGGCTGTTTCTTAGGAACCTTCAACCCCTCTTTTCTCCAAATCCGCTCCACCCGCTTGTGGTTCACCTTCCACCCTTCGTTCCGTAAAAGTCCCGTAATCAGCCGGTACCCGTAGCGCCCGTAGTCCGTGGCCAGCTCGACGATCCGGTTCGTCAGCTGCTCTTCTTCGTCGGCAATCTCCGGATCGTGCCTCTGCGTCGACCGGTGCTGCCCAGAGACTTGCATGCCCGTCGTTCGGAAACATGAAGCGCAGCGCAGACCCGATTAACTGCCTGCCGCCTCCTCGACGGGCTTATGAGTTTCCCAGGGCCGCCTCCTTCAGGATAGCATTGTCGAGAGACAAGTCAGCCACGAGCTTCTTGAGTCTCGTGTTCTCCCGTTCAAGCTCCTTCAGGCGCTTGGCCTGCTCGACGCGCATGCCCCCGTATTCTCTCCTCCATCGGTAGTAGGTTTGCTCGGTGATGCCAAGCTTCCGGCAAACTTCGATTGCGGTACTCCCCTGGGAGAGGAGCACCTCCGCCTCCCTAAGCATGGTGATGATCTGCTCCGGGGTAAACTCCTTCTTCTTCATTTCCTGCCTCCCTTGAATTTGGGTCCAGAGTATAACTCAACATCTGGATCGATTTCAGG
>CAVTDX010000091.1:0-80783 GCA_963733345.1 uncultured delta proteobacterium
GCCGACGACAGTTCCGCGGAGGGTAGGACGCAACTTCGGCGCAACAAGCGGCAACCACGCCCTCTCCGGCAGCCCCCATATGCCCGCACTGCGGCGCGGCGATTCGCCCTGGTCTGAAGGTCTGCCAGGGTTGCGGGTAACCACTGCCGCTGGTACCGTCACTGGCGAAAGAGCTGCATTGTCCTAGCTGCGGACAGCCGGTCGCGCCCGAGATGCGACTGCGGAACTGTGGCGCGTCTGGGGCCGGAATTGCCGAGGCCCCGGCTACTGCTCATCCAAAGTGAAATTGACCTTACCTCGGTCTGGACCACTGCCGGTTTGCCGTTAAGCATGTAAGGCCTGTAGAGCCATTGCTGCACCGCATCGATGGCAGCTTTCCTCAGAAGACGGTGACCGGAGATCACCTTCACGCTTTCACGGCGCCGCTGCCTCAATGGTAATCTGAAGCGTCACCCAACCACTGATGTGGGCCATCTTTGCTAATTGAGGGTATTTCGGCTGAACTGTCGACCAGGACGCCCTAGGACTGCTTACCCGCGGGATCGGACCAGTGGGTGGAACAGGTTCGGGGGGCATTGCGGGCGGTGCGGGCTGTGTGGGCGTGGATCGGGTGCTCAACCGCAGGCACGTATGTCTGCGCCGTAGGTTGCTGTACTCGGGACACTGGCGGCTGGCCCGATTCTGATAATCTTCTCTTCTCTCGGAGTGAGGGTCGACAAAACCTTGTCTATCTCTTCCTTGAGCGAGGTGTCTACCAACTCCGTATAAGGGGAAGAGGCTTTTGGGTCTGCGATAAAATCACCGAGTTTGGATTCATCATCCCCGATCGGGGTTTCGATCGATACAGCCTCGCCGGAAATCTTCATGATCTTTCTGACTTTCTCCAGGGGGAGTCCGGCTTTAAGCGAAATTTCTTCGAGCCCCGGCTTTTTACCCAACTCCTGGACGAGGGCGACGGTGGCCCTGCTGATCTTGTTCTTGGTTTCAAGTATATGGACAGGTATCCTGATAGTTCGTCCGCAATCTGCAATTGCTCGTGTTATGCTCTGCCTGATCCACCATGATGCGTATGTGGAGAACTTAAAACCTTTTTGATAGTCATATTTTTCAGCAGCCTTCATGAGTCCCATGTTGCCTTCCTGGATAAGATCAAGGAATGACAGCCCACGGTTGAGGTGTTTCTTGGCAATAGAAATCACGAGTCTCAGGTTTGCCCGAACGAGCCTGTTCCTGACGGTCTTCAGTCCGTTTTCAATTTCGCGGAGTTCCCTCAGTTTCCGTCTTACGATACTTGCCGCGCCATCGTTCGTGGGTCCGTCCGCTGCCCGATCCTCCTGATGATTTCTACGAAAACCTTCCTGGTGAGTTTAAGATTAAGCAGGATCTCTTCTCTCTTGTCCTCGATCCTCTGCAGATCGTTGGTAAGCTCCTGCCTGTTTGGTATGTCGGCTCCCTGCAGTGTCGTCTTTATTCCTTCCTTCTTCTCGTAAAGACTCTTTAGGGCGTTGATGGAGGATATGGTTTTCTTCTTGTATTTTTCCTCATCTTGTTGAGTAGAGTTCATTTCATCGATATGGATCACATCTGCTATGTTTACCGTCCCTTCCTTCAATTGCCGACCTATTTCCAGGAGTTCGCCGACTGCCTGGGGCAGGCCGAACAAGATGTTCTTTTCCTTTCTTTCAGCTTCTTCAATCCTTTTCGCCATTTGGTGTTCTTCAACAGCTGTAAGGAGTGTTATGCGTCCAATATCCTTTAAGTAGGCCCATATCGTGTTATCGGTTTCTGAGGATGACGTTTCAGCCTCACCCCCCTCCGTGCCCCGTTCCTTACGCGACACGAACTTCCCTTCTAGTATGTCGACTATGTCCAAGTCGGATTCTAAAGGGAAGTCGAATACATCTTCAACATCTTCGGGAGCACTGACCTTCTGAGGAAGGACATCGCCGATTTCATCAGACCCAAGAGAACCTTTCTCCATTCCCCCGTTGACCAGGTATTTTACGTTAGTGGATTTTTTTGTCGCCATTCTCAACCCCAAAAATAAAAATGCCCTTCTTCTGCAAAAGGGCATCCCATTTTATGTACCTAATGTATTGATATTATTATACACTTATTCTCCTGCTACGTCAAGGGTCGCCAAAACTGTCCATGAAGGGCCACATATGAATAATTATGACATATGTCATACCCGTGCAGGACCAGACAACATCGGATAGGTGTCTGCTTCTACGACACGCTCTGCTTGTATTGATGCAGGGTGAGCTAAGCGGACACCCCACAAACATTATTGAAAGCCGGAAATGCGGTAATGAAGCGGTTGGCCGCAGGACGTGTAATCTTCGTTGTTTGGCGTTGCTTCATGCTGAAGGCCTGCTTCCTGTAACGTTCATTCTCTGAATTCTCTTGACATGCCTCGATTAGGGATGGTATTCGCTAACGAAGCTATCAGTGGTATTGCCTTTTGCATATCCGAGGGCCGGCGTCCGAACAGCCCCTGCACGGGGCACAATACGTCCATGCGGAGGTACAAGATGAAGCTGCTCCTTTCGGTGGTGCTGGTCGCACTTCTTGTCTCTCCTGTCTTTCCAGCCGACAAGTGCAAGGTAAACGACACGAATATCAATGCGGAGTATTCCGGCGGCTGCGTGAATGGCCTTGCGGATGGCCAAGGTGTTGCCAAAGGCAGGGACACCTACCGGGGCGGGTTTGTCGAGGGTAATAAGTCTGGCAGGGGAACATACACCTCTGCAAGCGGGTCCAAATACGTGGGCGAATTCAAGGACGACAGGTTCAGCGGCCATGGGACGTATACCTATGTAAGCGGGAGCAAATACGTGGGCGAATTCAAAGACGGCAAGCCCAACGGCCAGGGAACATATAACGATTCGAACGGAGACAACTACGTTGGCGAAGTCGGAGACGGCAAGCCCAACGGCCAGGGTACATACACGTGGGCGAACGGGAACAAAATCGTAGGCGAATTCAAAGACGGAAAACCCAACGGCCAGGGGACTTATATCTATGCAAACGGCAAAAAGTATGTGGGCGAATTCAGAGACGGCAAGATGGACGGCCGGGGGACATACACCTGGCCGGACGGTGACAAGTATGTGGGCGAATTCAAGGACGACAATCCCAACGGCCGGGGCACGATTACCTCGGCAAACGGCGATCAATACGTCGGTGAATGGAAGGACGGCAATAGAGACGGCCAGGGGACTGCTACCTATGCAAGCGGGGCCAAATACCTGGGTGAATGGAGGGACAACAAACCCAACGGCCAGGGAACGGGAACCTGGGCGAACGGCGACAAATACGTTGGTGAATGGAAAGACGGCACGAGACACGGCCAGGGCGCCTATACCTGTGCGTCAGGAAGAACGTACTCAGGCGTATGGCAAGACAATAGAATAAATGGTGAAAAGCCTGTCTGCCCGTGAATTATCGTGATCTGGGCTGGGCCTTTCTTGTGGTCGATGCGGGCCTTGTCGTCGTCGTTGCAGCCGTGCGATGGCCATCCTATAAAATGTGAAACCGTATAGAGCAATAGTCGTAGGCGATTGTGCCCTCTCAGAACAAGCGATCCATAAACAGTGCCGGGGTAATCGTGAAAAGCGGTGATGACGGAGATCCTGGCGTGTGATCTTGTAAGTTCAGTAAACGGGGAGGGGGCCGAAGTCAGCAGGTGAAGGTTCTTTTGCAATGCTCATTCCAGGTCGCAAACAACGTCATCGAAACCGCCAAGGCTCCAGGAATCCCAAGAAACTTGACAGCGACCCGTCGATTTTAATACTGTGTATGTGGTGAGGCAAGACAGGTGGCGGAAAACTACCCCATGAAGGACAACGACCGCTTGCGCATAGCCCCTGATCTACTCGCGCTGGAGCGGGGAGAAGACGAGTTCCTTCTCGCCAAAGGTCTCGACCTTCGGCCTTTGTATGTGAAAAGCGGCATCCGGTATTCTCGCCCGAGGGCAAGACAAGCCGGGGAGCGGCTTGGAAATGATTCTCTGCTGAAAGGAGACGCCATGAAGAAAAAGCGCGGCAAAAAACCCCGCACGCGGCCATGCGCCGAAGAACCGTCCCCGGGGAGGTTCGCGAAGACCTGCAGCCGGGCCGCCATCATCGCAGCCTCATACCAGATCTTCTCCCTTGGCGCAGGCACGCTCATTGACCACAACCCTCAGCTTCTCGTGCGCCGGGAGGACGACAAAAAGACCGTTATCGAGAAGGGTTGCGACGAGCATCTCCTCGACCCTGGAAGAGCCCGTCTACGGATGGTGCACGTGCGCCCACCTCGGACAACGGGGGCCGGGGGGAGGAGGCGGAAGCGGCGGCGGGTGGACCGGCGGGAGCGCAGGCGGCGGGAACGCCGCCAACAGTGGTGGCGCTGCCGTGCAGCAGGGACAGGGGCAGGCCGGGGACCAGAACGATGCCGCCCAGCAAGCTATAGCGGATGAAAAAAACCGGGAGGCGGAGCGCAGGCAGGCCAAGGACTTCGAGGAGCGGAAGCAGCGCGCGCTGAGCGAGTTTAAAGGCCTTGATGATGCCGACGGGATCGGCGTCGTTGGCCCCAAAGGCACGGCCGGCGACGGGCTCAAGGCCGTGGACGACGGCGACGCCTCCGTCGTCGATCTCACGCACCTCGATCCCAACAAGAAGATCGTCGTCGATCCGAACGTTGCGAAGGGCAGGGAGCGAATGTTTGCGGTCCAGGTGTCCGAAAAAACGCTCAACAACGAAAACTACATGAAAGGATTCGACGCGATAAGGGCCGGCAACTATGCGCTCGCTGTGGAGTATTTCAAAAAGGCTCAAGCAGAGCTGCCCGGCGATGTGCTGGTGAGGAACGGCCTGGACCTGGCTCAGGACCTGGACAGGGTGCACAAGCAGGAAGCGGTGAAAAAGGCCGCAGCGCCAGCGCAGACAGAGGCGAATCAAGGACTCCGGGCGGCAGCCGGGGGCGATTACGAAGCGGCCGCAGCGCATTATGAATCCGCTGCAAAACAAAACCCCCGATACAGGGATGACGCCACATTCGCGCGCGACGTGAAGGCGGCAAAGGCCGCAGGCGAGGCAGGGGCGGCAAGCCCGGACCGGAAGCCGCGCGTGGAGAAATCTGGCAAACTCATCGACAACGCGTTCGCAGCCTGGCAGAAGCGCGATTACAACACGTCGATAGCACTGTTGCAAGCCGCCCTTTCGGCCGACCCCGACAACAGGAAGATCCGGGACGCGATAGACTTCGTGAAATCGGCAAAGAGCAGGAGCATGAAGCCGCAGGCAACAGCCGGGAAATAGCAGGAGGGCCGAAAGGAAAAAGCGCAATAGGACACGTCCTGAAAGGAGGGCGCCGTATGAACGGTAAGAGACTCGGTTTGCTTGTCTTATCTTCACTCGTAATCGTCTTAGCAGCCTCTTTCTGCCTCGCTGCCGTCGATAACGAGCAGCAACAGCTGGACCAATACCTGTCGGACCTCAAGAAGAACCCGTTTGATACGGCGCTTAGGGAGAAGATCATCAACCACGTGCGAATGATGAAGAAAGCGCCCGCAATCCCGGAGGCCGCAGAGAGAGCCATGGCGCGGGGGAAGATCGCATTCGAGCGCGCGATGTCGCGGGATGGCTTCGGGGAAGCCGCTGCGGAATTGCGGAAAGCCACCGACGAGGCGCCCTGGCTCGCAATCGCCTATTACAACCTCGGCCTTGCTCGGGAAAATGCAGAAGATTTTGCAAACGCTATTGCGAGTTTCAAACTCTACCTGCTCGCCGCACCGGCCGCAAAAGACGCGCAGGCCGTTAAAACCCGCATATACGGCTTGGAGTATAAGATTGAACAGAGGGGAAAAGCAGTGAGTGCCAATAGTGAATGCCATCGACTCAACACGGCCGGACGACTCAACGAGGCGCTTACGGAGTGCAGGGAGGCAATAAAGTTCGACCCCAATTTCGCCGAGGCTCATTACAATCTGGGCGTTGTCTTGCGTTCCATGTACGGCACGACAGACGCACAGGTCACGAGGGGTTGCCCGGACGCCATGCCGGAGTTCCAGGAGGCCATCCGGCTCGGCTACACACTTAACGCATACACCCTGCTCGGCAATTGCCATTTCTATCTGAATGACTACATAAAGGCGAAGAATGTCATCGAGGAAGGCATGACGAAAGACCAGATTACCTTTGGGGTCTTTGGGGATAATTCCGGCAGGAGCTACGCTCATTGCCAGCTTGCCAACGCCTATTACAAGCTCGGGGAGCGTGAGAAGGCGCTGACCAACTACCTCAAAGCGAAGGAGCTCGGGATGGTCGATCCTCTCCTTGACAACACGATAAACGAACTCAGAAGGGCCCTGGGCCGGTAGAGGCGGACGATAGAAACCGGGCAAGACGAAAGGATAACCAAGTTTACAGTAGAGACAAACGTATCATTTGAAGCGGCAATCTTCAACTCCGCACTAGAAGCATCTTGCGCGCAGTTGTAGGTGAAATTGCGCTAAACATAACGCTTTTTTTGTCGCATCTTCTCTGGGATTTTGCGGGAACCGCGTCTAGCCTCGGAAAGCAATTCCCTCAACCCGAAAGCAAGCCGATGCGAGCGAGCAACCGGCAATGCTCCAATCCCGGCATCGATCATGGCGGCAGCTTCTTTACGTCTTCGGTCCATCCTTTTTATGAAGGGGAAGGCTCCATGAGCTTGCTCATGGGTGGGGGCGACGGTAAGCCTCCGGTAATTGTTGCCGGATCGGTCGGACAAGCCGTCGTCCGGCCGCCGACGACGAACAGAGAAGAAGAAAGAATAGGGAAAGAGGAGAGGAGGTTACGCGATCGGCAGACAGACCGTGAACGTCGACCCCTTCCCCGGCGCGCTCTCCACATCTATCGCGCCCCCGTGGTTCTGTATTATGCCGTAGCAGACGGACAGGCCGAGGCCCACCCCTCTCACCTGTTCCTTCGTTGTGAAAAATGCGTCGAAAATCTTTTCCCTCACGTCGTCGCTCATCCCGGTCCCTGTATCCCTGATAATGACGCTAAGGAGGTTGTTCTCGATTTTGGTCGCCACGCTGAGCATCCCCCCATGAGGCATCGCTTCCATCCCGTTCTTTATGATGTTAAGGAAGACCTGCCTCATCTGGCCGGGCGAGACCATGATCGACGGGGCGCCGTCGTCGAACGTCGTGACCAGCTTTATGTCCGACTCCCGCAACTGCTTTTCCATGAGCATCAGGATGCCGTCCAGGAAACCGTTGACGTTGATCTCTTTTCGCGCTTCTTCCTCGGGCCTCGAGAACGTGAGCATGTTCTTCAGCATGATGGAGAGCCGGACCACCTCCGAAAGCGACATATCGAGGAGCCTCCGTCTCTTGCTCGTTTCGGGTATTTCCGCCTTGAGCAGCTCCAGGGTGTTCATGATGCCGTAGAGCGGGTTATTCAGCTCGTGAGCTATCTGCGAGGTGAGCCTTCCCATTGCCGCGAGCCTCTCTGCCTGGAACAACTGGTCCTGGGTCTCCTTGAGCTTTCTCTTCACCCTGACCATCTCGCTCAAGTCCTTGAATATGCCGATTGCCGCCAGCTCCTCTCCCTTTTCGTCGTAAAGGATCGATGCCGAGAGACTTATATCGATCACCTCTCCCGCCTTGTTCTTGACGTAGAGCTCGGTCGGGGGCAAAAATCCCCTCTTGCCGGTTTTTTGGTCGAGCATCGTCTCCCGCACCTTCCTGGCAAGCCCCCTCGGATAGAGGTCCTTGACGTTCGCCCGCCCTATCAGCTCGTCGCTGCTGTAGCCGAGGAGCTGCTCTGCCGCCTTGTTGTACATGATGATGTCTCCCTTCGAATCGGTCACTATAATGCCGTCGGGGGACGCCTCTATCAGCCTGTTGAGGAAGTGGTTTACTTCTCTCAGGTTCTTCTCCATCTTTTTTCGCTCGGTGATGTCCATCATCGTTCCCTGGTAGCCGATTACCTCGTTTCGTTCATTTGCGATGGTCTGCGACGTAAGGAGAATGGTGATCGGCTCGCCGTTTCTCTTCTTGAAAGCGACTTCGTAGTCGATAACATATCCTTCTTTCTCTACGATTCCTTTAAATGTTGCTCTATCTTCAGGATTTTCGTAGACATCCCCGGTGATATCGAGCGCAAGGATCTCCTCCTTATTTTCGTATCCGAGCATCTCCACCATTGCCTGATTGCAGTCGATGAACTTGCCTTCCCTGCTGGTTATATAGACTCCATGTCTGATGTTTTCGAAGAGGCGCCTATATTTTTCCTCGGACAGCCGCACCTGGACTTCCATCCGCTTGCGCGCGTCTATGTCCCGCATGTAAATATAAAGCTTCCGCTTCTCGCCGATCTTTCCCGCCGCCATGCAGACTTCGCAATTTTTAAGGTATCCGGTCCTGTGGATCACTTGCATCTCGCTGCAGATCTTCCTACTCTCATCGCTGCCGATCTCCTCCTCCATGTCGGCCAGGATGCGCAGCGACCCCTCCGAGAGGAACAGCCCGATGCCGCCTTTGTACATCTCTTCCCTGGAGAGCCCCGTGATGGTCATGGCTACGCTGTTCGCGTACTCGACCTTGCCCGTCTTTTCGGCGACGACAATCCCATCGTCTCCCATTTCGAGAATCTTCTCCAGCTTTTCACGGAGTTCTTCCAACTCCTGCACCTTCGCCGGTCCTCTTCTTTGCTGCTCCGTCATGGCTGCTCCTCTTCGCGTTTTTTACCCCCATATAATGATACCACGGCGCCGGACAATCGATAAGCAAAAAATTTTGCGACTTTTTGTAATTTATTACTTGACAAACCCATAAAATCTATAAATACTGTAATAATAGAATAACCTATAAAATCGGCAAGTGAGGCGCATCATGAAAATTCTCACTATATCAGAGGCAAGCAGGATATGCGGGGTATCGATCAAGACGCTCATAAACTGGATAGACGCGGGCCATATAAGGGCATACAAGACGCTGGGGGGTCATCGCCGGATACAAATCGATGAACTCCACCGGTTCATGGAGGAGCACAACGTGCCGATTCCAAAAGAAGAAAAGGCCGATGCGCGTAAGAAGATATTGGTGGTCGACGACGACAAGATCATCGTGGAGAGCATTGTGCTTGCCCTTGAAGAAGACGAGCACGGCTATGAAGTGTTGTCCGCGGGCGACGGCTTCGAAGCAGGCTTGCAGGTGAGCCACTTTAAGCCGGACCTTCTTATCCTCGACATTATGATGCCGGACATCAACGGTTACGAGGTGTGCAAGAGAATCAAAAACAATCCCGAATCCAGGCACATAAAGGTCATTGTCCTCTCGGCGTACCTCGATGAAGACAATTTCCGCAAGATGAAGGAGTTCGGCGCGGATGCATGTTTTTCCAAGCCTTTGCCGCTGCCGGATCTCAGAAAGGAAATTATTAAGCTGCTCGGGGCATAGACGAGGAGATGAGGGGGCGACGGTAAGCCCCAACAATTGTTGCAGGAGGGCTGCTATGTCTTTTATGGAGTGTTTGGAAAAAGCCAGATTTGTGATCACATCGGAGGTTCAGGCATCGGTCGAAACCGACACTGGCGTCATGGTCGGCAGCCTGAACAAGATAAAGGGAAGGGTTGACGGGCTTATCGTTTCGGAGGTAGAAATCGAAGGCGTCGTCTGCGATTCCCTGAACTTGTGCACGACGCTCAGGCAGAACGGTTACGATCCCCTGCTCGAGACGACGACCAGGGAGAAAAACAGGATAGATCTCCAGAGCCAGCTTCTCAAGGCCTCTGACGCAGGAATCCAAAACCTCCTGACCTTCACCCGCGATTACCGGTTGACCGGCGACGGCTTGAATGAGCTGATGTTTTTTCACGTCGACTCGGCAAAGCTCTTCTCGGTCCTTGATTCCCTGAAAGAAGGTCACGACGTCAAAGGGAATCAGCTAAACAAGAGCGTGCAGTTTGCCGTCGGCGCCGGGGTCGATTCCTCATGGGGGAAAAAAGTGCCCGATCTCGAGCTGAGAGAGATGGAACGCATGGTGGAATGGGGGACGAAATACTTCATAACCACGCCTGTCTTCGATCTGCACGACTTCTCCCAGTTCGTAGAGAGGGTAAAGCCGTTCGGCATTCCTATTATTGCCGAGGTGATCCTTATCAGGTCGGCGGGGATGGGTCATCTCCTCAACAAATATATTCGACCCAATCTCGTCCCGCACAATACGATCCAGAGGCTTCTCAAGGCCCCCGACAAGGAAAAGGCAAGCGTCGAGATATTTGCCGAGCTGATAGATGGTCTTAAGGGCGAGTGTCGAGGGGTTCACATCGTCCCTTTCGGCGCAGAAGACAGGATTTCTAAGTACCTGGATGCCGTAAAGCTCTAGGAAGGAGGTTTGTCCCGTGCCTGAGACGGTAAGCTCACATGCGTCCGGTCCGCCTTCCGGCCTTTCCTCTTTGGCGGACCTCGCCGACGTCCGGGGGTGCTTCCAGTGTCAGAAGTGCTCGGCCGGATGCCCGGTAGCTTTCGCAATGGATTATAAGCCCAACCAGGTGATGCAGATGGTCTCTCTAGGCATGAAAGACAGGCTGCTGGCGTGTAAGACGATCTGGATCTGCGCCTCCTGCTACACATGCAGCGCCCGCTGTCCCAATGAGATCGATATTGCAGGGGTGATGGACTCGCTCCGCCGGACTGCGCTCAAGGAACGGGCGGCTGCGGCCGAAAAAGACGTCCCCCTGTTTCACGCCGCCTTCCTCGAATCGGTCCGCGGCCACGGCCGGGTGCATGAACTTTCCCTGATGGTCCGTTACAAAATGAGGAGTCACAGATACTTCGATGATATGAAGCTAGGCTGGAGGCTTTTCGCAAATGGGAAGCTGAGAATCTTGCCTTCCGGCGTAAAACGAAAGAAAGAAGTTGCCGGCCTCTTCGCGATTCCCGGACCGTCAAAAAGGAGGGCGTCGTGAAGGCCTCTTACTATCCGGGCTGCGCCCTCCATGGGACGGCCCTGGAATACGACGAGTCGGCCAAAGCCGTCGCGAAGCTGCTGGACGTAGAGCTGGTCGAGCTTCCCGATTGGAACTGCTGCGGCGCCAGCTCGGCCCATTCCACGGACGAAGCGCTGGCCTTCAACCTGGCCGCCCGAAACCTGGCCATTGCGGGGACTCAAGGAATGGACCTGGTCGTCCCCTGCGCGGCTTGCTACAGCCGTCTGAAAACCGCTGAAAAAACGATGTTGCGGGAAGGGGGAAAGGAGAGCGGCTTCCGGGTCCTCAACGCGCTGGAATGCCTCTTTCTCCCGGGCCCTTCAACGAGGCTCCGGGAGCTTGTAAGCCGACCCCTCACGGGACTGAAAGTCGTCTGCTACTACGGCTGTCTGCTCGTCAGACCTCCGGACGTCACCGGCGCGAAGGAGTACGAGCATCCGCAGGAGATGGACCGGCTGATGGAGACGATCGGGGCAGAGGCGATGCCCTGGTCGTACAAGACAGATTGCTGCGGCGGGAGTCTGGTCCTCACAAGAACCGATATCGTGATGCGCCTGGCGGGGAGGCTTTTCGAGAACGCAATCGAGGCGGGCGCAGACGCCATAGTCGCTGCATGCCCTCTCTGCCAGTCAAACCTTGATTCGAGGCAGGAGGCGATTCCGCGCAAATCGGGCAGCCCGTACGATCTGCCCGTATTCTATTTCACCGAGCTTATAGGCCTGGCCCTGGGCCATAAGGATGCGAATAAATGGTTCAAACGCCATTTCGTGGACCCGAGAAAGCTTCTCGCGTCAAAGGGTCTTCTATAAAGCGGTTGGGGGGACACTCCTGTCGCCCCTTGTCTTTTGGAGGGGTGTCCCCCCTCCAGATTTATCGAGGTAAATCACATGAAAAAGATTGAAGAGCAAGGGGAGAACGGGAAAGTCGGGGCCGTGCTCGTAGTGGGCGGCGGCGTGGGAGGAATGCAGGCGGCTTTGGATTTGGCCAACTCCGGCTTCAAGGTATACCTCGCCGAAGAGGGAACGGCCATAGGCGGGCGGATGGCTCAGCTCGACAAGACCTTTCCCACGAACGACTGCTCGATGTGCATCATCAGCCCCAAGCTGGTCGAAACCGGCCGCCACCTCAATATTGAGCTGATGACCGATACCGAAGTGGTCAGGGCCGATGGAAAGGCCGGCAATTTCACCGTCACGCTCCGCCATAAGCCGCGCTATATAGACGTGGCAAAGTGTACGGGGTGCACAGAGTGCGCACAGGTTTGTCCCGTGGCGATCCCCGGCCGGTTTGACGAGGGGATGGCAAAACAGCGGGCTGCCTACAAGCTCTACCCGCAGGCCGTCCCCAATGCGTATGCCATTGAAAAAAAGGGCATTGCGGCATGTCGCAATGCCTGCCCGTCGGGCCAGCGGGTGCAGGGCTATATCGCCCTTATCAGGGAAAACCGTTATGATGACGCCCTTCGCGTCATCAAGGAAGACAACCCGTTCCCCGGCATCTGCGGGCGCATCTGCAATCATCGCTGTGAGACTGCCTGCAATAGGGCGCTTCTCGACCAGGCCCTCGACATCCGCGCGCTCAAGCGCTTTGTCACAGACAAGGTCTATGAAAAGCCGCGCCGGCCGGTCGAGCCGATCGCGCCGACCATGAGCCGGCGCGTCGCGATCATCGGGGCCGGACCTTGCGGTTTGACGGCGGCGCAGGACCTGTGCCGGGCCGGTTATCCTGTTACCGTGTTCGAGTCGCTTCCCGTAGCGGGCGGGATGCTGCGGGTCGGCGTGCCCGAGTATCGGCTGCCGAAGGAGATCATCGAGCGCGAGGTGGCCGACATTGTCGATTTGGGGGTGGACCTGCGGCTCAACAGCCCGACGACGAACCTTGACGACGTCTTCAGACAGGGCTACGATGCGGTGCTGATCGCCGTAGGCGCCCACGAGGGCATCCGGCTGCCCATCCCCGGCGCAGACCTGAACGGCGTGCTCATCAATACCGTATTTTTACGCGACGTGAGGCTGGGCAACCCGCCGGAGCTCGGGGACCGGGTGATCGTGATCGGCTCCGGCGACGTTGCGATGGACTGCGCCCGTACGGCCGTCAGGTTCGGCAAGGAGGTGCATGTCCATTACCGCCGGACTATCGACGAGGCAACGGCCGACCCTCTCGAGATCGAGCACGCCCAGGCTGAAGGCGTCGCGTTTCACTATCTTTCAAACCCCGTCGAGATCCTCGGAGACGGCAATAACCATGTGGTCGGGGTCCGGTTCGTCCGGATGGAGCTGGGCGAGCCGGATGAGAGCGGCCGGCGCCGGCCCATGCCTATAGCCGGGTCGGAGCATGTCATACCGTGCGATAACGTGATCTTTTCCGTCGGCCAGCGAGCAGGCCTCGGCTTCATTCCCGAGAGCGTCGGCGTCGGCCTGACCAGGGAGGCGACGATCGCCGTAAATCCGAATACTTTTGCGGCGACCCGGGCGGGCGTGTTTGCCGCCGGAGATGTGACCAAAGGAACGGCCTTCGTCATTGAAGCGGTGGACTCGGGTCATAAGGCGGCGGCCAGCATCCACAGGTACCTCCAGGGCGAAGACCTGGAACCCCCATCGAAGCCGGAACTGCCCGTCGTCAGGCTCACAAAAGAGGAAATCCAGGAACGGGTCGCCCACGGCGAGGCGCGCGTTGCGCCAAGGGTGCGCATGCAGGCCCGCACCGTGGAGGAGCGGAAACGCTCTTTCGACGAAGTGAACATAGGCTTTACCGACCAGGAAGCCCAGGCTGAGGCGGCCCGATGCCTGGCGTGCGGGGTCTGTTCGGAGTGCCTGAGCTGCTGGTACATTTGCGGCATGAAGGCGATTGACCATGACATGGTAGAGCGGCTCGAAGAGGTAAGGGTCGGCTCGATCATCCTGGCGCCCGGCTTTGAAATCTACGACGCGGTCCTCTCGCAGGAGTACGGCCTGGGGCGTTACCCCAACGTGGTGAATGCCCTCCAGTTTGAACGCATCCTTTCTGCATCCGGTCCGACCATGGGACACGTCGAGCGCCCTTCCGACCGCAAAGCGCCCAAAAAGATCGCGTTTCTCCAATGCGTGGGCAGCCGCGACGCCAAACACCCCTACTGCTCGGCTGTCTGCTGCATGTACGCCACGAAAGAAGCGATCATCGCGAAAGAACATGCGAAGGAGATCGAGCCTACCATCTTCTTCATAGATATGCGGGCCTACGGGAAAGGGTTCGACGCGTACTTCGAGCGGGCCCGAGGCGAGCACGGCGTCCGCTACGTCCGCTGCATGATATCGAGGGTGGTCGAAGACCCCCGGACGAAAGACCTCCGGATCGCTTACGTCGACGAGTCGGGGGAGATCGCCGAAGAGACCTTCGACATGGTCGTCCTCTCGGTGGGCATGGCGCCTTCGAAGTCGGCCAGGGAACTGGCCGGAAGATTGAGCGTAGACCTCAATCCTTACGGATTTGCAAAGACCGACTCTTTCACGCCGCTCGCTTCTTCAAGGCCGGGCATCTACGTTTGCGGCGCTTTTCAGGGGCCGAAAGACATCCCGGAAACCGTCGCCCAGGCGAGCGGCGCTGCGGGAGCGGCCTCCGCGGCGCTGTCGGAGGTCAGGGGAACCATGGTGGGCCTCAAGGAGTACCCGGAAGAGAGGGACGTATCGGGAGAGGCGCCGAGGATCGGCGTATTTGTCTGCCGCTGCGGGAGCAACATCGGTGGAGTCGTGGATGTTCCGGGGATCAAGGAGTATGCGGCTGCTCTTCCGGATGTGGTCTATGCCGAAGAGAACCTCTACACCTGTTCCCAGGATACGCAGGTAAAGATCAAAAAAGCCGTAGAGGAGCACAGGCTCAACCGGGTGGTGGTGGCCTCATGCTCTCCCCGCACCCATGAGCCTCTCTTTCAGGAGACTATACGTGAGGCGGGCCTCAACCGCTACCTCTTCGAGATGGCAAACATCCGCGATCAATGCTCCTGGGTGCATATGAGCCGGAAAGAAGACGCTACGGTAAAGGCCCGGGGGCTGCTCCGCATGGCCGTCGCCAACGCGCGCCTCGTGCGGCCGCTGCAAAAGCAGCTCAAAGGGGTTGTCAGGCGGGCCCTGGTTATTGGGGGAGGGCTGTCCGGCATGAGCGCGGCGACGGGCCTGGCGCGGCAGGGGTTCGAAGTCTGCCTGGTGGAAAAGGGGGAAGAACTGGGCGGCAACCTGCGCCGCCTGTACACGACGGTGGACGGCAAAGATGTGCGGAAATTCCTGCAAGAGCTGACGAAACAGGTGCTCGGCGATCCGAGGATCAAGGTGTTCCTCAATGCCGATATTATCGGTTTTTCAGGCTATGTGGGCAACTTCCGGACTACCCTGTCCGTCGGTGCGGCTAAGTCCGTCTACGAACTGGGGCATGGCGTCGCCATCGTCGCGACAGGCGGCGATGAGCTGAAGCCCCGGGAGTACCTTTACGGGGAGGACAAAAGGGTTCTGACCCAGCTGGAGCTGGAGGAAGGGCTGGCGACAGGCGCCATAAACGCGTCGGAATTGAGAGAAGTGGCAATGATCCAGTGCGTGGGGTCGCGCAACGAGGAGCGCCCTTATTGCAGCAGGGTCTGTTGTCAGGAGGCGGTAAAGAACGCGCTTGCGATAAAGGCGCTCAACCCCGATGCGCGGGTCGTCATCCTCTATCGGGACATGCGCATGTACGGTCTTCTGGAAGAGCATTACACCCGCGCCCGCCGGGCCGGGGTCCACTTCATGCGGTACGAAGAGACGCGCAAACCGCAGGCGTCGGCTGCGAACGGCGATTTGGAAGTGACGGCCTACAGCCCTGTCTTGCGGGAATCTATCTCCTTCCACCCCGATCTTCTCGTTCTTTCCACCGCCACGACGCCGGCCGACACCGCGGCGCTCGCGGCCGCGCTTAAAATCCCCAGGACGACCGACGGCTTCTTACTGGAAGCGCATATGAAGCTGAGGCCGGTCGATTTCGCCTCTGAGGGGATCTACCTGTGCGGGACGGCCCACTCTCCGAAGCTGATCGATGAAAGTCTCTCTCAGGCCTCGGCAGCGGTATCGCGCGCGTGCACTATCTTGAGCAGGGAGACGATCCAGGTGGGCGGGGTGGTCTCGGTGGTAGACGCGGAGAAGTGCGCTGCCTGCCTCTCCTGCGTCCGGGTCTGTCCGTACAACGTACCCTCGATCAATGCTGAAGGCGCAGCGGAGATCGAAGTCGCAAAGTGCCAGGGATGCGGCCTCTGCGCATCGGAGTGTCCGGCCAGGGCGATCACCCTGCAACACTTTACCGACGAGCAGATCATTGCGAAAGTCGGCGCCATGTCGGAGGAGAGTTATGAGGCGGTTGGGTCATAAATAACGCACGCGACGTGAGCGGCCTGCCGGCGATTGCCGGAAGGTTTTCTTATGCCGCGTCCTTGAGTGTTTTGTAAGGTTGGATCAGCACGTCTGCTGAAATGCCCAAACCCTCATGAAGGTTTCTCACCATCTCCATCGTAAGCGGGCGTTTTCGATTAAGGACTTCGGAAACACGTGCACGACTTCCGATGAAGGGCTCCAAATCGCGGCGGGAAAGACCCCGGCTTTCCATATGATACAAAATGGCTTCGATAGGATCAGGCAGGGGAAGTGCGTAATGTTTTTCCTCATAAGCTTCGGCGAGGGTTGCCAGGACCTCAAGACGATCCGCCTCAGCCGTACCGGGCTTTGCATCAAAGAGCCGTTCAATCTCCCTGAGCGCGGCCTCATAATCGGCTTGCGTCCTTACGGGTTTAATTTTCATGTCGGTCTACTCCCTATACTTTCGCTGCATCTATTCTGTCGTACTCCTGGTGAGTGCCGACAAACCTTATGAATACGATGCCATATTCATAACGTATAGCAACAACCAACCTGTAGCTGTTGCCCTTAAGATTAAAGACCACCCTGTCGTTTCCCAGAAAACTAGACAGTTCGTATTATTTTGTCCCATATTTTCCGGAATATCGCCGGAAACCGGCGTCTACCCTTGAAGGGGAATATGGTAACACCAGACAAAATGATGAAAACTGAGGAAGGCAATTGTCGCAATCCGAAAGCTTGCTTATGCGAGCGAGCAACGGCAATGCTCCATTTCCGGCATCGATCATGGTTGTAGCTTTTTCACGTCTCCGGTTCATCCTTTTTATGAAGGGGGAGGCTCCGGCGGCTTTGCCGTCGGAGGGGGGCGACGCTAGCCCCGGTAATTGTTGCCGGATCGGCCGTCGTCCGGCCGTCCCAAGAAGAAAAGCGAGCAAACAAAAAAAGCGAAAGAGCGAGAAGAAGAGTCAACGCAGGGCGAGGCTGACCCTGGTCGTCTCCATATCCGCCGCCTCGACTGTAAACCCCAGCTTCTTGCAAACGGCGAGCATTTTTTCGTTCTCCGTCAGCACCTCGCCGTATATCCGCTCGAGCTCTTTGTCCTCTGCCACGCCGATGAGCACGTCCACGAGCTTGGGACCGAGCCCCTTGCTCTGAAAATCGTCATGGACGAGTACGGCGAATTCTCCCGATTTGAAATCGCGATCGATAATAAGCCGTCCTATGCCTATCAGCTTCCTCTTCTCGTTTTCCCTCACCTCGGCCACGATGGCCATCTCTCTGTCATAGTCGATGTTGCAGTAGCGCACCAGCATTTCGTGAGAGATATCCTTAACGACCGTGAAGAACCGAGCCCGCATTGTCGCCTCCGACAGGGTGCTCAAAAGCTCGTGCTCCAGGGGCTCGTCTTCCGGCTGGATCGGCCTCAAAAGCGTCTGCGTGCCGTCGGAGAGCAGCCAGTGACTGACGTAGCGGGTCGGGTAAGGCGTAATGACGAGATGAGGATACTGGCTTGCCTGTCCGAACTCACCCTCTTCGAGCACTATCCGCGCGTTTGCCGCAAGGGCCTTGCCGTTCGATATCACGATCGGATTCACATCCATCTCTGCGATCTCAGGGAAATCGACGACCAGGTTTGAAAACCTGACAATGATCTGCTCGATCTCACGAAGCTCGGCCGGCTGTTTCGCCCCAAAACCTTTGAGCATCTTGCATACCTCGGCCTCCTCCATGAGGAGCCTGGCCAGGGTCTGGTTGAGGGGGGGCAGCGCAAATGAGACCTCTTTGCACGCTTCCGTGCGCATGCCGCCCATTCCAAAAAGGATAATGGAACCGAAGTCGGCATCTTTCTTAGCTCCGAGGATAAGCTGGCAGTCAACATTTTCAACCATTTTCTCGACCGTCACGGCCGTGATCGTCGCGTCGGGCAGCCTCTGCCCGACCCCTTCCAGCAGGCTTTCATATGCCGGCCGGAGTCTTTCCGCACAATGAACGGCGGCGGCGCCCACTTCGCTCTTGGGCAGGATATCCGGAGAGACGGCCTTGAGGACCACGGGATAGCCGATGCTGTCGGCCCGGGCAGCCGCCGACTCGACGCTGTTGACGATGAACGGGGTGGTGATAGGGATGCCGTAACTCCTCAGAAAATTCTTCGAATCAACCTCGGTCAGGATCCTCCTGCCTTCCTTCATCGTTCTCCTGATGAACGCCTTAAGGTTGTTCTTCGGCGGCGACTGGTCGACGGGCAACTCGGCCGGAGTCTCGTAGAGGAACTCCAGGTTCCTCTTATACCGGTACATGTAGAGGTAGGTCTTTATCGCCTCCTCCGGCGTTTCGTAGGCGGGGATATGGTTCTCCTTGAGGATCTCCATCCCTTCCTGAACGCTGCTGGCGCCCATCCAGGCGACGATTACCGGCTTGTACGCCTGCTTCGCGATCTCCGCGACGGCCGTTGCGAGCACTGCCGGTTCGACCGCCGTGCTGGAGGCATAGATGATGAGAATCCCTTCCACATTCCGGTCGGCAAGGCAGGCGTTAACGGCCTTGGTGTAACGTTGGGCGTCGGCGCTCCCGAACAGGTCCACGGGGTTGTTCTTGCTCCAGTGGGCCGGCAGGAAGGCGCTCAGCTTTTCAACTGTTTCCGGCGTCAGTCCGGCCAGGTTTCCTCCGAGGCCCATGAGAATATCGGTCGCCATGACGCCGGGCCCTCCCGCATTGGTAACGATCGCCAGGGAAGGCCCTCTCGGAAGGTTCTTGGAGTGGAGCACCTCGGCCGCGTTGAAGAGGTCCATGATCTCCCGGACCCGGACCACTCCCGCTCGCCTGAAGGCAACGTCGTAGGCCGCGTCGTAGCCTGCCATGGCGCCCGTGTGGGAAAGCGACGCCCGGGCGCTTTCTTTGAATCGGCCCGATTTTACTACTATGATCGGCTTGTTCCTGGCAAAGCTGCGGGCTGCGCTGATAAATTTGCGCGCGTTGCCGACTGCCTCCATATAGATCATGATGCTCCGGGTCTGAGGGTCTTCGCCGAGAAAATCGATGAGGTCCCCGTAATCGATGTCGATCATAGAGCCGAGGGAGACGAACGTGCTGAACCCTATGTGGGCGTTTGCCGCCCAATCGAGCAGGACGCGGCCCAATGACGCGCTTTGTGAAATGAACGCGATGTTCCCTTCGCCGACCTGTACATCAAAAATCGAGGCGTTGAGACCTATGCTCGGCCTTATGACGGTCCCACGGTTGGGTCCCAGGATCCTCATGCCGTAAGTTTTTCTCAGGCCTTTAATGGCCTCTTCCAGCCTCTTCCCTTCTTCCCCCGCCTCCCGGAAACCATCTGAAACGATGACGATCCCTTCTACTTGCGCTTCCCCGCATGCTTCAACGATGCCGGGAACGGCCGGCGCCGGGGCAGAGACGACGGCGAGGTCCACTTTTTCCGGAATACTCGCGATATCGGGATAGGAGACCAGGTCGAACAGGCGTGCACCGCTAGGACTTACCACGAGCGGCTTCGGCCCGGCGCCTTTTTTTGCCTTTTTTTCCGGCTTCCGCCGCGTCGGCTTGCCGGTGGACCCAGAATGTCTTTCGCTTGTCCGAGAGGAGAAGGTTTGAGAGAAGAACGCTTTCGACCGAGCCTTCCGCTTCCATGTCGCCGAAGACTGCGACCGTTTTCGGATCGAACATCTTTCTTATGTCGCCCATCTGCGGGTGCGCTCCCTCGCCCTTTTCGGTCTTTAAGGATGTACGCAGGCAAGTCCCAGGCGCCTAAAGCTGTGCAACAGCCCGTCAAGGCGCTTCCGATTTAGCCTGTCTCTTTCTCCACCCATACCGAGTGCTCCACGAGTCCGAAGGTCTTGAGCGCCTCGCTTATGGTCAGGGCCGCCCTGCTTCCCTCGCGCCGAAAGGAATTCGTATCCCAGGTGAGACTCAGCGCCAGGTCCGTTTGATACGACGCGCTGTTGTACGTATGGACCTGGACGAGTCCGGCTTCGCCGGACGTGCGGCTCATGGCGTTAGAGAGCAGGCCGGCTGCGTTGTCCAATTGACCGTGGGTCGTCCTGAGTCGTATCATTTCCATCCAGAGCATCAACGAAAGATTAGCATAAAGCGTGCCAGACTCGATAACATTAAGATATCTTTGACCCGCTGTAATAAATGGCGCTCACTGCCAATAAATGCCGCAGAACTTTCTGTCATAATTGTAAGATATATTACAGATTATCGCATATGTGAGAGTTGCAGCCGGACATATGTCCGGAACCCTATGCTTGCCGTCGCCCCCTTATCAGCGGCAAAGCCGCCCAGGGCGCCTTCCGCCTTCCGGCTCGTCCCCCTTCCTGAGTGAGGATGAACCGAAGGACGTGAAAAAGCCCTTAAGACGAAGGAGATATGGGCGATAAATTAACTGCGGGATGCGAGAATGCTAGAAGGCGCCGGAGAAAGCGGGGCCTGCGAGTCCAGGGGAGACAAAATGGAAGCACATACGCCGGCGACTGTGCAGTTTCCACCCATCGCGCCCCAAAAAGAAGTCCTTCCAGGTCAATCTTTCGTCGGCGACGTCGTCCCGCGCCAGGAGACGGACGGCGCCCCAGGGCCGCTCCAATGCGCCGAAGAGCAGCGGGGAAAGGAAAGTTCGTCCACTCGCTTCCTCTATTGCGCTGCGCTTATCGATGGGGAGAACCCGCCATGCTTTTACTGCGGCAGCAGGAAGCATCCCACTACTCGTTGCCCCTCGAAGCGGTTGCCTTACTCCGCCTGCGGGCTCGACGCGCTGGGCCGCTTGGGTATGGACGAAGTGAATCGACTCTTTTCCGCCTATCTTGCACGGGCGGGGGGAGACCTCCCGGCAGACCCGGAGCCGCTGCAGACCGACGGCCCATATCCCGTCTCTCTCGCCCCCTTAAGTTTCTATGAGCTGAAAAGGGTCTTCCAGCTTCGCTTTGTCAATCTCATATGGTGCGCTTCATCAAAGGACGACTGGCACAAGGTAAAGGAGCGCAGGAGGGAAACCTCCGCCAAGGGCGGGATTTTGTGGCTTGCCCGGGATTGCATCAGGGTCTCCCGGCTCGATGAGGCGGAGGACTTTCTTCGATGTTATGGCCGCGACAATTCGAGGGACTACAGGACAGCCTGCGGGTTTGGCTTCGTTCACATAGAAAGGGGGAGCTACGCGTCTGCCGCGGATTTCTTCACTGAAGCCCTGGGCCTGGCAGTCGCGCCGGTCCAGAAGACGTATCTCCTGCTGCTCCTTTCGCGCATTTATGCCTGTGACGAAGATTACAACAAGGCCCTCGGGGCGCTCAAAGAGGCCTTGAGAGCAGAACCCTATTGTCTTGAAGCCAGATTTGAGGAGATAATTCGATATTTTCAGTCAGGGCGCCAGTCTGACGCCATGAGCCGCCTCCTTAAGCTGCTGGCCCTCTCGCATGAATACTGGGCCGCCGCCCTCATCTCCCCGGAGTTGGCAGAATTCCAGTCTTCAATTGCCCCCGAGTTCCGCAAACTCGCCGTGGAAGCCTGTGAGGAGGCCCACGCTGCTTCATCCAAAGCGGACAGGTCGATCGCCTCATTGAAAAGCCTTCTACCAGACGAAGACGAAGGCGTAGCGGAAGCAGTCTTTATGCAGGAACGCATGCACGAGCTGCTCGAGAAGCCCGATGCGCTCCCTGCCTGCCAGGAGGCCGTCTATACGGCAAAGAGAATCGTCGCCGATTGCGCTGCGGTCGAGAAGGAGAGAAAAGACGCCGCGGCGGCCATGCTCCTGAAACTGGAAGCACGGGTGGGGATGCTGCTCGGGGAGGGGCCCGGCAGGGCAAAGCTTGCTCCCCTTGTTCGCTCTATTCTTGTGCGCCTTCGCGCTTTCGAAGAAGGGCTGGAGCGGCGTGAGCCCCTCGGCCGCTCTCTCAAGCAGTGCGAAGCTCTTTCCGTGGAGCTGGAGTCGATCGAAGCGGCTGCGAAGCGGCTGAAGGAGCGCGCCGAGATCCTCCTGGGGTGTGGAGGATTTTTCAAGGACTTAACTATCGTGCTTTTGATCACCGCTGCCGCCGGGCTTGTGGCTTTTCCGGCCATCGTCTTCTGCGTGGACGCCTTCCAGCCGGGATTCATGCCGGCGCAGCCTGCCGAGCTTTGGTTTGCCCAGAAGACGGTATTTGTCGTCGGGGGTCTGTTTGCCGCGATGTTCGCGTTAGGCAGAAGCATTATCGGCAGGACGAAGGGGGTGAAGAAGTAGGTACGAGGCTCATGTCGAGCATTTCCGCATTATCCCCATGAGCTTCCCCTGGACCTCTATGTTTTCGGCCCTTTCATAGATTGGCGCCATGTAGGGATTGCATGGCTGCAGCCGTATTGCGTCGCCCTCGAAATAGATTTTCTTGAGCGTCGCTTCCTGTTGCTCTTTGAGCCAGCAGGCGGCCACATCGCCGTTCCGTATATCGTGGGCCCCTCGCATGACGACGATGTCGCCCTCGGCAATGAGGGCGTCCACCATGGAATTTCCCCTCACGTGGAGACAGTATGCGTCTTTCTTTCCCCGGGTGATCGAAAGGGGGACTTGAATCCATTCTGCCGCCGTGCTCCGGGTGTCCGCATCCGGCACGGAGACGGGATGCCCTGCGGCGATGGTTCCCAAAATCGGCACGCGCTCATATTCGCTGGTCTCGCCTGTCAGGATGATGCTCCTCGATCTTTCTTTAACTCTCCTTATGGCCCCGGCCAGCTCAAGCCGGTCAAGATGGAATTGCACCACGGAAAGGCTTTTGACCGCGCAAGCCCGGGCAATCTCCCGCAGCGTCGGCGCATAGCCGTTCTCTTCTTTGTAGGTCCGCAAAAAAGCAAGGATGTTTTCTCTCGTGGCGCTCTTTGGCGACATGGATAGAACAAATGTACAATAACATGGGGCAAAGAGCAAGGGGAAAATTAGGGAAAACGGCACTTTTCCCGTTCCTCGTTCAAAGCTCAGGTTTCGCTCGGACGCTGAATTTGCGCCCACGACCGCTATTGTTCCGGCTCTGGTTGAAGTGGGCGCCGCGGAAACTCCAGCTAAAAAGTTGACAACCTCGCAATAGCCGTGGTAAAAGTAATTGGCAGGCGCTCCCTAAACGGCGATAACGACGTGAGCCCGCAAAAAGCGAAATCTGCCTTCTTCTTTTCGAAAGGAAAGTCATAATTTAGGATGTCCCTCTGGGCTCATAGGTAATTTCGAGGCGCTTTGGAGGTGATAGTATTTTTTACAAAATGTTGGAGAATGTAAGAGTAATAGAGTATGGCAATTTGATATCAGGCCCATTTTGCGCAAAGATACTTGGCGACCTTGGCGCTGAGGTTATCAAGATCGAGGAGCCCGACAAGGGCGATGAAGCAAGAAGATGCGAGCCCTTCCTTGGCGACATTCCAAATCCGGAGCGGAGCGGTCTATTTCTGTATCTAAATATGAATAAGCTGGGGATTACTCTGAACCTAAGAGCGCCGACGGGTAAAGAGATCTTCGCCGAACTGGTGAAAGACGCAGACATATTTATAGAGAACAATCAGCCCGCCAAAATGGAGGAGATTGGAATAACATACGAGTACGTAAAACAGATTAACCGGAATATCGTTATGACTTCCATCTCTCCTTTTGGACAGACAGGGCCGTATAAGAATTACAAAAGCTGCGAACTGGTCAATGCCAACATCAGCGGCGTAAGCTACGCCTCTACCCGTGAGTTAGAGGTGAGTCAACCGCCCTTGAAGCCTCCGGCTCATATACTCGGCTTTCAAACAGGCATAAGTGCAGCGGCGATCACGCTAGGTGCCTTGTACAGCTCTAATCTGACCGGCTCGGGAGGCCACCTTGATGTATCCGAACAAGAGAGCGCTGTCCAGGATTTGGGTCTTCAGATACCCCAGTTCTGCTATAGAAATCACGTCGTCAGCAGGACCGATGCCTATATGAGGGCCCCCTTTCATGTTTTGCCCTGCAAAGACGGCTATATTTATCATGCCTTCGTGCACGAGTATCAATGGCGGCGTTTTCTCGAGTCTGATGGGCAACCCTGACTGGGCCGACAACGAATTGTTTAAAGATTACGAGACGCGGGCCAAGTATTGGGACGGCTTAAGGCCGTTGATAGTGGATTGGACGATGAACCACACCATGGATGAAATATACCGGAAAAGCCAGGAAAAAGGCGCCCCGGTCGGAGCGGTATATACGGCGAAGGAAATCTTGGATTCCGAGCAGCTGGCTGCACGAGGGTTCTTCGTAGAGGCTGAGCATGAGGCCGCGGGAAACCAAACGTACCCGGGGGTGCCATACAACTTCTCTGAGGTTGTCCGAGAAATGCCGATATCGGCGCCGCTTCTCGGTCAACACAATGAAGAGATCATTTGCGGGCGATTAGGTTATACAAGGTCCGATCTGGTCAAGCTGAAAGAGGCCGGGATCATATGAAGGGGCGCGCGCCTGTCTATTAAGGAGATGCCCGGGAATGAATGATTCTTTACTGAAAGATATACGGATTGTCGCGGCCACGTGGGTTTGGGCAGGCCCTTGGTTGGGAGCGGTGCTTGCCGATATGGGCGCCGAGGTCATCAAAGTAGAGAGCAGGCAGAAAATTGACAACATGAGGTATATGATAGGGGGAGGAGCGCCCGGGCCGGGCGCCAATCCCTCGCCGAACTGGGGCGGCTTCAACGTGTACAACAGGGGCGTGAAGAGTTGTACGATTGATTTGAAGAAACCGGACGGCGTGGATCTGTTCAAGGAATTGGTGAAGATCAGCGATATAGTGATTGAGAACTTCCCTCCCCGGGTAATGCCCGACCTCGGCCTGGATTACCTTGCCCTAAAAGGAGTCAAGCCGGACATCATAATGGTTTCCCTGAATTTCTTGGGAAGCGTCGGGCCAGATAAAGATTACGTCGCCTATGCGTCCACTTTAGCGGCAGTGGGAGGTTACGTTTCTTCATTTGGCTATCCGGGCGGGGACCCGCCTCCCGAGAGCCTATACCTGGCCGATCCGATAGCCAGCATGTACGGCGTGATCGGCGCCCTCAGCGCCCTCTATTATCGTAGGAAAACAGGGAAAGGCCAACACGTGGATATTTCGGAGACCGAGGGATTAATTAGTGTTCTTCCCGAGATGGTAATGGAATACGCCATGAATAAGAGAATCAGGCCGCGTATGGGAAACCGCGACGAAATCATGGCGCCTCACGGTTGTTATCCGTGCAACGGCAATGACAAATGGGTCGCTGTGGCTGTCTCCACGGAAGAGGAATGGCAAGCCTTATGTCGAGTGATGGGCAACCCGGAGTGGACCAAAGAAGAAAGGTTTTCTGACCGATTCAAACGATGGCAAAATCAAGACGACTTGGACAAGCGCGTTGCAGAGTGGACTAAGAATTTTGACGCTTACGAATTGACGCGAATGCTCCAGGAGGTTGGGGTGGCGGCCGGCCCCTCTCTTAACGTTGAAGAGCTTGTCGACGACAGACATATCAGGGCGCGCGGCGCGATATTTGAGCAAAATCACGTCGAGGCAGGCAGGACCGTTGTTTACAGGTCGCCGTGGTTATCGGCCGAGACCGGGCACAATCGGCCGGCGCCGTGTCTGGGGGAGCATAATGATTATGTTTTCAAGGATTTGCTGAACTTGTCCGACAGCAGGGTGGCAGCGTTGGTTGAGGAGAAAGTCATATATTAATCATAAAAGAGCAATGAGGCGAATAGGTCCAGGAATGCAGTAACTCGGATGACGGCATGAGGCGAAAACATCGCATCGGAAAATAAGGGGAGGTTTCATTCGGATGGAAGAGCGAGACGAGACGAAATCGATGACTATTGAAGAAAGAATGGCAGTCCTGAAAGAACGCATAGGGACGATAAAAATCGATAAGGAATATGTCCTGAGGGGTCTTCCCGAGGGGGCTTACATTTTCAATGAAGTCGCCTCGGATGAAAACATAAGACGATGGGCGATCGGCATCGGCGACCTTAATCCCAGGTTTCTGAGCGCGGAGTACGCGAAGAAGACTAAGTACGGCCGGTTGGCGGCGCCGCCTCTGTTTCTTCAGAGCGTCTGTTTTGTAGGCGCCGGTACTGTCAGGAGACAGAAAATGTGGGTGCGCGGGGCTTTCACAGCGGGTCGGACTGGGAGTTTTTTCAGCCCGTTTTGGAGGGCGACAGGCTGGATTTTGATGGTCACGGAGTGATTGACGTCGAGGTAAGGAACAGCAAGTTCAGCGGCAAGATGATCGTTACTACCGGCATAGTGCAATATCGAAACCAGCGGGGCGAGAACGTCGGGATGTGCAAGGGCTATATCCACCAGTCGGCCGGCGACGAGACTGCGATCAACATCGGGAAATACACGGATGTTGCGAAACCGTATCGATATACGGACGACGAAATAAAGAAGATAGAGGACGATCAAGACAAAGAGGAGATGCGCGGCGACAGGCCGAGGTACTGGGAGGACGTCAAGGAGGGGGACCCCGTAGGCCCTCTCATCATAGGTCCTCACACCATAATGGACTCAGTCGGTCACTTCACCGCCGTCTGGGGCTGTTTCCCCTTAGGAACACCAAATAGATTTTACAGGTTGTGACTTTAAAAACCGAACAGGACAAAATGGCGCAGAGAGGCATCCGCCCATTGATCGGCGTATACGACCCTCGTATAAATGCATACGTAAACAGTGGACATGCCTCACCTGGATTATGATCTTGGCAGAATGGTCGGCGCCCCGGGGGCCTATGACAACGGCGGCGGCAGGGAATGCATTGCCTCTATTCTTTTTACGAACTGGATCGGCGACGACGGTTTTCTCTGGAAATATTCTATCCAGTTCCGAAAGTTTGTTGTTCATGGCGACACGAACTGGTTCGAGGGCAGGGTGACGAGAAAATACATCGATGACGGGAAGTGTTGCGTAGACGTCGAACACTGGGCAAACAACCAGCGGGGAGAAAGAACGACTACGGGGAAGGCTACAGTGATATTGCCCTCCAGGACGCAAGGCCAGGTTAAATATCCGACGCCTGTAAATATAGAGGATATCTTTCCGTCAAAGAAATAAACAAAAGGGGCGAGCCTAAGGCGGCCGGCAACGGCCGCCTTAGGCTCGCCATCCCCTCCTGTTTACAACCACCCTTTGCTCTTAAGCCAAACCGTTTCTTCCTGGATCAGGTCATCCCACGACACCAAGTATGGATGGGCGAAATAGGGCGCATCAGGGGTAGAGGCCGCCCAGCCGTCGGCATAGTTGATCAACTGGTGGTCCCTGCCGCGCATTGTTACTGTGCCCCCGGGGCCCGCGCCTATGGGAGAGGCCACAGTCAAATCGTCCATGGCTTTAATGACTTTCTCCGCGTCTGTCGATCGCGCTTTTTTAACGGCGCCTTCCATCACCACTCCCGCGGTGTACCCCCGCCATACGTATTCATTCGGAACGAAGCCGAAACGTTTCACATAGCTGTCGTTAAGATCGTGGTTGGCCTTGGTGTCGGGAGCGAACCGCGCGTAACCGAGGCGGCTGTACAGGCCACCAACAAACTTTCCCTGGACTTTGACGATGGGCTGTACGGCGAACGCCAGATCTACAAAGAAGAACTTGGTTTTTTCAAAAATTCCGTACATGACGCCTTGTTTAACGAACGATATTGTATCTCCGGTATAGGTAATGCAGATTCCCGCATCAGGTTTAGCGTTCGCTATTTGCGTAATATAAGGGGTGTAGTCGGCCTCGAAAAGCTTGGGCCACCCCTGTCCCACAATCTGCACTTGCGGGTTTTTTCTCATAAGCTGGGCCATCCAGTCTCTGGCGCCCTCTCTCCCGTATACATAATCGGCCGCTATCGTATACCATTTGTTAAGACCGAGATCTTTCGAAAGTTTCGCGGCATACTGGCCAAAGCCGATGGCGTTGTACAGGCTGGTCTGGGCCGTCCTAAAGCAGTATGGGCTCCTGACCTTCGGGTCGGCGGTATAATCGGTAGCGTTGCAATTCGATAAAATCGGCGTCTTGAGTTCAGTCGAAACTGCAGAGACAGCAAAGGACTCCGAAGACGGGCCATACTGATATATAAAGTCAAATCCCTGAGCGGCATAATCTCTTGCGTACCTTACGCCCTGCTCAGGCTTGCCCTCGCTGTCGCGGTTAATTAGTTCTATCTGTCTTCCCAGGAGTCCCCCTTCGCGGTTCACCTTCTCGGCCCACAGGGTCAACCCATTGACCGAGCCTATGCCAGCCTCGGCAGCCGGGCCGCTGTATGCCCCGAAACAGCCTATTTTTATCGATTTTTGAGCCGCTTTCTGGGCGATTCCCGTTCGTGCGCCCAGCAATGACCCTGCAGCAACCCCGGCCACCCCGATTGCCGAGGTTTTGAGAAATTCCCTCCTCGAAAGAGCCTTTCCTTTTTTACCCTTTTCTTCCGTCTTCATAGAAAAATTCCCCCTTTTGAATGATTTTTAGACGTCCGCATACCCCCATCCACGGGGAGGGCAACCCCCGTGGATGCAGAAGCGGCGTCTGACGCAAGAAACAACGCGGTCTTTCGTCGCTTCGTCAACTGTAAGGCGCCTTCTCATCGGCATAGTCTGTTATGTCGGCGACAACGACTATAGCACCTTCTCAGGCAAATAGCAATGCGCGCGCCCGATGCCGGGTCATTCGCATAGTCTGCGCTCCTCATCTCAAACATGGAAGAAGTTGTCGCCCGCCATCTCCATGATCTCCTTGTCCCCTCGTACGAGAAGGACAAACCCGTTCTTCTCTGAAAGGCTGACCGTGAACCCCATGCCTCTCGCCGAGATCTCCATCACATCCATCATGGCATGACTGCGCTTTCCGGCGGCGCATCGGTTCGCGACATGGCGCATGCCTCCCTGTACAGCCGTCCGGCATGGTAAGAGCTTCGGACAAAGGGAGAACCGGCCACCGCTGCAAAACCTATGGCCAGCGCGAAATCCTCGTAATCCGCGAATTCCTCGGGGGGCGCGTACCGGACCACGGGATGGCGCCCCTCTGAGGGCGCCAGGTATTGGCCTAGTGTGACGAGCCTGCATCCCGCGTTTCGAATGTCTCTCAGGGCGGCGAGCACCTCGTCCTTTGTTTCGCCGAGACCCAGCATGATCCCGGACTTCGTGATGAGAGGCGGGGCGTGGGCCGATGCCCGTGCGAGGAGATCCAGGGACCGGCCGTAGTCGGCAAGCGGCCTGACCTGCGGGTAGAGGCGAGGTACGGTCTCCACATTGTGATTGAGCACCGCGGGTCTTGCTCTGCACACCTCATCCAGGGCTTGCCGGTTTCCCGCTAAATCGGAAATGAGGACTTCTATTCCGAGGTCCGGGACCTCTCTCCGAATGGCCGATATGGTCTCCGCCACATGACCGGCGCCGCCATCGGCAAGGTCGTCTCGTGTGACCATGGTCAACACGCAGAAATCCAGCCCAAGCCGGGCCGCTGCCTGAGCAACGCGCTCGGGTTCCCCCGGGTCTACGGGCTGAACCGCTGACTTGCCTACGGCGCAGAAGCTGCACCGCCTCGTGCAATAGGGCCCGAGCAGCAGGAAGGCGGCCGTGCCGCGGCCGAAGCATTCCATCTGGTTGGGGCATCGCGCTTCCACGCAGACGGTATAGAGCCCATGGCCTTGAAGGGCAGCCTCTACGGCGGCGCCCTTGCCTGGCGGCGGAATCCGCCTTCTGAGCCATACCGGTTTGGTAGCTGAAGAACTCACTATCCCGTTGGTCCTCGCTCGCGGAATGATCTATTTTGATGAAGATGTCGGATAATTTAGAGCATCGCTCTGCCTTTGTCAATGACAAAGGCAGAGCCAATATACTTGACACACGTGCTTTGCGTCAAGTATATAATCAGATCAAGAAGCGATAGAGGCGTCGGCTGAAGGGCAGCCGGCGTCAAGAAGGCCCGATAAGGGAGGGAATGATGAGCGCTCTTGAAGGATCCGGTAGTGGGGGGTCCCGCCCGGTAATGACCGTCCTCGGACCCATATCGTCGGAGGATATGGGCGTCGTCTTAATGCACGAGCACGCCGCCTTCGCCTTTCCGGGCTGGTATGCGGACGAGAGCGTGGCGCCCTATGAGCGGAAGAAGGTCGAAGAAAGGTGGCTCACAGTGTTAGGCGCGATAAAGGCGGTCGGGGTCAAGACAGTCGTCGACGCCACGGCGGCCGACGTGGGCGGTCGGGACCCGATCCTCCTCAGGGATGCGGCCGAGAGAGCGGGCGTCAATACCATTATGGCCACAGGCATATCCTGGGAAGGGGACGGGGCGCCCCGCTACTTCAAATTTAATCAGGCAAGGGGCCGGAATATCGAAGAAGACCTGTACGAGTTGTTCGTGCGGGAGATCACCGTAGGCGTGCGGGGAACGGGGGTGAAGGCGGGGATCATCAAGCTCGGCTCTGGCGACCCCAAGGTCAGCGACTATGAAAAGATCGTCTTCAAGGCCGGGGTGCGCGCCTCCCTGGCGACGGGCGTCCCGATCATCACGCACTGCCAGGGGCCCAGCGTGGGACCCGAGCAAATGGACCTGTTCCTCAGTTTGGAGGCGAATGCGAAAATGATCCAGGTTGGCCACCAGAACAACTCGGCCGATCTCGACTATTTCCTGGATCAGATCAAAAGGCCGGGCTTCTACCTCGGATTTGACCGGGTTAGTTTGGTTAATCCCGAGGCAGAGGATTGCATTATCGAGACTCGTGAAGCAGGGCCATGCCGACAGGCTCATTCTTTCTCACGACTATGTTGCCACATTTGTCGGCAGACCCATCGCAGTAGAGGAATTTTTCCCCGCCTGGCATCCGACCTACATTCACCTGAAGCTTATTCCGAAGATGAAGGCAGCGGGCATAACGGACAGCCAGATCAGAACTATGCTCGTGGATAACCCGCGATCCCTCTTCGAGGGGTCGTAACCGATCCGAGGAATTGAACGAGGGGCGCCTGCCCGCCGCTATTGATGGATTGAACTACCCTTACTGCGCTTCTTCCCATTATAGTATGGCTGCAAAATATATCAACGATAACACCGTTGGGCGATGCGCCAGTGAAAACTATCTTTTGAGGAAGCGAAGCAGACGATTGAACGGGCGCCAACGGTTACGACCACGGTTACAATTCCTATTACGAGAGGAAGGGGCAAGGGGCAAGAAAATGGTGAAAAGTCTTGAAGACATTGGTGCCGAAGGCGGGAATCGAACCCGCACGGGGTGTGAGCCCCACCGGATTTTGAGACCAAAACCTTCGGAACACGTAATCTCGAATATATCCGCAAATCCGGTCACTGTCAAGGCTTTCCCGGTTTTCCATGTGTCGGCAGTTATCGGTCATTTTTTGCGATTCCCTACCGGCCATGGGCACAATTCCGGGCACAAATTCAGACTGACAGGGGGGAGGGGGAGCGACGACCGGGGTGGGTAGAGTCTCATGCATGGAGTTACCCGCTGCACACAAAGGCCAAAAATCGAGGTATAATAGCATATGAGGAAATCAAAGCTCGACTTACCGGCGGTAAAGGCTCAAGCGGTAAGAGAGCTTGCCACGGGCATGAGTCAAGATAAGGTGGCCGAAATGGTAGGGGTAGATCAAAGCCGGGTAAGCCGATGGAGCAAACGCGAAGACATCCGACAGGCCCTTGAGGAAGAGGCCATGAGACTTGCGGACTCCATACCGGACGCTGTAAGCAACTACAAGGGACTGATAAAGAATTTCGACAAGCTGAAAGGTGAGGATAAGAAGATCGCTTTCAGGGCGAGTACCCGACTATTGGAGGCCGCCGGCATTCTGAACAACCCGCAGCCCGGCTCTATCTTTGTGAGCTTTCAGAATAACAACTTTTTCGGCGATCAGGCTGCCCAATCTATCCTTGACCGGCTATCCGCCTCATTCCAAGGTCCGCCCGAGGGAGAAATCATCGATTATGAAGAGTAAACCAGGATGGCGACCCGTGAAGGCATGAAAACGCATGGTTTCATGGGGATAGGGGCGGCGCACACACGGGCAGAAAATCGAATGTTCCCGCATTCGGCCGAACCCGCATGGAATCGGTTGGCGAACCAAGAATGGCGAGAAATCTCCTTATCTGTCCGCACCCCCCGCCTCTTGCGGTTTTTACCCGGATCGGTGGGACCCATTCCTCCCAAAAAAACGAAAACATTGTCTATACATCATGGATATTTTCTGATAGAATAGGTCCGGATTCTTCAATATCGTCGGCAGCGTCCGGTTCGGGCCGGTTTTTTTGAGTCACCGAACGTAAACACACGCATAGCAAGAAGGTTGTATCTGCCAGTAATATCTTGTACTTTCAAGGCTTTGCCCCTTCGGGGATGAAGTAGGCGTCATAGGTGAATAGTGGTAACGGTTCTTGTTTGCAGGTTCGACGCTTCTGCACTATATATTCGATAAGTCGGTGACAGCGGCGGGAGGGGACGTGTGCCGATCAATCTGAACAGCCTCTCAGTAGTTATAGTAGCACAGGCGCATAACCCCAGTATACTAAATCCCGACTTCCTTAAGGCAAGGGGGATTGTTGACCCTTCTTTTACGCCTAAAACCGTTTTCTGTACGCCTCCTGTGTCACAGGTGAGTTATCAAGAGGGAATTTCAATAGTCGCAGAATTCCAAAAGCTACAGTTTGTAGACGAGCAGCCCGAGAGAATCGCCAGTGGTTCACCCATCGCTGATATAGCGATTAAATATATCGATGTCCTCCCCCATGTGAATTATACCGCCGTAGGTCTTAATGTGGGCGGGTACTATCCTGCCAAAGACATAGGGACAGCTAGGCGATTTGTCAACGATACTTTTATCAAGCAGGGGCCGTGGTTGTCTGTGGTCAACAGAGAAAGTACGGACACGATGCTTAATTTCGTTTATTCATACGAAGAAGGGGAGAAACGGCTTCTTTCTATAAACCCTGCTTTTCTTGGTCAAGAAGGGCAACAGACATCTGTAATTTTGGTAGGGTTAAACCATCACCTCGATGCGGGGTCTGGCGGGATCGAGGTGATAAAAGGTTTTCTCGCCAATAGAAAGACGACCTTTGATTTTTTTCTTAAGTTGACCGATAAAATCTTCAAGGGGCTTGAGGAATGATTACAGGTACACAGAAGACTGAATGGATCGAGAAAGCAAAAGGGGTTGTCTATTCCCTATGGCAACGAAACCTTACCGTACAAAGTACCGGCCCGACAAACGCCTTTGGACAAGTCTATGGTTCACATCATGGGTCGGAAACCTCGGTTAACTATGACCTAAACAAGATCGAGCAGGCGGGTCTGGCCTGGGACAAACTAATAGATGAAACAAACCCATTTTCGGTCAAGTTGGTTACAGAATATCCGTCCACAGAAGCAACGAGGGGGATTCGCACCCTCGATCTCTTTCCGGCCTTCCTTGACATAGATTACTCGGCCATCGAGTATTGCATCGAGAAAGGGGTACTGGCGGAGTTGGGAGTTTGTTGCAGATCGGCGGTTGAAGCATTTTCCCATATAAGCCGCTTGGGCATTTATATTGCCGAAGACTACGAAATAGAGAATTATCAAAAGGTGAGGTTCGATTTGGCTGTCTCTGGAGACGTGGAAAGCATTCTTAAGCAGGAAAGCGAATTCAGGCGAAGAATCGTTGCACGTATGCCGCCGGACAAACGAGCGCACTTTGTGCTGACTCTTCGAATCGTGTGATGGAAGGCCGAGACTTTCTAGAAGTAGCCAAAAACCTAAAGAATTCGGACAAAGAAGCAGAACGTAGGACATCGGTCAGTCGCTCTTATTACGCTATTTTCAATCATGTTCGAAGTTTTCTCGGATTAAAAGGGATAAGAGTCAAGGGCACGGCCGATGCTCATAAGCTCATGTATTACTATCTGAACAATGCCGGAACTACCTACGCAGAATTGGCGTCCGTTTTAGATTCATTGAGGGGGAAAAGAAACGATGCCGATTACGATTTGGGGGCATTAGGTTTTGATAAGAAGACGTGCGATCTGCATTGTTCGTTGGCGGAAAACTTCATCACAGAGTTCGATGCGTCGGATAAGGAAACTTTGATTAGAAAGATCAATTCTTACCGAGAAAAAACCAATACATAGTACCCCTATTAATGCGGCGGTATACGCCCCGCGCTACAAACCTTCTCCCTCCTTATACCGCCTGAAGCTCCTCACCAGCCCGGCGAAGGAATCCGGCTTGTATCTCTTGAAGTCTTCCTCATCGACAAACACGTAATCGAAGCGGGCCCTGTCCTGTACGGCGTTCACGTCCTCGCACCATCGTTTCAGGCGCTCCATCTTTTGCGGCACGTCCAGGTCTTCGAGGCCCTTGGTTTCAACGATGTAGGTATTCCTGTCGCCTGTCCTTACGATAAAGTCCGGGAAATAGTTCGAGATGCTGCCGTCGGCCTTCACGTAGTCGATTTTGAAATTGACGGAAAAATAGTTTTTCGTGTAGGAAACAACGTCCGTGTCGGCGCACTTGTCGAGAAAGGCCGCGAATTTCAGTTCCAGCGCGCTCTTGTCTCCGACGATCTTGTTGAAAAGACTCTTTTGGGGCACGAGAAAGGGCTGCTCTTTGACGACAAAGGGGCGGGTGTTCCTCAGTTTTATGTAATCCCGTATCTCGGCGCTTCCCTTATCCTTGATGGTCAGGTCGTTTATCTTTTTCCTGAAGGTCTCGATGATGGTCTTGCAGGCTTCCGTTTCTGAAAGGTTACGCAACGTGTTCAGGTCCTCAATTTCAATCGGTATTTCAAAAAGCCACGCAGAGACAAATTCCTTTACCTTGCCGTATAGCACGTCGTACCCGCTCACAAGCCGCAGGTCTTTCATGATAACTTGCGCAAAATAACCGATCACACTCCGGTAATCGGTCACGGCCGCCGAGTCGAGGAAGGTCGTATGGTTTATCTCGCCCGTCGTGATGTCCTTGAAGACGATCTCCCGCTTTTCCTCTTCGCTGTATTTTCGATATTCCAGTCTTTTTGTGCCGAAGGAAGCAGGGTCCAGGTCTTCAAGATTCTTGTATTCACGGTAAACGCGGGCAGAAAGGACGGGGATTTCTATGTCGAGCTTGTCCACATCCTTGCGGGTGTTCTCCCGGTCTACCTCGATAATGATAGGGGCCTTCGCGCCCGTGCCGCCGCCCATGGGCTTATATTCGAGTTCCACGCCCTCGCTCTTGATGGATTCAACAAAATCCATGAAGGCGTCCGTGCCGACGACGCTCACATACTCCTTTGCATCCGTGCCGGGGTACATGCGGCGCAAACCCCTTCCGAGGGTCTGTTCAGGAAGGATATTGCTTTTTGCCGAATAGGCGCGCAATCCTACAATGGTTGTCACGTTGCGAACGTCCCAGCCCTCTTTCAGCATGAGAACGGAGACTATCACTTTATACGGGCTTTCCCAGCTATCAATCCCGTTGGCGTCCTTTCGCAGTTTTTCCAGTTCATCCCTGGTCTTCTTGGTATCGGCTTCCGATACTTCGCCGTTGTTGTTCGTATGGATGGTGAGGACGGCGTCTTTGAATTCGGGGAAGGTATTTTCGAGGTAGCTTTCTACGTCGTCGCAGTTCTTCGTATCATCGGTCATCACAAAGAGCACGGCTTTCTTTCCGAGCTTCTCATGCTCAAGATACGCCTTCCGCCATTCCTCGACGCCGAGGGCGATATAGTCGGCGTATTTCTCCGTGTAGCGGGAGCTTTGCCTTTCTGCCAGCTTCGCCCGGCTCGGGGGGTCGGGCAGGACGGGATGCTTGACGACGTTCTGCCAGATCGCCTCCACGAGAGGGTAATCGCAGACGGTCTGTGCGAAAATCGCTCCGCTATTGTGCTTCGGCGTAGCGGTCACGTCCACCTGTAGCGAGAGGAAACGGTCTTTCTGCCTCAAGCGGTTGTGGATGTCCTGAATGGATTTGAACCAGGCGAGACGGGGGTCGTGGATATGGTGCGCCTCGTCGTTGATGACCACAAGCTCGTCAATCTCGCGCACGATCACGCCTAGGTCCACCTTGGAGTCGGTAGTCTTTCCCACCGGGCGCTTGCCGAGGAAATAATCTTCCAGATTGTCGTCATCAAAGCTCGGCTCTGTGTCGTTGCCGGCATAGACGCGATGAATGTTCGTCAGAAAGAGATTTCCCGTCTTCCGCACGATGGAAACCTCGTCCTGAATATGCAAGGTCATTTGGAAGTCGTCCTGCCAGTTCTGCCCGGCATAGCCGTTATCCGGCAGAATCGGATCCTTCCCAAAAATTCTCAGGCCGTCGAAGTCCGCCCGCAGCCGGTCGAGAACGATGATATTGGGCGCGATCATGAGGAAATTGGTTGCAAGGAGGGAATCAGGCTCATAGGTCTTGTGGAAATAGCACCACGCCACAATGAGGCTCATAACCTTGGTCTTGCCCGTTCCTGTCGCCATTTTCAGCACGAGACGCAGCCAGTCTTCATCGAACATGCCCGTGGAGACAGCGCCGGAAGAGTCATACCGCATAAGGTCGTACTTGTCCTTGACCCTTGCTGCCTCGTACAGATAGATCACCGTTTCAATCGCTTCACGTTGCGCGAAGTAGTATCTGAATTCCGCCATGGCGCCGTCAGCTTGCGGAAGGATATGTTCGGTATTGAACCACCAGTTCAGAAGCGCCTTTGACGTATCGGAAGCGCCCGCATAGGCCCTTTCGCGCCATTTCTTTACCTCGCCGCGAATCTTGTGCACGAGAGGGGGCAGGAGTTTTTCATAGCTCGATTCGCGCAGGGCTTCATCGGCGGGGAACCATCGATACTCCGGGTTTAGGATGTCGTAAGGGGAGTCAGGAAAGGAGCTATGTATCGCCATTGTCTACCCCTCCACGTTTATGTCAATGATCGTCATCGTGTCGTTGCCGAAGATATCCACCACTTTGACGGCGATCTTGTACCGCCTGGGCATGCATTCATGGAAGGGGGTTTTCAGTTCTATGGACCGGTCTTTCTTGGTCCGGAAGCTCTGCCATTCGTTCTCAAAGATGAAATCGCCCGTCCAGACCTCTTCCGGCTCGCCTGTCGCCTCGTTTTTCACCCGCACGATCTCGCGCTTGTGCTCGAAGTCAAAATCGACGCTCCAGTAATCTATCCAGTCGGTCCATGTCTTCGTCAAGGCTTCTTTCGTGCAAATGCCGTCTTTGTCCTTCATCACCTTGACGATCTTCCCGTTCTCGACAACGATCCTGTTCTTGCCGTTGTCGAGGGAAGCGGCCGCATTATTTACGGTGTCCTGGGAGTAGTATACCGAGAAGTCGGTAAGCTCAACCGCTATGGCGTTTTTATGAACGTGCGGCCTTACCTCGATGTACGAGACATCATGAAAGACGACTTGGTTCTTCTCGACGGCCCGCTTGTCGAACACCTCGCGGGGGATGTACTTCAGGGCAAGGTCTATGCCTTTTGCCTTCGCCTCTTCCTGAATATTCGGAAAAAGGCCCATTTCGAACTCGAAGGCGAGGATATCGACGCGGGAAATCCTCTTCTCCCGGCATTCCAGGATCACTTCTTCGACAAAAAGGCGCGTCACAGGCAGATTGATGGGGCCGACGGACACGAGGCGGCCCGCCTTTTTCCCATGAAAGCACCGGAAGTTTTCAAGACTTTCCGCTTTGTACGCCTTAAGGATAAGAGCGATAAAGTCCTTTTCCTTTTGTTCAAGCTGCTTCTGGCGCTCCTCTTCGCGGAGGCTCATGTTGACGCCGATATAGTGCGCCCGCTCGTACTTGCCGAGGTTCAGGATTTCGAAGGCCCGGAAATCCTTACCCGCCTTTCTCAATTCGCGTTGCACGCCGATCATGCGCTTGCGCGTAGTGTGTATGGCGAATTTGCCGAGATCGGAGCCGATCCACTTACGGCCGAGCTTTTCGGCAACGGCAAGGGTAGTACCGGACCCGCAAAAAAAGTCCGATACAATGTCGTTTTCGTTGGATGAGGCGCGAATGATACGGTCAAGAAGGGCTTCGGGCTTTTGAGTGGGATAGTCGAGGCGCTCGCCCGACGTATTTCCTATTCTTTCAATGTCTTCCCAAATCGTTGAAAGCAGATTTCCGCCTTTGGTCTCATCAAGATAAATCTTGAGTCCGTCCAATCTCGGTGTCCCATCTCTCTTCTTCAGAATTCTTTCCTCCGCCCACCACTTCTCTAATTGCTCATAAGATGCTCCCCACGATCTTTTGCTTGGCGGCTTTGCTCCTCTCCATTCAAATTGTCTGTTCGGATTTGCTGTCGAAAAGGTTAAGTTTTCCGCCTTGTATAACTTGCCTTTCTCGTCTGTCTTGTACCTGCTCAGTTGTGCTTCACCGTACGGCGTGTACTGATCGTTAAACACGGCGTTTGCGTCCCTTGTGTAGTAAAAGACGTTCTCGCTGTTTCGTACGTAACCTTTTGTTTTGAAATTGTGCGCCGAAGCTCTCTTCCATATTATCTCATTTTGGAAGAAATCTTTCGTAAATACCTCGTCCAGTATTAGCCTCAAAAACGCACTTACTCGCCAATCGCAATGCACGTAAATACTACCGTCTCCGGCCAGCAAATCCCGCATGAGCACCAGCCGCTCATAGATCATGGCAATGAAGGAATCGGCCCCTTTGCCCCACGTGTCACGATACGCAAGTTCTTCCAGCACATTAGGCTTCTTTGTGAACGTATCGTCGCCGATCTCTATATCCATGGAGAAGTCGGCGCCCACGTCGAAAGGCGGGTCGATGTAGATAAGCTTGATGCCGCCGTTTTTCTCGATCTCTTCCCGGATGGGGCCGTTCTTGAGAGACGAGAGGATGAGCTTGTTGTCTCCCCATATGAGCTTGTTGGTCCAGCCCGCCTTCTGCCGGCCGCGCGTGTCGAAAAGGCCGCCCTGCAAGGCGGTGTCCGCCCGCTTCTCGGCCCGCGGCTCGTCAATCTGTTCGATAATCTGAAAAGGCAGGACAATATTGCAAATCTCGTTCGTCTTGCCGTTCCAGACCAATTCCACTTCCCGCTTCTCGTCGAAAAGCAGGAACCGGTACTTGTCCGGCAAAGGCTTGTCGGCTTCGATGAGTCTCAAGATTTCCCGCTTTTCGTTGTCAGTGAGCTTCATCGGCCCATCACCCCCGCCCGATATCGCGGCCTATTCAACACGGAAGACCTTCGGTATCATACGAAGCATGGCGAAAAAACACAACAGAAAAATGTTTCCTGTAATGGGAAATCACGGTCCCGTGCTATAATTATGACCAAGAGGATAGGCTTCGCGGGCCAACAAGGCCGGAACCCTACCGGCCTTCCCCTTTCTTGATAGGGAACCACGAAGGGAAATGGAAACGAGAATGAAAACCCGCCTGACAACCAAGGATGTACTGGACGAACTGAAGATCATCGATGAAGCCACGTTTATCGATTATTTTGAACAAGGCTTCCTTCGGGCCTATGATCCCGATCCCCGGAAGAAGGAATGGATTATAGGCTCTGACGGCTTTTACACGACGTTCTTGACCCGTGAAGACCAGCAAAAAGAATGTGAGGCGATAAGGGCGACACTGCAATTGCCAGCATCGACCACGATGAAAGAACTGTTTAAGGCGCTGCGGGAAGATATAACCTCTGATCCCTTGAGCAGACGAGACGTGAAGGATAGGCTATCAAGGCTCATTTGGCACAGTGAAGACGTGGAAGTTTTTAAACGGGAACGTGAGCACGAGACACGGCCAGTCAAGGAAATGGAAGAATTCATCTATCCTGATAAGGCAATGAAGAGATGCGGGATCAACATCCCTACTTTGCTGCAATACGTGAGTCAGGACCTACCGGCCTACGACTTTCAAAATCCCGCAGTACGTCTTCAACTCGTGCAAGAAGGGGGCAAGGCTTATTTTAAGACGGAATCTCCACCGGCGTACTATCCCCTACATCATGAAACGGGGGGTTTCTCCAATTGGATCAAGGCTCACCCGCCCGATCCAAACCGGCCGCACTACACAGCGTACTACACGATCCAAAATAACCTCTGCGTGTTCAAACTATCTGAGCTTGAAGCCTTTGGAAAAGAACATGGCCTGCCGTCACTACTTGCACAGGCGGCTAGCGGACCTGGAGCAAATCGGCTTCAGGGGGCGGAAATGGAAAAGGACATATGGCTCACGAGCAAAGAGTTGATGGAGCGGTGGCAGATCAACAAATATTCTTTGGCTCAATACGTTTGGGATTTCCTTTCGGAGCTACATTTCACAACCATTTCCGGGAAATGGTTAGACAAACTATGGGCAGAATTGGCGGAAAAGGCAAAGAATGGCCCGATAGCCTGGGGAAATGTCTTTCGGAATGCTGTGGGGGGTTTTGAGAGAGGGCTGGACTACAACGGTACAGCAGACGACGAATATTACGCGGGACTCAAGTACGTTATAACCATCGCGGACATACTTCAGAATCTTGATGACATGATATTTTGGGTGAAAGATGTTATTGAATTTGAAATCAAGCATGGTCTTGCTACCACGACAGAAGAGCCGATTAATAATTTGCATGAAAGGGCTGCATCTAAAGAAGAACCGGAACGTGAGGGCAATTACTTCATTCGATGCGGGGAGTATTGGCAGGTGGGTTTTAAGGGCGAAAAGGCAATGATCCGCGATGCGGAAAATATTCGATATATCCTGCAACTCGTTATGAACCAGGGAAAAGAGGTACACGTGTTCGATTTGACAAGGTCCGTGAAGGGGCGTGTGCCTGAAGTCGCTGCGGACCAGTACGCTAACATGGCAGACGAAGAACTGGAACAAGAAGGAATGAGTAAGTCAACCTTGAGCGGCGGACGGTCCGAGCGGGACAGAGCGGATTACAAGAAGGCGCAAGAACTTCTGGCAGACCTTGAGAAAACAAAACAAAGAGGAATCCCGATGGAAATCGAAGAGGCGCAAAAAGAGTATGACGAGAAAGTGGCCGCGATTCTCAAGGGAACGAATAAGAAAATGAACCCTGAAGAAGAAAAAGCAAGGGTGAATGTCAAGAATCACATCGACAGGGCGATCAAGAAGCTCGAAAAGGCAGGTTTGAAGAAACTCGCCTCACATCTCGCGGACCGGCTGGATAAGGGGGTGAAATGTATTTACAAATCCGATCCCGCTAATCCCGTTGATTGGCAGATAACGCCCTAACTCTCCTGTATCCCGCCCACTTAGATTCCCGGTAAAGTACCACAAGACCTCAAGAGTACCAACGGTATCGGAAAAGTACCATTTCGGTGCTCGCAGAATACCCTCCCTATTAAGGACAGAGAAGCTCTTACAACGAAATCGAAAGGAGATCGGCCATGGAACAGAAAGAACAGTTTATCACCCCGGACCTTTATCTCGCCTCTGCAATCTCGATCCTGCTTAACCTACAACCGACTTTCAAAGTGGAGAACGGGCGGACATTGTTCTGCTTTCCCGTCGGTGATGACCTTTACCGTACCATGGGTCTTTACAACGGCGGAGTGCCGATCAGCGCAATTGAATTTGCCGAAAAGATCAAGCGCCTACGGGCTGAGATGATCATGCGGCGCGGGCAGAAGTGATGCTCTTCCCAAGCATTTGAAAGGCTGACAAACGGTGCCTAAATGAAATCGGAAGGGACGAATGGCGAAGAAGAAAGGGAAAGGCAGTAAATTACCGCCCTTCGTGGCATTGCCTTGGATGATGCTCAACCACAAAGCTTATATCGAGTTGCCTCCAACACCGAAGGGAATGCTTCCCTATTTCCTGGGAAAAGTCAGAATACCGATGACGGCGCCGACATACTACGATGCCGAATTCTCTTTCACCTTTTCGGAAGCTGTAAAGTACGGCTGCGCCCGGAGATCGTTCTATCGGGTTATCGAGGCTCTCATGGAGTACGGCTTCATTGATCCGGTCCGCAAGGGAAGCCGGAGCGGGGGCCGTGACACGGCGAGCATCTTTCGGTTGTCCAAAAGATGGGAGAGACGCGGGACGTTTGCCTTTGAGAAGGTCAGTTGGGGCGAATTCGGGGAGGCTCAGATTCGAAAGCAAGTTCAAAATTGGCACAGTCCCGTGGCCAAAACTGAACCGGGAAGAGGTGAGGCCGAAAAACAGGAGCGCCAAAAATGAACCGGACAAATATGCCCAAGAGCTTGAAAGAACAGACTTTCGTCAATGTGGGCAATTGCGCGTCATGTGTGCCAGAAATGAACGATACTCTATCTATTGCCAATGTGTATGATAAAACAGACCCTCTCCGAGTCAACGGCGGGGGCGACGGATGTCCGCTTAGGTGCCTTTGTCCGAGTAATAGGTTCCTGCCGGTTCCATCCGGTTCCAGCCTTAAAAGTTTCCGAGGGGTGCGAGCGCCCCAAAAACGCGGGGTCCGACAGGGCCTTGAACGATAAGGAGATGGACCGGTGTCGACCACCGACATTAAATGGATCGAGAGGCACGGGACCACGGCACAAGGTAAGCGGGAGTATATAGCCTTCCTGAAGGGCGCGAACCTCACCATGAAACAGCGTATCCTTGCCAACTGCTACCAGTGCACGGGTTTTTTCACGGACGGCCGGAAAGACTGCGAAGTGGAAGGCTGCACTTTTTACGTGCATATGCCCTATCGCAGGGGCGGAGTCGCAAAGGTGCGGACGGTATCCGAGGAGACGAAAACAAAAATGCGGGAAGCGCGAGAGCGGAAGGCCCGAAAAATCGATTCTGTTCCTGTGGGATGATGCTGGGAATCGGTTTTAGACCATCGAGGCCGGGGCAGAGACCATCAGGCCATGGGAAGGCGGCAACGATGCTGATTTGTGAGTTTCCCTTTTTTTCTTCTATGCACAACCGTGCAGGAGAGATATGGCGCCATGCCGAACAAAAAACCTAAGCTGACCACCGAAGAACAGGAAAGGGCGAAAATCCTTCACGCGGAGGGGCGCACGTTCAATCATATTGCGGGCGCATTGGGGCGGTCGCCGCATACCGTCAGAAAGTATCTAATAGCGCCGGAGATCGCCGAAGAAGTGAGGGACGAAAAGAAGGAACTCGCCGACCTGTATCAGGCCATGGCGAAGAAAAGCCTTGAACACATAACGACGGCCGATCTGGAGAAAAGCAGCGCCTTGCAAAAAGCAACCGTGAGCGGCATCTGTCTTGACAAAAGTTTGGCGTTGAGAGGGGAGGGGCCGGGGATCAACGTGAACATACTCATTGAGGTTTTGGACGCCATACGCGAAGCGAGGGACGGGGAGGATGAGGCCGAGTATCAAAAAAGGCACGTTGCGCTGTCAAAGGGCAAAAAATGATCGCTTTTGGGGAAAACATTTCAAGGGGCGAATCCCTGCAATCAAGGGCCGGGGGGGTGGCTTGGGGGGGATGGGGTCGCCAGAAAAAGCATGCTTCCGACCGACGCGAGAGGCGTACAGGCAAGGGATGAAGGACGCCGACAGGTAGGGCCGACATTGGACTATCGATCCAATGCGCCCTTGCAAAGCCTTGAACTACAACTGTTTTCGAGGACTGTGCCCGTGGTTGTGCCCGTCGATCAGAGAGAACATTCAAGCACCGGGGAGACCGTGCCCGTCGAGCGGCTTCTTATTTCTATTACTGTTCCCGCGCGCGCGTTGCGGTGTCGGAAAACTCGCCGGACCCTTATTCTTAAGATCAATCCATGGAGGGCGTCTTATGATTATTGCCGAAATTGAGAAGAACCAGAAAGAGCATATCCGGGTGAGCATCGAGGCGTACCGGGGAACGACGTTTATCGATTGCCGGGTGTACTTTGAGGATGAGGCCGGGGAATGGAGACCCACAAAGAAAGGAATTGCCTTGAACGGCGACTGCATAGGCGAGGTTATCGAAGCCCTACAGAAAGCCGGTAAGAAGCTATAGGGGTGATAGGTGCACACTTCTTCTTATCATTCTCGCGCGCGTGCGCGTTACCGTGTTGCAAAACTCCTTTCTGTCTTTTTTATCGTGTCTATAAATTCCGGGGAAGGGCGAAGCTCATGACGGGGAAAGGGTATTTATCCACGGGGGCGGGACAGACGTTGAACGGGGAAAGTAGGAAGGGAAAGGGCGTTTAACAAGGGGAATATGCCGGGCACATCTTCGGGCACATAGCCTGTATTCCCTTGAGTAGCAAGGGCAAAAACACCCGCTCTGGATATGGAATCCGATGAGGGGCAAAATTTAGGCACAGGAATGGGCACACAGGAACGCATAGAGAGATACAAGGAAGCTCGCCGGAATCCGAAAGGACCCGTCAAGCGCCTCTATGACATCAAGGAAGCAGCTTTCTACCTGGGCCGGTCTGTGGACTCGCTGAGAGAGCTTATATGGGCAGGGAAGATCAAGTTTATCAAGGACGGGAAGAGGATATACCTCGACGTGCGGGATATGGAAGCCTACATTGAACGAGTCAAACAGCAATTTACCTATTGACCATGCGCCTTTCTACCCTTCTGGAATATTTCTCTTGACATCCATTGGATAACTTATTACAATAGAGGAATGACACCCGAAAACCTCAAAGCATGGCGAAAGAAGAACGGATACACGCAAGAGACCCTTGCTCGTGCCCTGGGTGTCATCAAGCTAACCGTTAGCCGATGGGAAACGGGAGACAGGCACATTCCATCATTCCTTGCTCTTGCCCTTAGAGCATTGGAATTAGAAGGGGGCGAAGAAAAGCCAAGGGAAACGAAAACGAAAAAGGAGAACGGCCATGGGAGCAACCTACCTAAGAGGTAAGACCTACTGGATTAAGTATTACCGCAACGGCAAGCCCTACAGGGAATCGGCAAAGTCGGCCAAAGAATCCGATGCAAAGCGCCTTCTCAGGATAAGGGAAGGCCAGATCGAGGAAGGCAAGTTTCCGGGCTTGCAGGCGGGCCGGACCCGCTGGGATGAACTGAAAGACGATATTCTCAGGGAGTACAAAATCAACGGCAGGAAGTCACGGGACCGGCTTGAACTGAGCATTCAACACCTTGAAAAGCACTTCAAGGGCATGAGGGCCGCCGACATCACCACGACCCATGTAAACCGTTACATAGAAGCCCGCTTACAGGAAGGGGCACAGAACGGCACGATAAACCGGGAACTATCGGCATTGAAAAGGATGTTCTCTCTTGGGACCCAATGCACGCCTGCTAAAGTCGCTCAGGCGCCGCATATCCCGAAACTGGCAGAAAACAATGTGCGTAAGGGATTCTTCGAGGGGGAAGAGTATATCAGACTCGAAAGCGAGCTTCCCGATTACCTCAAGCCTGTGTTGACCATGGCATACTTCACGGGCATGAGAAAGTCCGAGATTCTTTCTCTTACCTGGGAGCAGGTCAACGTCTTCGAGCGGAAGATTACGCTTGAGGCGGGCACAACCAAGAACAACGAAGCCCGCATTATCTACCTGACCGACGAGCTACATGAAACGATCTTGAATCAGAAGAGAATACGGGATATGTACTTCCCTGCCTGCCCTTACGTCTTCTTTCGACAAGGGCAGAGAATCAAAGACTTTCGTGAGTCATGGAAAGGCGCTTGTGCCCGCGCCATGGTCACAGGGAAACTGCTTCACGATTGCAGACGGACGGCGGTACGGAATATGATAAGGACCGGGACTCCTGACGGGGTGGCTATGAAGATTTCAGGCCACAAGACCCGGTCGGTATTCGAACGGTACAACATCGTGAGTGAAGACGATTTGAGACAGGCAAGCGAGCGGCTATCCCGTGCCCATGCTGAAATGAAAGAAACTACCTCACGGGCACAGTTGGGCACAATTACGGGCACAATCCCATTTAAGAAGCACGGTTAAGATGTTCATGAGAAGACCGGAAAGTCTTGAAGACATTGGTGCCGAAGGCGGGAATCGAACCCGCACGGGGTGTGAGCCCCACCGGATTTTGAGTCCGGCGCGTCTGCCTGTTCCACCACTTCGGCCTGCCTTATTTTACGCGGTTTTGCGGTGAGTGTCAAACCTGCAACTGCAGAAATGGCCCTGCTTTTCGCCAAGGCGTTCGGCCAGACCCCCCAGTACTGGATTAACCTGCAGGCGGCCTATGACCTGAAGATCGCAGAGAAGGCCATCGGCCGCAAACTGGCCGGAATTCATACATTTGCCCAGGCGTAGCCCATCATACCCTGAGGTTGTTGCATTCGTTGTCGAAATCGTCAGAAGAGCAATAGATTTCTCGTAATGCCATTTATTTAAGTTATTTGCAGGCGTGGGTAAGGTTTCTACTCCTACCCACATAGTTCATACTCTCAGAGCCTTCTTGAGGAGAAGCAGCTCGGGAAACACTCGAGGTAAACTGAACATTGGCGAATCGGAGATTGTTAACGTCGAAACAGGTTACAAACCTTTAGCGATTTATTCGCCCCGGGAGGTTGCCACATATGGACGAGCAGAATAATATCCGTGCCGTAGAGATGGTGCGGCGCATCAGAAATGCAATGACAGCAGCGCTGGAGGGCAAGTCCCACGCCGAGATCATAGAATTCTTCAAAGCGGCGGGGAAGCAAGGACAGCGGGCGCCGAGAAATACAACGCCAACCAAAAGACACAGGCGCCTGCCGTCTGGCGGCAAGACAGCATAGTGTTGGAGGTCAAAGCAGGAGAGATCGATGCCCGGCCCTCGCTTGAATTTACAGAATAGCCTCGATCCCCTTGCGGTGGATCACATTGAGCAGCACGAGCGCCGGGCCGGTCGGACGCTTTGCGCCGCGTTCCAGTTGGGACACGTACCCAACCGTTACATTGAGATGATGTGCAAAAACCGCTTGGCTCATGTGCGCTTGTTCGCGCATCGCGCGAATATCCTCGCCGGTTAAAGGCTCGACTTCGGCTTTCTCCTTCACGCCGAGGTGGCGCATAGTGATTTTCGTATAAGCCGCCTCGTCCAGAAGCCCGGCTTGCCGCATGTCCTTGGCCGTTTCAAGCATTGCTTGCGCCAGCCGGCCAGATTTCCTATTCTTCGTCGTCATAGCTTACCTCCTGCAAAAGCCCCTCCTCCAGGGCACGCTTGATGAGCTCATCATTCGCCTCAAGCCATCCTGCCGCGCATGGCGTACGAATCACTTTGTCTTGAAAACCCGCAAGCCGCCTCCGGACACTATAAACTATAGCACTATGAGTTATAGAATTCAATCCCGCGATTCCAGTCTCCGGAATAACGGGTTATGACTGTTGTAACGCGAACGCCAGAGCCTTGATGAGGATGGCCATGGCAAAGAGGATGACGGCCAGATAGATAGTCATTTTCTCCTTGATTTGAACGAGCGCAAGCTGGACGTCTCTCCTCAAATCCAGTATGCGCATGCTGACGTTGTCCATGGAACCCTGGATTTCCCATCCCTGTTCTACAAGGTATTTCTGCAACAGCTCGATCTTCTCCTCAGCGGTCCTCATTTCCATTGCCTTGTCCTTCTTGGTGTCCTGCGGCTGGTAAATCTCCTCTGATTCACCACGTAGACAGGATAGGCGTGGGGGATTTCTCCGAGGAGAAGGAGCCGGCGCCTGCTGCCATAAAGATGGCGAGCACTGCCAGGGTTTGGAACCATTCCGGCAGGCATGAGGCGAAGTAGAGTCCACCGGCCGCAAATAAACCGCAGCCGAGAAAGGCGGCGCCGAGGATCTTCCAGTCGAATCGGTAGTAATAGAGCCAGAAGGCGGCCCAGTCTTCAAACCTGATCCTGATCCATCGGACCTCCGAGTCGAACTCTTTGCCGCAACTCTCGCATTGCCACATAAGGCCTGGCCAGCTCTCGTTCCGAATCCTCTTCCGGTCCTTTCTGTCGGTGCGGCAGGTGTTCCGATAGCCGCAATCGGGGCAATACGCGGACAGAAGGTTCGTTCTCATTTCACCCTCCCTTGGAGCGTCGCCCAGTTCTACACCATCGGATACGTATAGCTGAGCGCCGTTTTCACGGACTGGCAGGCAATCTGCACAATGTCCTTTGCTGCTATGAGCACGTAGCGCGTGTTCTCGGGGTCGAGCAAAAGGTCCGACTCAAGCCAACCTCCGAGAATGATGAGTTCGCCCACACACGCCGCCAGCGCCCCCTGGATCTCGCTGAGGGCTTCTAGATAGTCTTCATTAGTCAGTTGGTCAAGCGACTTTCTATCCGTTGCCATTTCGTACCCCTGTCACGACCTTCGCCTACGTCATTGCAATTCCCTCTTCCTCTTTTGCCGCTTTTGTTAATCATAGTTAATCAATCTTAATTGACCTTACATCACGTGAGAGGCATTCCGCGATCTGAGTGGGCAACGACGACGATGGCTCAGGCCATGATCCCGATAGAGCAAACGAAACGAGTGCAGCCCGATACGGAGCTGTGGGCAGCACTGGAAGAGATGGACCGCGACGGAGTCAACCAACTTCCCGTAATGGCGGATGGAAAACTTCAGGGTATGCTCAGCCGGGAGGATATCATCAGTTACCTGCACACATTGCAGGAACTCGGCGCCGCTGCCAGGGGGAGACGAATCCACGGAATCCGGATCGATATGCGAAATACGTGCATCAGCTCGAAGCTTCTTCCTTTGAGAACTTGAAAATACGCCGTATAATTATCTTATCCTAGCAGATAAGTGTTTGCATAATCCTCTGGATACCGACTAGGATGCCCTGATTGAAGGCTGACGATGAAAGTCGGTCGAGCAAAAAATCTCGCTCGTTGGGTCTCGTGGATCTTTGGATTGGCCCTCCTGGCAAGCGTAGTGATGCTTGCGCTGCACTACAGGGAGGGGAAGGCTTTCGCCCAGCTCCTGCGCCAGGCCCGGCCTGTTTGGCTGCTCGCTGCCCTTTTGCTCCAGATGGCAACCTACGCGACGGACGCCCGGATTTGGCAGCGAGTCATTGGCCGCGCTAATATATCGAGGCCGCTCCGCTCCTACGTCGGTTTGGGGCTGGCGAAGCTTTTCATGGACCAGGCCATCCCTAGCGTTGGCCTGAGCGGCACGTTGCTCGTCATCCGGGCGCTGGACCGCCGCGGCGTGCAGCGCGGAGCAAGCATGGCCGCGGTCGTCCTCGATCTCGTGGGCTACTACGCCGCTTACGTTCTGGCTTTGGGCATTGCTCTCGTCATCGTCTGGGTGCGCGGAGAGCTCACACCCCTCATGGCTGTGCCGGCGGGCATCTTCACGGCCGTGGCGGCAGCAGTTCCCGTGGCCCTCCTGTGGGTGAACCGCGGCCGGACGCTGCCCGGTTGGCTCAAGAAGCTGCCCTTCATCAAGACGGCGCTTCAAGCGCTTGTTGAGGCGACGCCGGCCATTGTTCACGATGTCTCGCTCATTGTTCAGTGCACGGGCCTCCATCTCGCTATCCACGCGCTCGATGCGGGAACGCTCTGGGTTATGCTGCGTGCCCTCGGTTTTGAGGCCAATCCGGCGGCAGTCTTTGCGAGTTTCATGCTCTCGACGCTGGCGCAGACGCTTGGAGTGTCTCCCGGAGGGCTTGGGGTTTTCGAGGCCGTCTCCGTGGCCACGCTCAAGCTCGTCGGAGTGCCGGTCGCGGCCGGCCTGGAGGCGACGCTCCTTTTCCGCTTCTTCACCTTCTGGCTGCCTATGGCGCCCGGACTAATCCTCGCGCGGCACGAGGCGAAAGCCTGATGACGACTCTACTTTATTAGGGCGCGCCCTTGCCGCACTTCGGGTGGCTTCTCGCCGGAAGCGAAAATATGAGTTATAATTGGATCACGAATGAAATTCAGCGCATTAAAGCGACTGGAAGGCAATGCTCACCGGGTGCGCGAAATCATAGGCGTATTGGCGAAGTACGGCCTTGCCGATTGGGTCAGGGGCCTGAATTACCAGTGGATACAGGATCGAATTCAGAGCTTTGACGGCCAGCCTATCCCCGACCTGAAAATCGAGGAGCGCGTGCGCCTGGCATTCACCGAACTCGGGACCACGTTCATCAAGCTCGGCCAGATGCTCAGCACGCAGCCCGACCTCGTTGGCTCCGAGATGGCCGGGGAACTGGCGCGCCTGCAAACGGCCGTCCCGGCCGATCCGCCCGACACTGTTCGGGCCACGATTGAAGCTGAGTTCGGCAAACCGCTGAGCGACCTCTTTGCGCAATTCGAAGATGCGCCGTTAGCCTCGGCCTCCATCGCCCAGGTCCATCCGGCCCGGCTGCCTTCGGGCGAGCAAGTCGTCGTCAAGGTCCAACACGCCGGCATTGCGGACAAGATCATGCCCGACCTCGATATTCTCGCCGGCCTGGCCGAGTTGGCGGAAAAGCACGCTTCCCGGATTCGTCCTTACCGGCCCGTTGCGGTCGTCCGGCAGTTCCGCCGCACCCTCCTGCACGAGTTGGATTTCACCTTAGAACGCCGCAATCTAGAGGAGTTCGCTGAACATTTCGCTGAGGATGAAACCGTCCATTTCCCCCGCGTTTACCCGCAAGTCTCGACGCGCCGTGTCCTGACGATGGAACGGCTGGACGGCATCCTCGGCGTCGACTCCGCGGCGCTCGCCGCCTCGGGCGCCGACCTCAATGAATTTGCACGCCGCGGCGCCAACATGTATCTCCGGATGATTTTCCGAGATGGGTTCTACCATGCCGACCCGCATCCCGGCAACCTGATGCTCCTGCCCGGCGGCGTGGTTGGGGTCCTCGACTGCGGTATGGTCGGCCGCCTGGATGAAGAATTAAAGGAAGGCCTCGATGAAATGCTCATGGCTGTCGTGACCCACGACTCGGCAGACCTGGGGGAAATCGTCCTCCGCCTCGGCTTCGCGCCGCCCGCCACGCGCCGCGACGAACTGCGCGCCGACCTTTCCGATTTCGTCGCCGAATACGTCGGCCAGTCCATCCAGGACATGGACCTGAGCGGCGCGTTGAGCAGCCTGCTTGAAATCATCCGGCGCTACAATATTGTCTTGCCGCCCGACCTGTCGCTGCTTTTGCGCACGCTGATCGAGTTGGAGTGGACCGCCCAGCGATTGAGTCCGGAGTTCAGCCTCGCCGAGGTGTTGAGCCCGTTTTACGCGACGATGGTCCGCCGGCGTCTTTCGCCCCAGAGCATCCTTGGCCGGCGCCTGCACGTCTACCGCGACTGGGAGCGGCTCATGCAGTCTTTGCCGCGCGATTTGGGCGACGTTTTCAAGCGTATGCGCGACAACACCTTCTCCGTCCACCTGGACCTCCGTCATATCGACCCGGTGATGAACCGCCTCGCGCTTGGCGTGGTGACCGCGGCGCTGTTTGTCAGCTCCGCCCTCCTCTGGAGCATGAAGGCGCCGCCTACGATAGACGGCGTTTCGGCGTTTGGCGCCGCCGGCTGCCTGATAGCGGCTTGTCTCGGTTGGCGCCTGCTGCGCGCCGTTAAAAAGTCCGGCGGCATCGGTCCGAAGAAATAGAAATGTCGCTTTGCAAAAGCCTTTTTTCCCAGTTACATTTTTATAAAGAGTGACGGGTTTCCAAGAAGGAGGTACATAATGGTCCAATTGCAGCTGACGGATGACGAGGCGGGGATATTGCTGAGCCTGATCGAGAACTACATACCCGAACTCGAAGTGGAGATTCACCGCACAGAAGGACGAGAGTTCAGAGGGGCCCTTGAAAAAAAGGGAAAGTTCCTCCATGACATGATACGGCGTCTCGGCGACCAGCGAAAAATCGCCTGAGGCCCGGTATTTCTTCTCTTCGGAATTATGCCTCATATGCGTCACATTATGGATGATGGCCTCAACGTCTAAAGACCAGACTTTTTTCTGGCGGCAGCCGACTGCAGCCTTGCTCGAACAGATGGGTTCCGGTTTATCCGGCCTGACTAACGCCGAAGCGGCAACGCGTCTGGCCCGGTTCGGGCCTAACAGGGTGCACGCCGAAAAGAAAGTCAGCCTGGTTCTCCAATACTTAGCGCGGTTCCGCAACCCCCTCGTCATCGTCCTTCTCATCGCGAGCATTGTTTTGGCCCTTACGGGCGATGTTGCCAGTTTCTGCATCATCTTCGCCATCATCCTTATGAGCGTTACCCTGGATTTCGTTCAGGAGCACCGGGCCGGGGAGGCTGCGGAGCGGCTGCGGCAGTCGGTAGCAGTGCGGGTCCGGGTGCTTCGGAACAATGAACCGATTGAGGCGCCGCTGGAAGACCTTGTACCGGGCGATGTGGTCTTGCTGGCCGCCGGCGACCTGGTCCCGTGCGACGGGCGAATTCTCGAAGCAAAGGATTTCTTTCTGAACCAGGCTCTCCTCACGGGAGAATCCTATCCTGTTGAAAAGAGGCCGGGCGAGCTGCCTGAGGAAAAGAACCTCGTCTCCGCTAGCAATGCGGTGCTCATGGGGACCTCCGTTATCAGCGGCTCGGCCAGGGTCCTTGTCTGTCTAACCGGCGCCGATACGGCATTCGGAGAGGTTGCCGATAGTCTCGCGGCAAAGCCGCCTCCCACGGCATTCGAACAAGGAACCCAAAGCTTCGGCCTGCTGATCATGCGCTTGACGATTCTTCTCGTCCTGTTTGTCCTCCTGGTCAACATATTTTTCCATCGGCCCCGGCTCGAGTCTTTTCTTTTTGCGGTGGCCCTCGCGGTAGGCCTCACTCCTGAGCTGCTTCCCATGATAGTCTCCGTGACCCTCGCGAGAGGGGCCATACGCATGGCGGAAAAAAAGGTGATCGTCAAACGGCTGCCCGCGATCCAGAACCTAGGAAGCATGGATGTGCTCTGCACCGATAAAACCGGCACCCTCACCGAAGCGCACATTCACGTCGAGCGGCATGTGAACGGCCTCGGCGCGGAAAGCGAACGCGTCCTGAAACTGGCCTACCTGAACAGCTTCTTCGAGACGGGCGTGAAGAGTCCGTTGGATGACGCGATCCTCGAGCACCGGGAGGTCGACGCGAGCGGATGGCGGAAGATCGACGAAGTACCCTTCGACTTCGAGAGAAGGCGCGTCTCGGTCCTTCTCGAGATCGGCGGCGCGAGAACTCTTGTGGTGAAAGGGGCGCCGGAAGACATTCTTCGGCTCTCCACCCGGTACGAAGGGGAGGGAGAGAATGACCTGAAGCCGCTCGATGAAAATATCAGGGCCACGATCAATGCTCTCTATGACGGGCTGGGCCGAGATGGTTTTCGGGCCCTCGGCATTGCATGGCGCCCCATGCCGGCAGATCACCCCCACGCCGTGGTGGGTGATGAGACGGCATTGAACTTCGTCGGCTTCGCCGTTTTTCACGACCCGCCCAAAGCAAGCGCCAAAGACGCCATTGCCCGGCTTGTCTCAAATGGGATAACGGTGAAGATCGTCACCGGCGACAACGATCTGGTGACGCGACATGTCGTGGGGCAGCTTGGTCTGCCTGAGGCGCCCGTTCTCCTAGGCGACCAAATCCAGCAGATGGACGACCAGGCTCTGATGGGACAGGTTGAAAGGGTGAACCTGTTCTGCCGGGTGACGCCGGTCCAGAAGAACAGGGTCATCCTCGCGCTGAAACGGCGCGGACGGGTGGTCGGCTATCTTGGCGACGGCATAAACGACGCGCCTTCCCTCCATTCCGCAGACATCGGCTTTTCCGTCGACACCGCCGTTGACGTGGCGAAGGATGCGGCCGAAATGATCATGCTGGAGCGCGACCTGAATGTTATTGCCGATGGGGTGCTCGAGGGACGCCGGACTTTCGGCAACGTCATGAAATATATAATGATGGGGATCAGCTCCAATTTCGGCAATATGTTCAGTATGGCCGGCGCAACACTCTTCCTTCCTTTTCTTCCCATGCTGCCGCTGCAGATCCTCCTCAATAACCTCCTCTACGACATTTCCGAGATCCCGATCCCCTTGGACAATGTGGATGAGGAGTACCTGGTCCGGCCGCGCCAGTGGGATATGCGGCTCATCCGCAATTTCATGCTACTCTTGGGCCCTGTCAGCTCGATTTTTGACTTTCTCACCTTCTACCTCATGCTGAAGGTTTTCCATGCCGGTGAAGCGCTCTTTCACACCGGCTGGTTCATTGAATCGATGGCCACGCAGGTACTGGTGATCTTCATCATCCGCACCCAGAGGAACCCCCTGAAGAGTCGCCCCAATAAATGGCTGGCAATCGCCAGCCTCGCCATAACGGCGATAGCGGTTCTGTTGCCCCTCGAGCCCGTTTGCCGCCTATCTGGGTTTTGTGGCGCCTCCGCTCTTGTTCTATGCGGTCGTCGCCGTTATGGTCGTGGTCTATCTCTCCGCGGCAGAGGCAGCCAAGTATCTCTTCTACCGGTATCTTGCAGGAAGCGAAACCGGCGTTCGCGCCCTGAAGACGGGACAAGGCGCCTGACGACTGTGCGACGGAAGCGGCATGGGGCTAAAATCCTGCGTCAGGAGAGGAAAGTGGAAAGCAGAACGGCCAGGATGCCGGTTAGAAAAATACCATCAAAGGCGCCGGCGCCGCCAATAGAGGCCACGGGCGCATTTATTTGACCGATTTGCTTCAGGTGCAGGAGATCGGCCCCGATAAGCGTTCCAAGAGTGCCGGACACATAGGTAATCACACATTATACTATATATACTTGGTTCTTATTTTTCACAGGATAAAGGAGGATCGAATGGAGCCAAAGGACGGCAGCAAGGAGGTCGTGGAGGCCAGCAGCGGGAAGGAAAAGGAAGAACCGGGCCTCAAGAAGCACGAGCCTCTCTTCAAGCCTCTGGACCGCAAGCAGTTCCGTTTTTCTATGGGGTATTTCCTCTTCATGCTGCTCATACTCTTCCTGCTCAATTTCCTATTCCTCCGCCCCAAGGTCGAATCCATCGACTACAGCGCCTTCAAGGCGAAAATGGAGTCCGGCGAGATCCATCGGGTCGAGATGAGCGACAAGTACCTGACCGGGTTCAACTTGACCAAGGCCCAGATGGACGAATACATCAAGACCCTCAGCGAGAAGAAGAAGCCCGCGGAGGTCCCGAAGACCTATCGAACCGTTCGGATCGACGATCCCAACCTCGTCAGGTTGATGGATGCAAAGAGCATCGAATATTATGGCGTTGTCCCGGAGGACAGTTCCTGGCTGACTACACTACTGTCATGGGTAGTCCCGATCGTCCTGATGGTGGTGGTCTGGAATTACTTAAGCAAACAAATCGGCAAGACTGGCATGGGAGTGATGTCTTTCGGCACGAACAAGGCAAAGCTGGTTGCGGAAGGGGACACAGGCGTGACATTCAATGATGTTGCAGGCGTCGATGAGGCCAAGGCTGAGCTGGTGGAGGTCGTGGATTTCCTCAAGCAGTCTCAGAAATACGAAGCCGTCGGTGGAAAGATTCCCAAGGGCGTTCTCCTTGTCGGCCCACCCGGAACGGGAAAGACCCTTCTCGCTAAGGCGGTCGCTGGCGAGGCCAAGGTTCCCTTTTTCAAAATCAGCGGAGCCGAATTCGTAGAGATGTTTGTCGGCGTCGGCGCCGCCCGTGTCCGCGACATGTTCAAGCAGGCCCGAGAGAAGGCACCATGTATCATCTTCATTGACGAACTCGATGCCATCGGCAAAAGCCGCGGCTATGCACTCGGCGGGAACGATGAGCGCGAGCAAACGCTTAACCAGCTTCTCGTTGAGATGGATGGCTTCGATTCGAGTACTGGCGTCATAGTCCTTGCAGCGACGAACAGACCTGAGGTCCTCGATCCCGCACTCCTACGGCCCGGTCGCTTCGACCGACAGGTGTTGGTGGACAAACCCGACCTGAAGGGGCGGATTGATATTCTCAAAATCCACTCGAAGAAAGTAAACCTTGACAGCTCCGTCGATCTGGAAAAGGTCGCGCGTGGGACGCCAGGTTTTTCCGGGGCCGATCTGGCGAATATCGTCAATGAAGCGGCGCTACTCGCTGTCCGCCAAGGCCGTGAACGGGTTTTGCCCAAGGATTTCGAAGACGCGATCGAGCGAGTGGTTGCAGGATTGGAGAAGAAGAACCGGCTGATCAATCCGAAGGAACGCAAGACCGTTGCCTACCATGAAACAGGGCACGCCATGGTCGCCGCATACACGAAGGGAGCCGATCCGGTCCATAAGATCTCGATCATACCCCGTGGCATCGGAGCGTTGGGATATACCATTCAGCTCCCGACCGAGGACCGCTTCCTCCTGACGCAGGAGGAGCTGCTCGGTAAGATCGATGTGATGCTCGGAGGCCGCGCAAGCGAGCAACTGTTCTTCGGGGAAATTTCGACAGGCGCATCCAACGATATTGCCCGGGCCACCGACGTTGCTCGGAAGATGATCTGCGACTACGGCATGAGCGACAAGTTCGAGAACGTGGTCCTTCCCTCTCAAGGCAGCCCGACGTTCGTTCCCGGAGAAAGCGCTCCTTTACAGCGGGAATATTCCGAATCGACCCAACAGTACGTTGATGAAGAGATCACCCGGATCATCAAAAGCCGTTATGAAAAAGTAGTCAAGTTTCTAGAAGGGAAAAAAGTGACCATCGCGAAGATTGCGCAAAGGCTGTTGGAGGTCGAATCGCTCGGAGAAGAAGAATTTAAGACACTGCTCAAAGAGGATGACAGCAGCCGATGACCCACGATGTCAGGGGTTCCATCTCTCTCCCAATTTCCGGTGAGTAACGCGAAAACGTTACGCTCGTCATTTGACGGCCTTTGCGCTATCCGGTCTTCAGCATGTCGGCCGCCTGGTCCCGCAGGGCGACGCTCTCCGGCCCTGCAATAAGCTCGATCGAGGCGGGAGAGGAGGCGCCCAGGCCCAGCTCTACAGCCCGGACGATCTGCTCCTGCTCAAAAATAGGTCGGTCCATGACGGCCTGATTGCTCCCGAGCAGCTTGAGCATGGCCACGCCACACGCATCGATGGCTACTCTGTCGGAGGAGGCAAGGAAAATATTGCCTTTTGCCCTTTTGCCGGAAGCAGGCCCTCCATCCACGAACGCATCCACTCCATCCAGGACGACGAGGGCGGGTGTGAAGGCCTGATTTATCTCGGCGATCATCCGCCGCTGATGGGGGGAGCCGTGAAGCTGCCGCATGTAGTCGTAGCCGTGGCGCGTGGTGGGGACGACGCCCACGTGGAGCTTGAGGGACATGGTAAATATTCCACCATGTTGATGAGTCTTCAAACAGCAAGTCGAGACGAGGCATTCGGCTTCCAGGATAGGTCTCGCGACACGGAAGCCGTTCGGCCAGTGACCCTCCTTCGGTTTGATCAATACCCAGTCCGCATTCGAAAGCTCGTCAAAGTCGATCACCTTCACCTGCAGCTTCTCCAAAAAAGGTAGGATGCCCTTTTCTTCCATTACCTGCCGGGTGGGAGGATAGCTCCTCTCCCCGAGGCTTACCGATTTTGCCCCCATGCCCCAGATCTCCTCAACAAGGGCCAGGAGCGTGTCGTTGTGCGTCGAGCCGGGTGTTGCATCGGCGGTGTTGAAATTCGGCTTTATGAGGACATCTTTCCCATTGCACGGATTGATGCCAAGGGTCTCGAGCGCGTTCCTCACGCCCTTTTTCCTGTCCGTGGTCTTTACCAGTGCGACGCGGCTCATCGTCCCTCCTCATTGTCCCTCAGATTCCGGGGTTTTGCTCGAAGCGGTTCCGGCAGCCCTTTGGAGACCGCCCTCCAGTGAAATTATAGCACCGGCAATCGCGTCCGGCATAGCCTTAGCGCCTCCGACCCCCTAGCCTCTCCTACAAAAGATTGTTTTCACGGCTCTGCTGTCCCCTTGACAGGTGCAATAATCGCTGATAGCCTACGACAGTAAACCTCCTTCTTACGAAGAAGGCTGCGGGCGGACGTGCCCGCGAGAGGCGCGCCGCCGAGCAATAGCCCTCGACGTCGCCCTATCCAAGCCGGTAAATTGCATTAAGAGCACTCAAGGGAACACGAGTAGGAGACGGATAATGAAAAAGATCTCTGCTTAATGTAAACGGAGTCGCGCGGCAATTTGTGGTCGAACCCGAATACGTGCTGCTTGACCTGCTGCGCAACGACCTGCGCCTAACCGGGGCCAAGCAGTCATGCGACCGTAAAGGGCAGTGCGGCGCCTGTACCGTGATTGTTGACGGAAAGGCGGTCCGTTCCTGCCTGACCAGGGTGACGAATCTGGATGGATCTGCGGTCATTTCGGTTGAAGGACTGGGGACCCCGCAAAATCCTCACTTGATCCAGGAGGCCTTTGTGTTGGCCGGAGCGATCCAGTGCGGTTTCTGCACCCCTGGAATGATCATGGCGGCCAAGGCGCTTCTCGATGCGAACGCCGATCCTACGACCGATGAGATCAAACGGGCGTTGCGCCGGAATTTATGCCGCTGCACCGGATATAAAAAGATAGTAGAAGCGGTCCTCTTAGCCGGTCGCTTCCTGAGGGGTGAACAGACGCCGGACAAGGTCAGACCCGATCCCGACCATGGATTGATCGGCGTCAGCCATCCTGCACCGTCGGCGATGCTGAAGGCGTGCGGCGTGGCCGAGTTCACGGCCGATGTTCATGTGAGGGGAGCGGCGGAGCTTGCGGCCGTCCATAGCCCCCACGCCCACGCGTTGATCGGGTCGATCGACGCTTCCAGGGCGGAGCGAATGCCGGGCGTCATCGGCGTTATGACCGCAAAGGATGTCAAGGGAACGAACCGGCTGAAGCTGTTCGTTCCCGACAGGCCGGTAATTTGCGATGTCAAGGTTCGATACATAGGCGACCCCGTAGCAGCCGTCCTCGCCGAGACAAAGGAGCAAGCGGTCGCCGCCGCTCAGGCCGTAAGAGTGGAATATGAACCGTTGCCTGTCGCCATGACGCCTGAAGAGGCCCTTGCGGAAGGGGCATGCCGGATCGATCCCGATCGCCCGAATCTATGCTACGCCCAACCACTCATGAGGGGCGACGCGCAGGTGGCGCTGGCAGCCTCTGATGTTCTGGTCGAAGCGGATTTTTCCACTCAGACCAATCATCAGGCGCCCCTAGAGCCTGAAGCGTGTTTGGCTTACCTGGAAGACGGGGAAGACGATAATTTGCCCACGCTGGTCGTCGTAGGCCGGAGCATCAATATTCACTTTCATTTGAAAATGCTTCAGGACGCGGTGGGCTACGAGAACATGCGCTACGAAGAAGCTTATGTAGGCGGTCAATTCGGGATTAAGATCGACGTTACATCCGAGGCGCTGGCGGCGGCGGCGGCGCTTCGCTTCAGGAGACCCGTCCGCTACATCCCCGGGCTTAGGGAATCGATGTTGCTTGCCTCGAAACGGCACGCTTTCGACATGAAGGTCAGGATAGGGGGGGATGCAGACGGAAAACTGACGGGTTACGCTATGGATTTCACGGTCAACGATGGGGCCTACCATTCCAACGGGGCCGTCGTTGTGAGTCGGGCCCTGCACATGCTGACCGGGTCTTATTATATTCCCGCAGTCTCCGCCATGGCCCGTCTGGTCTATACGAACACCATTTACGGAGCGGCGGCCCGGGGAGCAGGACCGCCTCAGGTCAACTTTGCGCTTGAGTCGGCCATGGATATGCTGGCGACGAAGATGGAGATCGATCCCCTGGAGTTTCGACTGAGAAACTTACTCAAACCGGGCCAGCCAAAGGCGACGGGACACATAGTCGATCAATGGCCCCTGCCCGAGCTTTTCGAGCTGATAAGGCCCCACTACGAGCGAGCACGAAGGGGAGCAGCGGACCTGAATCGTCAGGCCGGCTCGACCAGACGAGGCGTAGGATTGGGAACGGGCAGTTTCGGGATCGGCGGCGCAGGCGATTCGGCGACCGCGGCCGTGGAGCTGGATTCGGACGGAGGGCTGACAGTTTTTGCTGCGGCCGCTAATCCCGGCGAAGGCACCGATTCCATGCTGGTCCAGATCGCGGCCCATCTTATGGGTCTTCCAATGGAAAAGATCAGGCTCGTCACGAGGAGCACGGACCGGACTACTGCCGCCGGTCCTGCTGCCGGAAGCCGGGTAACCTATATGGTGGGCGGGGCAATGGCAGAGGCGATCGGCAAGCTGAAGACGTGCATGGCGGAAGTCAACGGCGCTACCCGCGAGCAGTTGCAGGAGGCCGGCAGGCCGTACCGGTACCTGTGCACCAAGACCAATGAAGGCGCGCCGACCCTTGATCCTATGACCGGGCAGGGCGCTTCGTTTGTATCTGAGGTCCACGCCGTACAGCTTGCGGAAGTCGATGTGAATACCGAAACCGGGGAGACGAGAGTGGTCAAGATCACGACCGCCGTCGATGCCGGCCGCGTCATTAATCCCCTGAACGTGGAGGGTCAGCTCGAGGGAGGCATGGACATGGGGGTTGGCTTCGCCCTTAGAGAGAAATATGTGGACGGTCAAACAAGAGACTGGATAAGCTTCAAATTCCCCACCATAGGCGATTCGTTCGAGATGGAGACGCTCATCCGGGAAACGCCCCGTACGAAAGGCCCCTTGGGAGCAACAGGGGTGGGAGAGATGACGATGGTGCCAACGGCTCCGGCTGTCGCCAACGCCATCGCGCACGCGTGCGGCGCCCGCGTGTGCAGGTTGCCGGCCACGCCGGACAAGGTCCTGGCGGCATTGTCGCAAATGAAGAAATAGCGGCTTGCGGAGGGGACGGCATTGCTTCGGACTGATCGCGTTCACTCGTATGCCGTATCTGCCCGCCTCTATGGCTAGCGTCCCGCAAAGTAGTCCGTGGCCCCCTTCGGCTCCGCCCTGCCGACCACAAAATCGAGCAAGGCGGGGACGCCCCTGCCGTTTGCGTCCCTGGCGCGCCTCAGCGCCTCTCCTATCTGTTCGGGGTCGTCGATTTTTTCCCCATAGCAGCCGCATGCCTCCGCTATCTTAGCGAAATCGGGCATGACCTCGAAGACGGTGCCGATGCATCGGCCCTCGTACATCCGGTCCTGGATGTCCCTTATGGAGCCGAGGCACTGGTTGTCGAGGATGCACCATGTGACGGGCAGGCGGTATTCCGCGGCCACGAGCATAATGTCCATCACCATCTGGAACGAGCCGTCCCCACAGAACCCCACGGCGGGCCGGCCGGGAAAAACGAGCCTGGCCACCGGAAGGGCCGCGGCGGCAAATCCCATGGAGTAGAAGCTCGTGCAGGGTATGCACGAGCGGGGCTCGTACACCTTGAAGTAGGGGTAGGCCCCGCCGAGGGCCTGGGCAAGGCACCCCACGTCGATGGCAGTGGTCGTCTCCCTGGGAAACGCCTTTCGCACCTCCGCTACCACCCGTACCGCATTCATGGGCCTCTCGTTGGATCTTGCCAACGCCGCGACTTCCGCCTCCAGGTCATCCTTCAGCTCACGAAGCTCCCTGATCCTGGGCAGGTCTTGAAAAGAACCGCTGTGGTCGACGCCCTCTTCCGCCGCGGCCTCCACCATGTCCCGAAGAGCAAGGCCGACATCGGCCATGATGGCGATGTCGGGGATAAAGCTGTGTCTCATCTCGTTCGGGTCTGCATCGACCTGAACGAAGCAGGCGCCGGGCGCCGGCGAGTAAGACGCGGCCCAGTTCGTCTCCATCTCTCCGAAGCGGCAGCCGAGACCCAGGATAAAATCCGCCTCGTTCAGGAGTTTTTTCGAGACCGCCGTGCGGTGCAGTCCCATCCCGCCGGCAGCGAGGGGATGGTCGTCGGGCAGAGAGGTCCTTCCGGAAAGGCTGGTCAGCACAGGGACGCCAAACCTTTCGGCGAACTCCTTCAGCTCGGAAAAGGCGCCCGACGCCACCGTACCCCCTCCCGCTATGACGATCGGGCGGGCGGAGGCGGCCAGCCGCTTCACCGCGCGCCTGATAAGCTCTATGTCACCCCGCGGCCGGGGCGGCCTACCCACCGGCGCGTACTTCTCGAACTCTATTTTCGCCGACAGCATGTCCCTGGGAAAATCGACGAGCACCGGGCCGGGCTTTCCCGACCTGGCGATAACAAAGGCGCGGCCCATGATCTCTACTATCATGTCGGGCCGGTCCACCCTCACCGACCATTTCGTGATGGGTGCGAATACCCTGTCCTGGGGAATTTCCTGCGAGGCGCCCCGCAGGGCGTTGCCGGTCGCTCCGCGGCCGGCCAGGATAACCACGGGGAGGCACCCTTCATGCGCCTCTACTATCCCCGTGATCAGGTTGGTGGCCCCCGGGCCTGCAGTGGCGCAGCATACGCCCGGCTCGCCGGTCAGCATGGCGTAAGCCGTAGCCATACAGGCGGCTGACTGTTCGTGTCTCACCAGGATGTGGCGAATCTCCGGGGTGTGGTAAAGACCGTCGTAAATAGGCAAGGTGTGACCCCCCGGAAGGCCGAATACGAACTTGACGCCCTCGGCCTTAAGAACTTCCACGACCGCTTCTCCTCCAGTCATAATGGACATCTCATCCTCCGACGATCATGCCGATCTGGCTCACGGGCGGCAGTCCCAGCTTGGCCTTCAGGTCATTGATCTCCGGCATTTTTATTCTCCTTTTCTTCTTTGCGAGAAGACCGGCGCGGACGCATCAACGGTCTCATAATTGACGGTCAACACGTCCGCCCCGCATCATCCGCCTTTGCCCGCCATCTCTACTCATACCACCTCCGTCCGGAGTCTTCGGGTTTGGAATCGATCATATTATAATCTCATTGATGTCCAAAATAATCCAGCATCAGGCTCGAGGGGCGACAACCAGGAGTGACGAAAAGGCGCCGGCAGCGGACGCGACAGCGGTGTTAGAGGGCGCGCTCGGCCCCCGTTAGCTTCCATGGTATACGTATTAGAATAGTATTACACTTTTATATGGATGTGCCTGCCGCCCTTCCGGAAAAAGCATCGCCGACGGGCAAGATGCAAAAAACAAGACCTGGTCCCATGGAAAAAATATTGCGTTTGTCATCTATATGGCGCCACAATGGCTCGTAGAGTCACGACCTTCCTGTTCTATGAATTTTTCGCAGGCGGCGGCATGGCTAGAGCCGGTCTCGGGAAGAACTGGCGCTGCGCGTTCGCAAACGATTGTGATGAAAAAAAAGCGGCCAGTTATCGCGCGAATTGGGGCGGCAAAGAATTGCGCGTAAGCGACGTGGCGGAACTGACGACGGCCGATCTTCCAGGCAGCGTCGACCTGGCCTGGGCATCGTTCCCCTGCCAGGACCTGTCCCTGGCCGGCGCTGGGGCCGGTCTTAAAGGCAAACGCTCCGGCACATTTTGGCCGTTCTGGAAATTGATGCGGCAGTTGAACTCGGAGGGGCGCGCGCCTCGTCTGGCAGTGCTCGAAAATGTCTGCGGGACTCTCAGCTCTCATGAGGGCAACGATTTCGCAGCGATAGGAGGCGCGCTCTCAAATGAGGGTTACAGATTCGGCGCGGTCGTGATCGACGCGGTGGATTTCTTGCCGCAATCCAGACCGCGTTTGTTTATTATCGGAGTTCGCGACGACGCTGAAATTCCTGAAAGCCTGATATTGCCTGGCCCCGATGCGAATTGGCATCCCAAGAGGCTCGTAAAAGCCTACAATAGACTATCCGTACGGGCGCGGGCGAAATGGGCCTGGTGGGCGTTGCCGACCCGCCCAGTCGACATACAGCCTTCAGCGATTTAGTCGAGGATAATCCCAAGGGGGTTAGATGGCATACGCCGGAGGAGACAAGACGCCTGCTTGACATGATGAGCGACGTCAATCTGAAAAAGGTTCGGGATGCGAAGGGGGCTGGTCGGCGCATCGTGGGCGGAATTTACAGGAGAACTCGGCGTGATTCCCAAGGGTGCAGGACACAGCGTGCCGAAGTGCGTTTTGACGACGTGGCTGGTTGCCTGAGGACCCCGGTAGGCGGCTCTAGCCGTCAATCGATTCTGGTCGTGGACGGCGACGGCGTTCGGTCCAGGCTGCTTTCGCCCCGAGAGGCGGCGCGCTTGATGGGGCTGCCGGAAGAATACAAGCTGCCCGAGAATTACAACGAGGCGTATCACGTTGCCGGCGATGGGTTGGCCGTGCCGGCCGTGCGGTTTCTTGCGGCCAGCTTGCTGGAGCCGGCGCTGGAGTCCTTCTCTCGGGACCTTGGTTACGACAATGCGGAAGGCAAAGGATATCATCGGCACTTCGTGTATCGGGAGGAAACCTACGCGTTCTCCGACGTGCGGGTGCTTTTGAACGACTTCAGGAAAGACGTACGAGCAATAAGAGGGAGGGAATGGGATGAAAACGAAGAAGATGCTCATTGAAATCAGAACGTTTGACAGCGCTCTTCAAGAGACTGCGGAGAGCTTCGAAAAGATATCCCAGGGGAAAAGGGTGAAGAAGAAGACGCCCACCGTTGACTACGATGTCCCGTCGCTCGGCGGCGCTCCTTGCCGCGTCGCTGCCAATGTCTTCCTGTAAGCTTCGCCTTCAATGAGGCCATAGCTGGACAATAGTGCTAATGGCAATCGTTGATTTGTCTGCCGAATCTATCATTCTCACCTTTCATGCTATCCTCGACAAGAAACCTTGACAGAAAACCCCCCAAGGGCGTAGGATAGAAAAGGGATGAATCGGTGATAGCATCCACAGTATACCTCCAACAAAAACAGCACGGGCATAAATGACGGGTCCTTTTTGTAATACTGAAGCAGGAGGGGAAGATAAGAAGCATTCGGACTGCTGGAATCGGAACACGTGCCCATTGCCTTGAAATTCTCTCTTGAAAAACCATCCTGCATAAAGAGATTGAACGAGAAGGCGGTTGCATGCGGCATGGTGAAAAAGGCCAGAGAGAGGAATGGAAACCGAAGCTAAGGAAAGAGCTGGGGAGTGATTGAGGGCGAGAAAGGAGGTGAAAAAAAGTCCTGATGCCGGTGCGGGGCGCGATGGAGTTGGGTGGACGCCAAAGTTGAGGTGCAATAGTCGAGACGAGGGCGTCGGATATTCACGTTCGGTCTCTTCGGGTGAGTTAAACCTCCGTCTAAATGGCGGGGCGTTTTCGTAAGCGAAGGAGACGCAAAAAAGAATACGGGAGGAATGAAGATGAACGGCATTGCAAAGGTGGGTCAGAGGGTATTGCTTGTATTGATTGCGCTGGTTTTTGCCGCAACCACCATTTTTGCCGCTCCACCCATGTTCAAGGTGGCGCCAAAGGGCAAAAAGAAGATCAGAATAGGCCTGATTGATTTAAATGCAGCTATCGAGATTTCGGCCAAGCTCAACGAGGTGCATTCGAAGAATGCGAAGGCGAGGGGATGGCAGCTGGAGGTTTACGACCTGAAAGACAACGCTCCCGAAGCAGGAAATATTTTGGACAACATGGTGTCAGCGGGCTATGACGCCGTCATCATTCCCTATTTGTCGCCAAAAGCATTCGACCAACAGGTAAAAAAGGCCTTTGACAAGGGGGTTGTCGTCATTACCATAGCCGCCATGGGAGCGAGTTATCCCGGCATCATTGCAGACGTCGGCCCTATGCAAGGAACCACGGGCGCGATTGTTGCCGAGGCCCTTGCCCAGAAACTGTCGATGGGCGATAAAGTCGTCGCAATGTACATCCCGGCGCTGGACAACCAGGTAGTAAAGTGGCTTGCTGCGAAGGGCATCTTTGAAGGCTATCATATTCCAATCGCTCGAGAGCTCTTGTACCCCCTTACCGGGGACCCGTTTCAGTGGGCTTACGACCAGACCAAGAACGTTCTGCTGGGAGACTCGAAAAAAGAAATAAAGGGAATATGGGACACTTTCGATGGTTTCGCCACTAATGCCGCCAGGGCCGCTCACGAACTTGGACGTGACGATCTTATAGTCTCCACGATAGACGACACCTCGGCCTCCCTCGCCGCGATGGCAAAGCTCCCCACCCTGTGGGCTGCAAGCGGGTACGCGGGCATGTCTAAGGAAATTAGCGCCAGAATATTCGAATTATTGGATAAGATATTCAAGGGCGAGCAGGTACAGAGTCAAAAGGTGATCCCGTTCTCGCCGATACTGGTGACCAAAGACAATCTCCCCCCCAAGGGATATTACGTGAACCAGTGCGGATACAAGGGTCCTCCGGATTACGTGGTGAAATAGCGGAACGGACTTCCCGCCTCTTAGCCTTCCGGTGGAGGTTGAGAGGCGGGAGTTTCATCTGATTGCCCGGCGCCCCTTCATAGATACGCACCGAGGAAAAGCAGCCTGGGGGGTAAAATAATGTCTATGACGGAACAGTGCGGCAGGGCGCGCGAGCGTCGCGCCGGATACTGCTAATGACCTGACTAGCAAGGAGGATCCTGTGATGACTGCGAAAAACATGTTTGAACTGTCAGGACGAGTAGCTCTCGTCACCGGCGGGGGGTCTGGCCTGGGCCGCGCCTATTGCGAAGCAATGGCAGAGTTCGGCGCAGATGTTGCCTGTGTAGATGTGATCGAGCAAAGGGCGCAGAAAACAGTGAACCTCATCGAAAAATATGGGCGTAGAGCAATTGCCATTGAAGCTGATGTTTCCAACCAAAACGACATCAAAGATATTGTGGACAGAACTCTAGTAGAGTTGGGTTCGCTTGATATTGTTTTTGCCAATGCCGGCATCCTGGACAAAGTCATGATCAAGATCCATGAAGAGCCGATTGAGGAGTGGGATAGGGTGTTGGCTACTGATCTCCGGGGGACATTTTTGCTCATGCAAGCTGTTTTCCCTATAATGATGAAGAAGGGAGGCTCTTTTATTACTACAGCATCGGTCACCGGGATGTGGCCACTTCCCCCGGGGGGAATCAACGATCTAACTAATGGCTACAACTGCGCTAAAGGCGGTCTTATTCTATTGACTAAGCTCGCAGCCAGGCAATATGGTGAATATGGAATCCGCGCCAATGCTATTTGCCCTGGATACCACCGTACAGCACTTGCTAGCCAAGAACAACTTTCAGAAGTGGAAAAAATTGTCGTTCCTCTTACGCCATTAGGGCGGGTAGGCTTGCCGGAGGATATTAAGGGAATGGCCATATATCTGGCGTCGGACGCTTCAAGGTTCGTGACCGGCCAAACCTTTATTGTAGACGGCGGTTATGTTGCATAGACAAGCGCAAGATAGGCCCAAAGCAGGAATAGGGACCATGTATTGACAAGCAAACCAGATGGTGTGGCGATGCGCAGCGCGGCGCCGGAGATCGCGACTTCCGAACAAGCCGTCGGCCGTCCGACAAAAGACGGATAGGGATGAAGGGCCTGCGAAAGTAGGCGCCCCTACACCATGAGATAGCGCTTCTTAATCTCTTCGTTCGCTTCCAGCTCGTCGACGGCGCCTTCAAACCGGATGCGGCCGTTGTCGATGACATAGGCTCTCCCGATCAATCTCATTGCCGACTTTATGTTCTGCTCGGAGAGGAGGATGCTTATCCCTGAGTCTCTCAAGCGGAGGATCTGCTCTTCCAGGTCGCGCACGATGAGCGGGGCCAGCCCCTCGGTCGGCTCGTCGAGGAGGAGCAGCTCGGGGCCGGTCATGAGGGCCCGCCCGATAGTGAGCATCTGCTGCTCGCCGCCGCTCAAGTTGCCCGAGCGGCGGTCCTTGATCTCCCGGAGCGCCGGAAACAGATCGTATACCCGGTCTTTGCTCCACCGGTCGTCCCGCCTGTAAGTGATCTCCAGGTTGTCGTCGACGGAAAGGTCCGCAAAGACCCTCCGGTCGTCGGGCACGTAGGCTATGCCCTTTCTCACCAGCTCGTAGGCGTGCCTGGCGGCGAGAGGCGCCGAGGAACCTGATGGTCCCTTGCCTGGGCGGCGTCAGACCTGCAATGCTCCTCATGGTCGTGCTCTTGCCGGCCCCGTTCCTCCCAAGGAGCCCCACGATCTCGCCTTTCGACACTTCGAGGGATATATCGTAGAGTATGTGGCTGAGGCCGTAATAGGTGTGGAATCCCCTTACGCTCAGCATTCGCCGCTCCCGCCGAGATAGGCGTCCTGCACTGCCTGGTTCTGCCGCACCTCGTCGCATTTGCCCTGCACGACGGTCGCGCCCCTGACCATTACCATGATCCTGTTGGCTATGGAGAAGACAAGCTCCATGTCATGTTCGCAGAAGAGCATCGTGAGGCCCAATTCCTTCGAGAGCTTCCGTATGAGGTCGATGCACCGGCCGGTCTCGTCAGGAGACATGCCGGCGGTGGGCTCGTCAAGGATCAGGAACTCGGGGGCGCCGCCCAGCGCTATGGCGATCTCCAGCACCTTTCTCTCCCCATGGGAGAGGACCGCGCTTATACTGTCTTCCCGGCCCTGGAGCCCCACGCTCTCGATGATCCGCTCGGTCTCCTCGCCTACCAACTTCCTTGAGGGCGTGAACATATTCCACGTTTTCCGCGTCCTCGCGAGGACCGAGACACGGACGTTCTCGAATACGTTGAGCCGGGAGAATACGTTGACCACCTGGAAAGAGCGCGAGAGACCCCTCCTGCACACCTCATGGGGCGGCATCCCCGTGATCTCTTCTCCACTGAAGCGGACCCTGCCGGCATCGGGCTTCAGAATGCCCGTGACGAGGTTGAAGAGGGTGGTTTTGCCGGCGCCGTTCGGTCCGATAACGGCGACGATCTCCCCTTTTTTTACGTCCAGGTTTGCGCCGTTGACCGCTTTAAACCCCGAGAACGATTTGTGGAGGTTCTCGACTCTGAGCATCTACTTGTCCTGCGCGAGGATTGTCTCTCGCCCGGCGCTTCCGTCGCCGCTTGCGCGCTTCTACCTCGAGAGCTGCATCAGCCACCCGAGGATGCCCTCCGGCAAAAAGAATATCACGAGCATCATGATGATGCCGAGCGCGAGCGCCCAGTAGACCGTATAGGCGCTCACCAGGGTTCGCAGCGCCACGATCACGGCCGCGCCGAGCATGGGTCCCAGGAAGGTGAGCCAGCCGCCCAAAAGGCACATGATGACCATTTCCATAGAGAGGGTCCAGAAGAGCATATCGGGGAAAGCGGTCGTGTCTACGGCGACGAAAAGACTGCCGGCGACGCCCGCAAAGAAGGCCGCAATGACCAGCGCCGCGAGCTGATGTCTCCTCACGTTCACCCCTATCATCTCGCTTCTGACCGTGTTGTCGCGGATCGCTTGAAGGACGCTGCCGAAAGGCGCCTTCAGGATCCTGTAGAGGATGTACATAGAGATAAGGGCGACGACGAGCGTGAAGCGGTAGGCGGCCGAGCCGGAGGAAATCAGGTCCGGCACGGGGATGCCGTGGATTCCGTCGTCTCCCCCGGTAAAGGAGTACCACCTGTAGATGATGGCCCAGACGAGGGAGCCGAGCGAGATTCTGGAGCATGCCGAAATAGAGCTTGGAGAGGCGAACGCAGATGACGCCCATGACAAGCCCCAGTACGGCGGCGATCAGGGGTCCCACAATAAAGCCGAGCCACGGCGATAGACCCGATTTCATCATCCACAGGGCGGCGCCGTAAGCGCCCACTCCATAGAACGCCGCGTGATGGAACTGGTACAGGCCGCCGAACCCCAGGGCCAGATTTAGGCTCGTTGCCGCGAGGCCGTAGACGAGGACGATGGCGGCCATGTAGACATAGAACCGCGGCAGGATCGCGGGAAAGAGGAAGAGGAGGACCACCGAGGCGATGAGAATGAGTTGTTTAATTCGCGATGCCTGCCCCATTGGCGTCTTCACCACGTCGATTTGAGGAGCCCGTCGGCCTGAAGAGAAGCACGGCGATGACGGCCATATAAGGGAAGATGATCCCGAACTGCGGCCAAACGAGGACGCCGAGGGATTGGGTGAGGCCGAAGATCAGAGCGCCGAGAAGCGCGCCCCACACGTTGCCCAAACCGCCGATGATCACGATGAGAAAAGCCTCCATGATGAGCGTGGCGTCCATGCCGAGGGTGATGCTCACCGTCGGCGCCACGAGCGCGCCGCCGAGCCCGGCGAGGAGGCAGCCGATCACGAATACGGACGCAAAGACCCGGTTTACGTTGATGCCGACCGCCCCGACCATCTCCCTGTCAACAGCGGCGGCCCTGGCGATTTTCCCTATCCGCGTCTTGTTCACGAGGAGCCAGAGGGCAATTGCGACGATAGGACCCAGGATCAGCAAAAACAGGTTGTAGGAGGGGAAGGGCAGGCCCCCGAAGAGCGGGACGGAGCCACGGAAGACCGGGGGAACGCCGATCGACTTATATTCCCCGCCCCATACGAGCTTGACGAGGTCGCCGAAAACGAGGGAAAATGCAAAGGTAAGGAGAAGGAGCATCAGGTGCTCGCGCTCATACAGGTACCGGAACAACCCGCGCTCGCAGATCAGGCTCAAGAGGGCCACGCCGAGGGGCGCTCCCGCCAGGGCCAGCCAGAATCCGAGGCCTCCTCCTCCCATGATCCTTGAGATGCTGAAGGCCATGAAGGCGCCGATCATGTAGAGCGAGCCGTGGGCGATGTTGGGGATGCGGAGCACGCCGAGTATCAGCGTCAGGCCTGACGAGACGATAAAAAGAATTACGGTGCGGCTCAAGCCGACAAAAATCTGACTCAATACTCCCGGAGGACAGATCGAGTAAATAAAATCCAATTGGGTTTCCCTTGTCCGCGTCGCTGCTTTTTTAGCACGCTCGATGACACTGTTTTAAACCACAAACACACACTTTGTCAATCGACGCGGGATGAGGCGGGGGTCTATTGACAAAGGGCAGAGGCGCTTCGTAAACTGGAGGGCAGTCGAGCGGGCGGCGTTTCGACAAAATCAACGGGGAGGTCCGAAGAAAAAATGGCGTGTTTTATTTGCAGGCGCCGGCGCGCGGGACGGCCGACGAAGCGGATGAAAAGATTCACTTCGAAGGATATCGAGCCCTTCCTGACCGTGACCCGTCGCCTTAACGGGCCCAATCCTAGCGTACTTGTCGCCTCTCTCGGCGCCGCCCTGCAGAAAGCGGACGGCAGGTGGGAGACGCATGAGCTGTCGGATGAGGACTATGGAGACGGGTCTCGCCGTGTGCGCCCGGCGCCGGGCATGGACGCGTACGGGAGAGGCGGAGCCGTCAGCCGGATGAAAAAGCGGCTGCGCGACGCGTTGAACAGGTTGAGAGAGCATTATGAGCGGGTCTACGTCTACTCTGTCGGGACCTGAAAAAACGCCATAGAGGGAAAAAAAGGCGATTTTTTGGTATGATATGGGCTTCGGAGAAGCCTTGTGTTGGACGGATTGCCGCTTGAGTTCCCCAATTTCACCGTGCTCCGGGCGTCCGCGGGCTCGGGCAAGACCTACGCCCTCGCCCGGCGCTTCGTTTTCTTTCTCCTCTCCGATTCTGCGCCCAAGAACCGGCTAAGCAACCTCCTCGCGATCACATTTTCCAATAATGCTGCCAGGGAGATGAAGGAAAGGATCCTGGCCCTCCTGAAACAACTCTATCTGGGGGACCCCGTCGCTACGGAAGACTTCAGCCGCGGCCTCGGACTCGAAGCATCCGCCCTGAAGACAAGGGCGGGCGAGGTCATAGAAGCGGTCTTGTCGCGCTACAGCGATCTACAGGTGAAGACGATAGACAGCTTCATGACCACTGTCTTCAAGGCCTCGGCAATAGACTTCGGCTACAACCCCGATTTCGAGATCCTCATGAGCAACGAGGGCCTCATGGCCTACGCCTTCGAGCTATTCTTGCGAAAAGTGCGGGAGGGCACGCAAGAAAGCAGGCTGATGGACGACGTGGTGGACATCATCGTTGAGAACACAGGCGGCGACGCGCCGTACCCGTGGGAGGCCGCGCAGGAGATCCTGCGTGAGATAGGAGAGATATACCGGAAGGTCGCCTCCCGGGGCAAGCCGGTGAGCGGGGTGGACTTTTCCGCTGCCGCCGAAGCCGCGAAAAGGGAGATATGCGCTTCCCTGGAGGAGATGGAAAGGCTCATCTCCGCCGCAAACCTGACGAGGAACAGAGCGAGCTCCTACGTGAACCTGCTTGAAGACGCGAGGACGGGAAGGTTTGCAGACCTCATAGAGCGGGGAATGAAGACGCCCCCCATCTGCAAGCCGGGAGAGCGGGAGTATGAGGCGTCCTGCCGGGTAATGGAAGGCTGGGAGCGATTGGGCCGGCTCATCGCGGCGTATGCGAAGCTTTTCGCTTGCAGCTACTATGCTCCCTACCTGCGGACCTACGAGGCGTTCAGCGCCATTCTGGAGATGGTCAAGAGACGCGAGGGGAAGATATTCATCGAGGACGTCAACAAGAGCCTCGCCGAATACCTGGAGAGCGCCATAGTCCCGGACGTCTATTTCCGGCTCGGGGAGGCGATATTCCATTACCTCATAGACGAGTTCCAGGACACCTCCCCCATCCAGTGGCGCAATCTCCTGCCCCTGATAGAGAATTCCCTCTCCCAGGGGGGTAGTCTCTTCGTGGTGGGGGACACGAAGCAGGCCATTTACGGGTTCAGGGACGCAGACTACACGATCATGAGAGGCGTCGAGGCCCGAAACCCCTTTCCTTCGACACATCACCGGGTGGAGGAGCTTCATACGAACTATCGGAGCGACGGCGCAATCGTCGCGTTCTCCGAGAACGTCTTCCACCGGGTGCTTCCCGGGCTTTCCGCCTGCCGGGAGGCAGGCGAGGAAAGTGGCCTCCTTGCCTACAGACAGACCGCCAGGCAGGACCGGCAGGAGCGCGGCTTCGTCGAAACCTGCGTGCTCCAAAGGAACGACCGCGAGCCTCCCGAGAAAGAGAAGCTCTGCGCGCTGATCGACGCCCTTCTCGGGAGGGGCCGCCGCCTCTCGGAGATCGCGATCCTCGCGCCCAGGAACGACGACGTGGTGAAGATCACCGCCTGGCTCAACGCAAAAGGGACGCCCTTCGTCTCTTACAGCAGTCTTGACGCGAGGAGGCGGAAAATCACCGGGGAGATCATCTCCCTCCTCACGTTTCTCGACTCTCCCCTGGACGACCTGTCCTTCGCGACGTTCATCCTCGGCGACGCCTTGAGGGCCGTCCTTGAGAAGGACGCCGTCGACATCGACGCACAGGAACTCCACGAGATGTGCTTCAGGAACCGTCATGCGGCCGGCAGACCGCTCTACAAGGCGTTTCAGGAGGAGGCGGCCGGCCTTTGGGACCGCTACTTCGACCGGCTCTTCCGCCTTTCCGGCTACCTACCCCTCTATGACCTGGTCGTCGAGATATATCGCGTCTTCGACCTGTTCGGCCTTCATCCTTCCGAAGAGGCGGCCCTGGCGCGCATACTCGAAGTAGTGAAGGACCTGGAGGGGAAGGGAGCCGGCACGCTGAGACATTTTCTCGAGTTCGCCCTGCTGCCGGAAAGCGATGAAGCCGACTGGAATATCGGCATCCCCCACGGGATCGACGCCGTGAAGGTAATGACCGTCCACAAGGCAAAGGGGCGCGGTTTCCCCGTGGTGATCTTGCTCCTTTACGGAGAGAGGAACAGGGGGTTTCGCTATATAGTGCAGGAGGATGAGGGGTCGATGATGCTGCTCCGTCTCAGGAAAGGCATGCTGCGCTCGGACGACGAATTCGACAGGCGCTACCGGGAAGAGGAGACGAAAGCCATGGTGGCGCGCCTGAACAGTCTCTATGTGGCCCTTACCAGGGCGGGCTCCGAGCTGTACGTCGTCGGCGTCAAGGGTGAAAAAGACTCGTTCCCCTTCGCTTTGATTCCAAAAGACGCATGCGCCCGCATCGGCGCGCCGCCTGAGGTCGCTGGCATACTGGCTGCCGACGAAGACGCCTCCATCGAAGGCTTCCACCACGCCCTTGCCCTCGAAGTTCCCCCGCATTCCGTCGAGCCTTTGCGACTCGAGGAAAAAAAGAGAGGGGAGCTCGTCCACAGGCTCCTTTCCCTCATTATCTATGCGGACGGAGACGTCGAAGGACAGATCGACGATTGCGCCCGGGCAATGGAGGCGGAAGCCGGCAGCGGACCCTTCCCTGGCGATCTCAAGAAAACGATAGCAAATTTCCTGCGGGACGCCTCGATCGCAGGATGGTACGAGCGCCGACCGGGCAGAACGGCGAGGGTGGAACAGGAGCTCGCCGATAGCCGGGGCCGCCTTTTCCGCGTCGACAGGGTCGTCGTCGACCCGGAAGCGGTGACGCTCTTCGAGTTCAAGACGGGTTGGCCCGGCGCCGGCGGGGAAAAACACGCCGCCCAAATGGCCAACTACCTGGGCATCATGAGAGAAGTCTACAAAGACAGGCGCATGGAGGGTCTCATCGCTTACGTGGACGCCAGGGAGGTCCGGCGCGTGAGGACTCTCCCCTTCCCCTCGTGAGGGAAAGGGGAGATGCGCAAGCAGGAGCGGAAAATGGATCGACAGGCCAAACCGGACCCGTCGAGATGGGCGGTCTTTCCGCCTTCAGTCTCTCTCGTGGAGGAGGCCGCGGCCCGCCTTGTTGCGAAAGGGCCTGATTTGTCTCAGAACCTGGTGGTTTTTCCCGGAAAGCGGCCCGCCCACTTTTTGAGGAAGGCGGTTGCCGAAAAAATCGGCTCAGGCTGCATCCCCCCGGTCATCTTCTCCATCGAAGAGTTCGTGGACTACGTCGCCGGCAAGGGCGCTGCGGCGCATACGGCGAAGTTGGAGACCATTCATGCGGTTGCCCTACTCTTCGAGCTGCACAAGTCCATGGAAAAACCCCTCGGAGGCAATCAGTTCCTGGGCCTGGAGGCGTTTTTTCCGCTCGGACTGAGGATCTACCGCGACCTGGAAGAGCTGCTCATCGAATGCGTGCCCCACGAGAGACTCCGGGCCGTGGAACCCTTGATCGAGGCGCCTCTCCCTCCACGGACGGGCGGCGGCCTTCAGTCTCTCTCCTTCTTCTACGACAGGTTCTACCAGGCCGTCGCGGAGGCGGGCTACTCCTCGAGGTCGGAGCGGTATGTCGGGGCTGCTTCCGGCCTGAAGGCGGACCTGCTTCCCTACAGGCAGATCGTCTTTGCCGGGTTTTACGCCTTGACCGAGTGCGAAAGGCGGCTCTTTGCCGAGCTCCTCTCCTGGCAAAACGTATGCTTCCTTTTCCATGAGGGCCCGGGACTGGCGCCGAAGCTGGCGTCTCTCGGCATCGAATATCGTCCAAGCCCGGCCGGACGGGCGGCGTCTGACTGCGCCGACGGCCGCGTCCACTTTTACAAGAGCCCCGATTCCCACGGCCAGGTCTTCGCCTTGGCCGGCGCGCTTAAAGACCGGATGGAGGACCTGCAAGGCCCGCAGGAGGCCCTCTCCACGGTCATCGTCCTCCCCACTTCCGAGACGCTTTTCCCCGTGCTTTACCACGCCCTGCCCCTCGTCGCCAAGAGCGGCTACAACATCTCCCTCGGCTATCCCTTCGAGCGCACGCCGACCTGGGGCTTTTTGAACAGCCTGATGCAGGTCGTTGCTTCCATGGAGGATTCAAGGCTCTATGTCCCCGATTACCTCGACTTTGCGTTGCACCCCTACACGAAGAATATCTATTTCAACGGCAAAACGGAGGCCACCAGGATCCTGTTCCACACCCTGGAAGAGCTGCTCGCGGAAAACAGGACGAACTGCTTCGTCTCCCTCGAGGAGATAGAAGGGCTGACCCGGCTTTTCACGACCGTAGAAGAAAGGCTCTCTAAGACGGAGGCGCCCGCTAAGGCAGGCGAGATCAGGCAGCACCTGACGACGATCCATGACGAGCTTATCCGGCGCATGGGCGACTTTGAGGACTTGAGCGACTTTGCGGCAAAAATGGTCCGGGTCCTCACCTTTGTCTACGAGCAAAGCTCGGCCCGTCTGCATCCGTTCTTCCATCCTTTTGCCGAATCCTTCCTCAAAGAGGCTCGACCTGCTCCGCGCGCCTGCGGTCGGCAATCTCTCCTTCGCCGAAAGGAACAGCTACTTCCACTTTTTAAAAAGCTATGTCGCCCACTGCTTTGCCCCTTTCGAGGGCACGCCGCTCGAGGGAGTGCAGGTGCTGGGGTTTCTTGAGACGCGCGGCTTGCGGTTCGAGCGGGTCTATTTGCTCGACGCCAACGAGGACGTGCTCCCGAACACGCAAAAAGAAGAGACTTTGCTGCCTTTCCGGGTGCGGGAGGTGCTGGGACTGCCCACCTACATCGACAGGGACGGCTTGAGCGCCTACTACTTCGAGACGCTGGTGAAAGGGTCGGGCGAGGCGCACCTCTTCTTCGTAGAGAACGAGAGGAAAGAAAAGAGCAGGTTCGTGGAGAGGCTGCTCTGGGAGAGGCAGAAGAGGGACGGGACGGCAACGGCGCCCGGCTGCGTCAAATCCGTCCGCTACCGGCTGAGCCTGGAGAAGAAGGCGCCTGCTCAGATCCCGAAGACCGCTTCAATGGCCGCTTTCCTGAAAGTGCGGGCCTACGACGCCACCTCCCTGGACGTTTATATCCACTGCCCCGTCCGGTTCTATTACCGCTTCGTGCTCAACGCGGCGAGGAAGGAAAACGTCTCTCCCGATATCGAGAGGATGGAGATCGGCAGGCTTGTCCACAGGGTGCTCCTCGGCTACTTCAAGAAAAGAGTGGGCCGGACGCTCACGGAAAAAGACATCGATGTCGATGAGATGAAGGCCGTGGTGCGCAGCGAGTGCGATGAGGCCTTCGGACCCCGCCCCGTCGGCGCCGCCTATCTTGTCAGGCGGCAGATAATGCGCCAGATGGAGCGCTTTCTCCTCTTTTATCAAGGCCCCGCGGCAGATCGCGCGGCGAGCGCCATCAGGCGCCTGGAGCATCGCCTGGAGACATCGCTCGAGGGTTTGCGGCTCGCCGGGGTGATCGACAGGATAGAGACTCGGGGCGACACGACCTGCATTCTCGATTACAAAATTTCCGCCTCGAAGAGGCGCCTGACGATAGACTTCGACGACCTCGATCCCGATGTCCGAAAGACCTGGAGCGAGGCTATAGGCAGCATCCAATTGCCTTTCTATCTCCTTCTCTATCAGGCCCATGAACCTGCGCCCATCGAAGAGATGGACGCTTTCTTCCTGCTCCTCGGCAGGACCCATATTGACGGGCGGATAGAGGCCCCGCTCTTCAAAAAAAGAGCGCGCGCGGGGGCGGACTACGAGAAAGCGAAGGAGGTGATCCGCCGGCTGCTCGCGGAGATCGCGGACCCCGGCATGCCTTTCAGCCCGCTATATCGCTCGAAAGACGCCTGTCGGTTCTGTGATTATCCGTATTTGTGCGGGATGTAGCGGCCGCGACGGCCCCGGCCGCTCTCTTGCCCCGGTCCTTTTGCTTTGGCCGCTCCCCCTATGGTATAATTATGCGCATGATCGGGAATTTGCTGAAAAAAATAGTCGGTACGAAGAACGAGCGGGAGTTGAAGAGGATTCAGCCCCTCGTCGAGAAGATAAACAGCCTTGAGCCCGCGATGCGCGCCCTTTCGGACCAGGAGCTGAAAGGGATCACGCCCGGTTTGAAAGAGCGCCTTGAAAAAGGCGAAGAACTCGACTCGATCCTGCCGGAAGCGTTTGCCGCCGTTAGAGAAGCGGCGAGAAGGACCATAGGCATGCGCCCCTTCGACGTCCAGCTCATCGGAGGGGTGGTGCTCCACGAAGGGAAGATAGCCGAGATGGCGACCGGCGAGGGCAAAACGCTGGTGGCGACCCTCCCGGTCTACCTCAATGCCCTCGCCGGCGCCGGGGTCCACGTCGTCACCGTAAACGACTACCTTGCGAGGCGGGATGCGGAATGGATGGGGCCGGTCTACTCATTCCTCGGCGTCTCGGTGGGCGTCGTCGTGCACGGCCTCGACGACTCGGAGCGCAAAGAAGCATACGGCCGGGACGTCACCTACGGCACGAACAACGAGTTCGGCTTCGATTATCTCAGGGACAACATGAAATACTCCGTCGACGAGTTCGTCCAGCGGGAGTTCAACTACGCGATCGTCGACGAGGTGGACAGCATACTCATCGACGAGGCGCGGACGCCGCTCATCATATCGGGCCCCGCCGAGGAGTCGACGGACAAATATTACAAGATCAACAGGCTCATATATCAACTGAAGAAAGAGAACGATTTCAAGATAGACGAGAAGGCCAAGAGCGCGTATCTGACGGAAGAAGGCGTGGCGAAGATCGAAAAGCTGCTCAAGGTGGAGAACCTCTACGATCCGAGGCACGTCGAGTTCCTGCACCATATCAATCAGGCGCTAAAGGCGCACCACCTTTTCGCAAGGGACGTCGACTATATCGTGAAGGACGGCCAGGTGGTCATCGTCGACGAGTTCACGGGCAGGCTCATGCCCGGCAGGCGCTTCAGCGACGGTCTGCACCAGGCCCTGGAGGCAAAGGAGAACGTCAAGATCGAGCGGGAGAACCAGACCCTCGCCACGGTGACATTCCAGAACTTTTTCCGCATGTACAAGAAGCTGGCGGGCATGACGGGCACGGCCGACACGGAGGCGATGGAGTTCAGGAAAATATACAACCTGGACGTGGTCGTCATCCCGACGAACAAGCCCCTCATCAGGACGAAACTATCCCGATGTGGTCTACAGGACGGAGAAGGAGAAGTTCAAGGCCGTGGTCAAAGAGATCGAGGAGCTGTACGCGAGAGGCAAGCCGGTGCTCGTCGGGACCTTTTCCATCGATAAATCGGAGCGCCTCGCCGAGATGCTGAAACGGAAAGGCATCCCGCACCACGTGCTGAACGCGAAGATCCACGAGCGCGAGGCGGAGATCGTGGCCCAGGCGGGAAGGTACAAGGCGGTCACGATCTCGACGAACATGGCCGGAAGGGGGACCGATATCCTTCTGGGCGGCAACCCCGTCTTCCTGGCGCGGGTCCTCGCCAAGGGCAAGGAAGACGAGGAGACGTACGCCAAGGCGCTTGCGGAGGCCAAGACCGATCTGCGAGAAGGAGAAGGGGCAGGTGATCGCGGAAGGCGGGCTTCATATCCTCGGCACGGAACGGCACGAATCGCGCAGGATCGACAACCAGCTGCGCGGCCGTTCCGGCAGGCAGGGCGACCCGGGCTCGTCGCGCTTCTATGTCTCCCTGGAGGACGAGATCATGCGCATCTTCGGCTCGGACCGCATCTCGCCGCTTGCTCGGAAAGCTGGGCATGGAAGAGGATATGCCCATAGAGCACCGCCTCATCACGAAGGCCATCGAGAACGCCCAGACAAGGGTGGAGTCGCACAACTTCGACATAAGAAAGTACCTCCTCGAATACGACAACGTGATGAACAAGCAGCGCGAGACCATCTACGGCATGCGCAAGGAGATAATCAACGACGGCGACATGAAGGAGCGGGTCGTCGAGATGGTGGACGAGCATCGTCGAAGGCTTCGTGGACGAGTACGCGCCGGAGAAGGTCTACCCGGAGGAATGGGACATCGACCTCCCTCAAGAACCGCATCTACGAGACGTTCTTCTTCCACATCGACCTCGACCATCTCGATTTCAAGTCGATCACCAAGGCGGGCCTTCTCGACATGGTGAAGACCTCGGTGCTGTCCGTCTACGAGGCGAAGGAGAAGGAATTCGGCGAGGTACGCTGCGGAACATAGAGCAGTATCATCGCCTTGAGCTCCCTCGACACCCACTGGAAGGAGCATCTGCTCTCCCTCGATCACCTGAGGGAGGGCATCGGTCTCGGGGATATGGACAGAAGGACCCCTTGAGGGAATACCAGCGGGAGAGCTTCGAGCTTTTCCTCGATATGCTCGACAGGGTGAACCTGGATACGGTGAGCAAGCTCTTCGCCATACAGCCGGCCAGGCAAGAGGAGATGGAAGCCGGAAGGGCCCGTGATCTTCCTGAACAGGGGCGATGAAGACGACGGCCCTGCCAGGTCGAGGGCAAAGATCGGCCGGAACGATCCCTGTCCGTGCGGGAGCGGAAAGAAATACAAGAGATGTTGCGGGAAGGGCCTGATCTCATGATAAAGGGCATACGCTTCTCAGGCATAGCATCGGGCATCAAGGCGACGGGGCTCGATCTGGGTCTTGTCTATTTCGCGACGCCTGCGCCGTATTCGGCGCTCTATACGCGCTAATAAGGTAAAGGCCGCCCACATCCTCTACAACAAGCACAGGGCCGCGAAGGAAGGCGCGGGCGCTCCTCGTCAACAGCGGGTGCGCCAACGCCTGCACCGGAGTAGACGGGGTCGAAGACCTTGCGTCATCGCAGACGGGCTGGCCGCGCCTCCTCGGCATAAGAAAAGAAGAGGTGCTCTTTGCTTCGACAGGGGTGATCGGAAAGCGACTTCCCGTAGGCGCCGTTGTCGCGGGCTGCCCGCTCTCGTGGCACGGCCTGGCGAAGAGCGCATGGATATCTTCGCCCGGGCCATCATGACCACCGATACCTACCCGAAGATCGCGCGGGAACACGGTGCCCGGCGTAGCGGGCTGCACGGTCGCGGGCGTCGCCAAGGGCGCCGGGATGATGAACCCCCTTTTCGCGACGATGCTCGCCTTCCTCTTCACCGACTGCCCGCTCGATCCGCTACGGCTGGGCCGCGTTCTGTCCGCGTTGGGGAGAGAGACTGTCGAGCGGATAAGCGTCGACGGCGACACGAGCACGAACGACACGGTCATGGTCTTTTCCGCAGGCCGCGAAGGGGCAGCCGGGATCGACCCGATCAGGGAAGCGCTCGGCCGCGTCATGAAGGCCCTTGCGCTCATGATCGTGAAGGATGGGGAGGGCGCGACCAAGGTAGCGATGCGT
>CAVTDX010000092.1:0-10260 GCA_963733345.1 uncultured delta proteobacterium
TGCCGGCCATGCCGGGCATGATCTCGTCCGTAATGATGAGGTCGAATTGATGGGGGTTTTCCTCAAAAAGCTTGAGGGCGCTCATCGCGTTCCGACTCTCGGCGACACCATAGCCCATTCGGCGCAGTATCTCGGACTGGGCCTCCAAAAACGCCTGCTCGTCGTCAACGAGAAGTACGCGTCTCACGCTGGGGCCGGCTCTTCCACGCCTGCACTCCTGTTGTTCGGGAAACCATTCTTTTCATAACGACCGGCAAGAAGGAAGCTTTGCCGTGCAGCAACGACGACCGGGAAGATAATACCTTACGACTATATCACTCCGTTTTGTTTGAATGCAAGCGGAAATTGCTATTTTTCCGGGGTCTTTTGCAAAAAGCGGTGCATTGATTCCTTCCTGCGCTCAATTGTGCTATACTGTCTTTTGGTCTCGCCCTAATCCTTCATGCAGAAAGAATGCCCACGAGGCGGATGGTCAGATGAAGGTCACCAAGCAGGCGCCCAAGGGGAAGGAACCCGGCAAAAGCTCGGATGACCTCATTGCGGCCCTCGAGGCCAGGCTCCGTGAGGCGGAAGACGCGCGCGCCGAAGCGGTGCGGGAGGCCCGCCGGGCGCGCGACGACCTTATCAGGCGCGCACGGGAACGGAGCGTTGAGCCTATGGCAGCCCGGGAGGCGCAAGAGGCCGAGACCGCAGGAAGCCGAAGGGCGGAAGAGGCGCGCGTCTGTTTGGCGGCCGCCATCGAGGAAGCTGTCGAAGGCGTCGCGGTAATCTCGACCGCAGGCTTTGTGCAGTACGTGAATCCCGCCTTCTCGCGCATTACCGGCTATGCCCAAGAGGAAGTGGTCGGAAAAAACGTGGGCATTCTCGGTCGTCTGGACGAGAAAACCTATGCGTCTCTCATGACGACGATCATGGGGGGAAGCGTGTGGTCGGGACGGCTGCCCGGGATGCGGAAAGACGGGACGCCCTACGAGGTCGAAGTGGTCCTGTCGCCCGTGAGGGACGCCTCCGGACAGATTATTAACTATGCGGCCCTTTCGCGGGACGTGACCGAGGAGAAGAGGCTGGAAAGCCATCTCCTCCAGGCCCAGAAACTGGAGGCCGTAGGGACCCTCGCCGGCGGCATCGCCCACGATTTCAATAATATGCTTGCCATTATCATGGGTAACGCGGAACTGGCGCTCGACGACCTGGAAGACATAGAAGGGTGCCGGAAGAACCTTCAGCACATCCTGCAGGCGGCCCGGAGAGGCCGCGACCTGGTGAAGCAGATCCTGACGTTCAGCCGGAAGACCTGCCAGGAGCGGAGAGTCCTCGCCCTGACGCCGCTCCTCGACGAGACCTGGAAGTTTCTCCGTTCCTCCCTGCCGACCACCATTGAAATGCAAGCCGACTTCGGGACCGGGCCGGACACGGTGCTGGCCGACCCGGCGCAGATGGAGCAAATCCTGATGAACCTCGCCGCAAACAGCGCCCAAGCCATGCACGGGTCGGGAGGCGAGTTGCGCATGAGCCTCGAAGCCGTCTCTTTCGCCCCTTCGGACCCCCTGCCGGTCGCCGACATGCTGCCCGGCGGCTATGTGCTGCTCACCGTCAGCGATACCGGCGTGGGCATGACGGACGCCGTGCGCAGGAGGATATTCGAACCCTTTTTCACCACCAGGAAGGCGGGGCAGGGCTCGGGGATGGGGGCTCGCCGTCATCTACGGCATCGTCAGGGCCCACGGGGGGGCCATCGCCGTCGAGAGCGAGCCGGGCAAAGGCGCCTCGTTCCGCATCTACCTGCCCCATATCAGGGCGCCCGAGATAGGCAAGGACGCAGACGTCGAGTCCCTTCCCGGCGGGCATGAGCGGATACTTTTCGTCGATGATGAAGAGTTGCTCGCCTCAACTGTCCGGACGACGCTCGAGCGCTCTCGGGTACGAAGTGACGACCGTTGCCGGGGGCGTGGACGCCTGGCGCGTCTTCCTGGGGAACCCGGCCAGGTTCGACCTCGTTATAACCGATCAGACCATGCCGGGCATGACGGGGACGGTGCTCGCGGAGAAAATCCTGGGCGTTAGAAAGGAGATGCCCGTCATCCTGTGCACGGGCCTCAGCGATGCAGTCTCACCGGAGCAGGCGGAGACGCTCGGCATCAGGGCGTTCGTGGTGAAGCCGTTCGTCAGGGCGGAACTGGCGAGGACGATACGCCGGGTGCTCGATCCCGGCGCTCCCGGAAAAGAGCGGTAGCGACGCAAATCGTGAACATCATTGACAAAACACAGGAAGCGCGGTAACTTTAAAGGCGTCGACTTTAGTCGAAAGCGGTCGTACGCAGGCAACGCAATTACGATTTTCACGTTGTGAGGAGAAATATTTTCATCGAAAAATGCGAGGCGTCGTCCACGGGAGGGCGCCTCCTGAAGGTTCTTGCTTTCTTCGCGCTCCTGACGCTGCTCGCGGGGCCCGGATGCCAGGAGACGGGAAGCCTCCAGCGTGGGGGCCCCGCTCCAACTCCTGCCGCCCACGCGCACTACCGCTATCGCTATTACCCGGACTCGGCGGTTTACATGGATACCGGTCGGAAGCTCTTTTTCTATTATAACGGTGAGAAATGGATGACGACCACCCTCCTGCCCGCCGAGGTTCAGGTGGACTGGAAACGCTACGTGGTGCTTGACATGGATACCGACAAACCATACAGGCATCATGCCGAGGTCGTCCTGAAACACCCGTCGCGACAGCCAAAAAAACAAGAAGGGACAAAGACGGAAGAATACTGAAAAATCCTTGATGTTGAAATAACAGAGCGAACATGCTAAAATGTACAGTTGAAAAAGTGGGTTTACCCCGCTTTTTTAATTTAAGGGCATCCTTGGACGCTGATACCGCAGCAGAGATCGTCGAGCAGACAACTCGCATTGTTGAGCCTATTCTTCAGGAATCAGCGCTCGAGCTTGTTGACGTCGAATTCCGGCCGTCGGGGAAGCGGTGGCTCTTGAGGATTTATATAGACAAGGAAGGCGGGGCGACCATAGCCGATTGCGAGCAGGTCAGTCGGGAGTTGGACCGGCTGCTCGACGTGGAAGACATCATGGATCACCCTTATGCCCTGGAAGTCTCCTCCCCGGGGTTGACCAGACCGCTGAGGAAAAAGGCCGATTTCGAGCGCGGCAAGGGCAAGACGTGTCGGATCCTCACGAGGTTCGCGGTCGACGGGAAGCAGGAGTTCAGGGGGAAGATCATCGAAGTGAAGGCAGACGAAGTGCAGGTCCGGCAGGAAACGGATACGCACAGTATCCCGTTGTCCGCAATAACGAAAGCAAATCTCGAATTTGAGATATGAGGGGAGCGCCATGTATTTTGACTTAAATTATGTGATAGAGCAGGTGGGAAAGGAGAAAGGCATTCCCAAAGATATCATCATAGAGGCGCTCGAGGAGGCCGTGCTCTCGGCGTCCAAGAAAAAATTCGGAAGCCACCTGGAGCTGGAAGCCAAATATAATCCCGACATCGGGGAAATAGAGATTTTCCGATTTAAAACAGTGGTTGAAGATATTGAAGACCCTGATATGGAGATATCGATTGAGGAAGCAAAGGAGCAGGACCCTGAGTGCATGGTAGGCGACAGCATCGGCATCAAGATGGACACGTCCACCCTCGGCAGGATTGCCGCACAGACGGCCAAGCAGGTTATCATGCAGAAGGTGCGTAACGCGGAGAGCGACGTCATTTACAATGAGTACAAGGACAAGAAAGGCGAGATCGCTACCGGCGTGATCCAGAGGGTGGAGAAAAACCACTATGTCGTAAACCTGGGTAAAACTGAAGCGATCCTCTCTTTCAAGGAAGTGCTGCCGAACGAGGTATTCAAACGGAGAGACAGGGTGAAGGGATACATCCTGGACGCGGAGAAGACGCAGAGAGGCTGCACGATCCTTTTATCCAGGACTTATCCCGGCTTCCTCGTGAAGCTTTTCGAAATAGAGGTGCCTGAGATTCAGGAGGGCATCATCAAGGTGGTCGGAGCGGCGAGGGAGCCCGGCGAAAGGGCAAAAATAGCGGTTCACAGCCAGGATCCGAGCATCGACCCCATAGGCGCCTGCGTCGGCGTGAAGGGGTCGAGGGTCCAGGCCGTGGTGCAGGAGCTGAAAGGAGAGAAAATCGATATCATCCCGTGGATCAAGGACGCGGCAAAATTCGTCTGCAACGCCCTGGCCCCCGCGCGGGTTTCCAAAGTCTATATAAATGAAGAAGAACACTCCATGGAGATTATCGTCCATGACGATCAGCTTTCCCTTGCGATAGGAAGGAAAGGTCAGAACGTGAGGCTCGCTTCCAGGCTCACCGGCTGGAAAACCGATATAAAGAGCGAGTCGGAGGTCGAGAAGACATCGCGCAAAGTCATCGACGACCTGGTGGAACGGCTGCAGATCAACGAGATCCTCGCCCGCATACTCTTCGACGAGTATCTGAGGGATATGTCGGACATTATCCGGCTGAGCCCGGAAGAATTGAACAAGATCACGAGCATCTCCATAGAAGACTGCGCGAGGATCATCGAGCGCGCAAAGAAGGCGGCTGAGGAGAGGGAGGCTGAAAAAGCCGCAGGGACGGCGGCGCCGGTGGAAGCGGCCGAGGCCGAAGAGGCGGCAGAAGATGCCTTGGCGCCGGAAGGCTGCGCGAGGGAAGAGAGTCAGTAAAGAAGAGAGTCGGCAAGGGAGGTCTGAGAATGGCGAAAATCAAAATAACAACCCTCACGGATAAGATCAAGGATGAGGAGATCTTATCGAAGCTGAAAAGCATTGGGGTTAAGATAAAAGAAAAGGAAAAAGAGAAGGAAGAGCCGGCGCTCTCGGAGACGACAAAATCCACCCTGTCGGGAGAGACCTTCATAGAAAAGAGGGTGGCTTCCACTATTATCAGAAGGAGGGTCCAGCCGCCCGCCGCGGAGGCGCCTGAAGTCAAGCAGGCGCCTCAAGGACCCGGCCGGGAAGTTGCAGGGGCGCCGAAAGAAGCGCCGGCAACGGTAAGGAGGATTGTGGAGGCGTCCCGTAGAGGGGCCGAAGAGCCGGTTATCGGTCTCGTAAAGAGACAAAAACCCGCAGCGGAAGCCAAGGCGCAAAAGCGCCCCGAGGAAGCCCAGGCGCGGCCCCAGATAGAGATGATCGAACGGGTCGATATGAAACAGAAAAGAGCGGAAGAGCCTGAAGTCGTGGAAAAAGAGACGGCCGCAACGGTCGAAGAAACGGCGAAGGCGGATATCGACGGCATCGGCGAAGAAAAGAAGCAGGAGATAACGAGGGCTCTCGAAGAGGTCTATAAGCAGGACCTCAACAAGGAATTTGCGCTGGTCGAAGATGAAGAGACCGAGGAGGAAAGGAAGAAAAAGAAGGCCGAGCGCCTTCTGAAAAAGATAGAAGAGGAAGAAATCGAAGAAGCGAAGCTGAAGGGCAAAGGCGTAGGCAAAAGAAAAGTCGTCATCAAGGAAGAAGACTTGTACGCTTTCCGGCGGCAGAAGGGCAAGACCCTCCCTTTCAGGGGCAGAAAGGAGAAGAGGGAGGACAGGGCCGAAGAAGAGCGGAAGGCAGAGGCGAAGCCTGCGAGGAAGGTCGTCAGGATCGCCGACCATATACAGGTCGGCGAGCTCGCGAAGAGATTGAGCGTCAAGGCCTCCGACGTGATAGCAAAGCTGCTCCGCCTCGGGGTCATGAGCAACGTCAACCAGGCGGTCGATTACGATACGGCCTCCCTCATCGCCGGAGACGCCGGATTCGACGTCGAGCGGATTTTCTCTGTCGAAGAAGCCTTTTTAACGAGAGACGAAGAACAGCAGGCGGAGGCCCGCGAAAATCTCAAATCCAGGCCGCCGGTTGTGACTATTATGGGGCACGTCGACCACGGCAAGACGCTCCTTTTGGATACGATCAGGAACACGAACGTCGCCGAGCGGGAGGCGGGGGGCATAACCCAGCACATCGGCGCCTATATGGCCAAAGTGGAAAAAAAGGAGATCACCTTTGTCGATACCCCTGGCCATGAGGCATTTACCGCGATGAGGGCGAGGGGGCCCTAGTGACCGACATCGTAGTGCTGGTCGTGGCTGCGGACGACGGGGTCATGCCTCAGACAAGAGAGGCCATAGACCACGCAAGGGCCGCCGGCGTGCCGATCATTGTCGCCATCAACAAGATCGATAAGGCAAACGCCAACCCCGACAAGGTCATGAAAGAGCTGACCGGGCTCGGTCTCCAGCCTGAAGAATGGGGCGGAACTACGCTGACTGCGAAGATATCGGCGAAAAAGAAGATCGGGATCCAGGGGCTTCTGGAGCTGATCCTTTTGCAGGCGGAGCTCCTGGAGCTGAAGGCAAACCCTGACAAGCTGGCGAAAGGCATCATCATCGAGTCCGGGCTAGATAAAGGCCATGGCCCCTTCGGCGCCGTCATCATCCAGGAGGGGACGCTCAAGATCCAGGACCCCTTCATCGCCGGCGCCGCCTTCGGAAGGGTCAGGGCGCTCGTTGACGACAAAGGCAAAAGGATACAGAAGGCCCCTCCGGCGACCCCTGTCATGGTGGTCGGCTTTTCCGACGTGCCGAAGGCCGGCGACCCGTTCATTGCCACAACGGAGGAGAGGTATGCGAGAGAGCTCTCCCGGTTCAGACAGGAAAAGATAAGGGAACAGGAACAGGCCAAAAGCTCGCGCATTACCCTGGATGAGCTGTATGCGAGAATGGGCCAGGCGACGAGGCTTACCCTGGGCCTGGTGTTGAAGGGCGACGCCAGAGGGACGCTGGACGCGATAAGCGAAGCCCTCAAGAAGCTTTCCACGGAAGCCGTCGAAATAAATATCATTCACAGCGGGGTCGGGACCATCACCGAAACGGACGTGAACCTCGCAATGGCGTCCGGGGCCGTGATCATCGGCTTCAATGCTAAGCCGACGGCAAAGGCGCAGACCCTTGCCGAGCAGGAGAAGGTGGATATAAGGACCTATTCGGTCATCTACGACATGATCGACGACGTCAGAAAAGCCATGGAGGGCCTCCTCGCGCCGCGCCTCGTGGAAGTGAAGATCGGCGCCGGGGAGGTGAGAAAAACCTTCATCGTCTCCAAGATAGGCACAATCGCCGGCTGCTACGTGACTGAAGGGAAAGTCACGAGAAGCGCCACGGCAAAGGTCGTGCGGAAGGGGGAGATCATTTTCAGCGGCAAGATAATCTCTCTGAAACGCTTCAAGGACGACACGAAGGAAGTAACGGCAGGCTATGAGTGCGGCATCTCGCTGGAAGGGTTCAACGACGTGCAGGAAGGAGACAGGATGGAGTTCTACGTCGAGGAGCAGGAGAAACAGACGCTTTAAGGAGAATGATGCGCCCGTTCGGTCATGGGCTGACGCCCTTATTAAGGGCCGGCGGCCGACGATTAGGACATAGATGGTAGTAGGTCTTTCGCGATTGGTGATCTTCCTGCCGGAAAATCATTCTCTAAAGGAGAAAAGGCAGGCGGTAAGAAGAATGGTCGAAAGGACCAAGGGGAAGTTTAATATATCGATCATGGAGATAGACCAGACGAACCTCTGGCAAAAGGCGACGATAGGTTTTGCGGTAGTCGGCGTGAAACAGGACCACGTGGATGCGACCCTGGAGAATGTGTCGCGCTACATCGAGTCCATGTATATAGGGAAGGTGATCGGGTCCAGGACGGAGATCATGGTGATAGGAGATGAGGTATAGACGCCTTCGGCTGCAGGACCAGTTCCGGGAGGAAATTTCATCCATCATACATCAGGAGATCAAGGACCCCGGCATGGGCTTCATTACGCTCCTCGACGTGAAAATGACCGAGGACCTGAAGCATGCAAAGGTGCTTTATTCTGTTTACGGCAGCGAGGAAGAGAAGAACAAGACCGTGGAGGCCCTCGGACGGGCCAGGGGTTACATCAGGCGCCTCCTCGGGACCAGGATAAAGCTGAGATATATGCCGGAGCTCGTCTTTGTCTTTGATACGGAGCGGGAAAGACTTGCCCGCATAGACGAGCTCCTGCGAAGGGTCGAATCGGAGAAGGTGGGCGATGTTCCAGAGGATTAAGGAGGTCGTGGACAAAGGCCGCACGTTCCTCGTCACGACCCACGTGGACCCCGATGGAGACGCCGTCGGTTCGGCCTTCGCCCTGTGCTTCTCCCTTGCCGGCATGGGAAAGGACGCCGCCGTATACCTGCACGACGCCGTCCCTTACCGGTACGCGTCCCTCCCGAGGCCTGCGGTCGTGCACCACGAGCTTCCCGAAGGCGCCTACGATGCGGTCATCGTCGTCGATTGCGGCAGCCTCTTCAGGGTGGGCGACGGCCACGAATCCCTGAAACAGAGGGGTTTTCTCATCAATATCGATCATCACGAGGCGAACGAGGCCTTCGGACAGATCAACATCATCGACGAAAGGGCTTCGTCGACCGCCGAGATACTCTATCTTATCCTGAGGGCCCTGGAAGTGAGGTTTACGGTCGACATCGCCGCCAACCTGTATGCCGGCATCCTGACCGACACCGGTTCTTTTTGCTACGAAAACACGACTCTGCGCGCCTTCTCCATCTGCGAGGAGATGATCTCTTTCGGAGTCAGCCCCGCATCGGTGGCCATCGGGGTCTACGAGAGCCACCCGAAGGAGCGGCTTCAGCTCCTCTGCCTGGTCCTGGCGACGCTCGAGACGTTTCATGAGGGCAGGATTGCCCTGGCGCACGTCGAGCGTCGCCAGGACGGCGAGGAGCTGAAGAGGCCTTCGGGTGGCTCTCGTAGACCCCGATGGCCACCGATGCGGGGCTGACTCCGAAAGAGATCATCTCCTCGCAGAGATCGAGGACGGGCGGAGAGTGGTGTTTTCGTAGCAAAAAGAACCGGTGTCGGTCAGGATGCCGGCATACAGGTTGGCGGCGGTGTCGAACCGTAAACCTCACTTGGGCCCTCGGGTCCAGGTGAATTATCTGGGCGGTCGACGAAGCCCTTTGCGTCGATGATGTTGATCTCTAGAAGGCCTCGTTCACCTCGGTGATAATAGATATGATGAGAAAACCCCTCTGTTTCGGGATTCGTGGCCATCACCCCACCCTGAAGAGGCTGCCGCAATCGACGACGATGACCGCATCGTAAAGGAGCCTTCGGGAAGCTCGTGGTGCACGACCACAGGCCTCGGGAGAGACACTGGTACCGGTAAGGGACGGCGTCGGGTGAGGAGTACCAGGCGGCATCCTTTCCCATGCCGGCAAGGGAGAAGCACAGGGCGAAGTTTCGAACCGACGGCGTCTCCATCAGGTGCCACGTGGGTCGTGGACGAGGAACGTGCGGCCTTTGTCAGCGACCTCCTTAATCCTCTGGAACATCGCCCAGAAAGACGAATTCGACCCTCGCAGGAGTCGTTGTTGTCGGGCGAGTCTTTCCCGCTCCGGTCCTCGAAGACAAAGACGAACTGCGGCATATATCTCAGCTTTATCCTGGTCCCGAGGGAGAAAAGTGCGTGTCATGTAACCCCTGGCCCGTCCGAGGGCCTCCACGGTTCTTGTCATCTTCCTCGCTGCCGTGGACAAAAATAAAGCACCTTTGCATGTTCAGGTATCACGGTCATTTTCACGTCGAGGAGCGTAATCGAACCCATAAGGGGTCCTTGATCTCCTAATGTATGATGGAAAATATAAAATTCCTGCCGGAACCATGATGCAGCCGAAGGCGTCTGTGCCTCATTGTCCTATCACCATGATCTCCGTCCTGGACCCGATCACCTTCCCTATATACATGGACTCGATGTAGCGCGACACGATTCTCCAGGGTGGCGTGGCCGTGGTCCTGTGTTCACGCCGACTACCGCAAAACCTATCGTGGCCTTTGCAAGGGCTCGTCTGTGCTATCTCCATGATCGATATATTAAACTTCCCCTTGGTGCCTGTTCCAACCATTCTTCTTACCGCCTGCCTTTTTCTCCTTTTTAGAGAATGATTTTCCGGCAGGAAGATCACCAATCAGCTTGAGCCCTTACTGCATCTATGTCCTAATCGTCGGCCGCCGGCGGGTGATAAGGGCGTCAGCCCATAACCGAACGGGCGCGTCAGATTCTCCTTAAAGCGTCTGAATCCTGCTATTTGGAGCATAAACTCTAACAGTCCTGTACTCCTTCCTGCACGTCGTTGAACCCTTCCAGCCGAGATGCCGCACTCATAGCCTGTCGTTACTTCCTTCGTGTTTTTTTTAAAGCGTTCTTTCAGAGAGATTATCTTTAGCGATGGT
>CAVTDX010000093.1:0-32153 GCA_963733345.1 uncultured delta proteobacterium
GTTATGCATCACTGATTCGTACGTATTGCTTCCATACCCTGCCCCTGAGAACCATGGCTCCCTCCTTATAAAAATTCCCTCGGATCGGTTATCTCGCCCTTGACCGCCGAGGCTGCGACCGTGGCCGGCGAAGCCAGATAAATGAGCGCCTCCGGGCTTCCCATCCTTCCCTTGAAGTTGCGCGGAGAGGAGGCAATGCACACTTCTTTCGGCAGCAGGACGCCTTCCTGACCGGGGCAGACGCTGCACGTCATGCCGCTCACGAGGGCCCCGGCCTTGAGGAATGTTTCTACGAGCCCCTCGGAGACCGCTTGCAGGTGGACTTCGCGGGACGGCGGAGCAATGACGAGCCTCGTTCGGGGGTCAACATGCCTGGCCCGCAGGATCGCAGCCGCAGCCCTGAGATCGTCCATATTTCCGTTTCCGCACGATCCGATAAACGCCTGGTCGATTCGAGTCCCCCTGACCTCGGAGATCGGCTTCACGTTGCCCGGGCTGTGGGGGGCGGCCACGAGAGGCCCGAGCCTCGATGCGTCTACATGAATGGTTTCGGCGTAGGACGCATCGGGATCGCTCCCGATGGGGCTCCAGCCGGCGACATTCCACCTTTTTAAGAACGCTTCCGTGATGGAATCCGGCGCCGCTATCCCGTTTTTCGCCCCCATTTCCGTAGACATGTTGCAAAGGGTTATTCTCCCGTCAATGCCGAGATTTTCGACCGTCTCCCCGCAAAACTCCATCGCCTTATAGTTCGCGAAGATCGCTCCCTTCTGCCCGAGGATAGATAGGCCTATGTCCTTTGCCGTCACAAACGGCCGCAGCTCCCCCGTCACTTCGCACCGGATGGTTTCCGGGACCCTCAGCCAGAACTTCCCCATCACCGCCATCATGGCTGCCTCGGACGGGCCGAACGCCGCGGCAAAAAGGCCCAGGGCGCCGCACGTGGGGATATGCGAATCGGCGGCTACGATCAGCATGCCGGGCCGAAGCAGGCCGTTTTCCCAGAGAAGCTGGTCCTTGATCCCGCCCTCCAGCGGGACCAGTCCCTGCGAGCGGGCGAATTCGCGCGTCAGCCGATTGACCCTTGCCTGGTCGGGCGTCGTCGGCGTGGGGAAATGATCGACCACAAAGATCACCCGGTCCTTGCGGATCGATTTCGCCCCCATCCTGTCGAGGGTCCTCTTGAAGATAGGGAACTGGAGATCGCCCATGCAGATAAGATCGATGTCGCACGTTATCATCTCACCCGGAGAGACCTTGTCGCGCCCCGCCGCCCTGGCCAATATTTTCTCCGTAATCGTCATCGACATGGCTTTCCTCCCTGGCAATGAAAATTTCAAATGGAATCAATCCATCCACAGCCCGCCGTTTACATCCATGATTTCTCCGGTCACGTAGCCTCCCCGCTGGGACGCGAGAAGCACGACGAAGGCGGATATCTCTTCGGGCTCGCCGATTCGTCCAACAGGCAGCTGGTCCCTCACCGGTTCGGAGAGACCCGGCACCTGCGCCGTTCTGGTGGGTCCCGGCGCTACACAGTTCACTGTGATGCCATAAGCCGCAGTCTCCTTGGCCAGGGCCCTGGTGAGCGTATGCACGCCCGCTTTCGAGGCCGCATAGGCGCCGCCGCCCGTTTTTGCCGAGCCTCGGGGATCTATCCAGGGACGCGCGTTCGTGGCGGTCTTTGCTAACACCGAGCCGATGTTGATGATTCTCCCCCATCTCTGTTGCTTCATATGCTTCAGTACCGCCTTCGACAGGAGAAAGACGCTTTTCAGGTTGAGCGCCATCATTCGGTCCCAGTCTTCCTCAGTCGTGTCTTCAACCGATCCCAACAGCCCTGCGCCTGCATTATTCACCAGTATATCGATTGCTCCAAATCGATCGTACGTCGCCTGGACCAGCGCCTCGATATCGTTCGCGTTGCAGATATCCGCATGAACCGTCATCGTTTCGATCCCGAACCCCTTGATCTCTTCTATCAGGTCCGTGCACGCCTTCCGGTGATAAGGGAGCGACAGATTAACCCCTTCCCTGGCGAAGTCCCTCGCAACGGCGCCTCCTATGCCCCCGGCGGCGCCCGTCACTATCGCAATTTTACCCTTGAGACCAAAGTCCATACAGGCTCCCTCTTTTTTTTGCGGCGCCTCATTAATCTATGGGGCTCGATTTCCTTATCATCCGCTAAATCCCCAAATACGCCTTCTTTGTGAATTCACTTCCCAGAATTTCTTTGCCGCTGCCCTCCATGACAAGCCTTCCGTTTTCGAGCAGATAGGCCCTACCGGCCATCTCTAGGGCCTGCCTCACGTTCTGTTCGACAAGCAAAACGGTCACCCCGCGTGCGTTTATCTCCCGAATAATCTCAAACATGCTCTTCACCATAATAGGCGCAAGGCCAAGCGATGGCTCATCCATCATCAGCAGCGCCGGGGAACTCATCAGTCCCCTGCCGATAGCCAGCATCTGTTGTTCGCCGCCGCTCAGCGTTCGCGCCAACTGCTTTCTCCTGTTCCCCAGCACGGGGAAAAGGTTGAAAACACGGTTCAGGGTCGCTCCCCTGTCTTCCTTTGCCACTCTCCCATAAGCCCCCAGAAGCAGATTCTCGTAGACCGTCATTTCGGGGAATATTTTTCTCCCCTCAGGAATCTGGATCAATCCACTCTTTACTATGTCTTGCGACCCCATATTCTCGATCTGCGCACCGGAGAACCTGATGCTGCCGCGGATAGGGCGAATAAGACCCGAAATTGCCTTCAGAAGGGTCGACTTTCCCGCTCCGTTCGATCCGACAATTGAGGTGATCTCTCCGGCAGGCGCACGCAAGGCAATATCGTGCAATACCGGAATCTTCCCTCGTTCGTAACCGACGTTGAGGTTCTCAATCTCCAGCAATTATATAATCCTCGCCCAAGTATGCCTTGATTACGGCCTCGTCATTCGATATGCGGGCAGGGGTTCCCTCTGCGATCTTCTCCCCGTGGTGGATCACCACTACGCGGTTGCACAATGACATGATTGCCCGCATCACGTGCTCTATCATGAGTATTGTGATGCCTTCCCTGTTGATCTCACGGATCAGGGCCACAATGTCGTCAGTCTCCTTCGGATTCAGGCCTGCCATTATTTCATCAAGGAGTAAAATCCTGGGTTCCGTTGCGAGCGCTCTCGCGAGCTCGATCCTTTTAAGGTAAGGGATGGAGAGGTTTTCGGGTACTTCGTCCATCTTGCCGGTTAGCCCCAGACGCTCGATGATATTCACTGAATTCGATGCGGCGACGCTGTGGGACGTTGTCCGTCTGAAAGAGCCGATGAGCACATTTTCAAATACAGTAAGACCCCGAAAGGGCTGGGTTATTTGGAACGTCCTCGTTATGCCCATTTCGCAGATCCTGTTTGGCTTGAGGCCGTTGAGACCCCTCCCGTTGAACGATATGATTCCTTTGTCGGGAGGGAGGAACCCGCTGATCAGATTGAAGACCGTCGTCTTTCCGGCGCCGTTGGGGCCGATCAAGCCGACTATTTCCCCTTCGCGCACGTCAAAGCTCAAATTGCTCACCGCGACGAGCCCGCTGAATATTTTCACCACGTTCTTGGCTTCAAAAAATGACATCGCCATCCTATTACGTTGCCTTTTTGCGCAACAGGGACATTTGCACCTGTTTCAATGAGCCGATTAACCCGCGCGGGACATATATGACGAACACCATCAAGACAACCCCGTACAAAACCAACGACATCCCCGTGTATTTCTGGCCGCCCAAGGCCGTATTGGCTATTTCGCCAAGCGCAATGATAAACAGGCTCCCCAGGGCTGGGCCGAAGACCGTTCCCAGACCTCCTACCATGGCGGGGATGAGCATTGCGAAACTCACATCCATCCTGAAGGCGATCTCCGGGTTTATATATAGCATGTACTGCGCATAGAAGGTGCCCCCGAGCGCGGTAAAGAAGGCACTGAGACCGACTGCGATCAATTTGTATCTGGTGGAATCGACGCCAAGGCATTCGGCCGCCGCCTCGTTCGCTTTTATCGCCCGGAAGTAATACCCCATCTTGGACCGGTCAATTCTGTAAACGACGTACATGATCGAGCAGGCAAGAAACATGATGAGGTAATAGTAGTGTGTCTTGCCCGTGAACTGCATTATCGCCGGCGCGTGTCCCTTGAGCGGGATCATAATGCCTGCCGAGCCTCCTTGGATCCAGCTTTTCGCGATGAGGAGGAATACCTCGTTAAAGGCTATCGACACGAGCCCGAAATAGAGACCCCGCAGTCCGTACCTGAAGCTCAGATAGCCAATGAAGAGCCCCAGCAGTACGGCGGCTATGCCGCCCACGAACATGCCCGCCCATGGCGTTATGCCCCAGTTTATGAATAGGAGGGTGGACACATAGGCGCCGGCGCCGTAAAATATCGCATGGCCGAATGAGAGCTGTCCCGCGTATCCCCCGACGATATTCCAGCTCTGAGACAGGTAGATGCTCAGCAGAAGCATGATCGCGAGATGAAGGAAATAACCACCGAAAAAAATGGGGAATACGAGGAAAGCGCCCACTATCAGGGCGACTATCCATAAAGCCGGTTGACCGTAAAAAAGCCTTTTTCCCATGGTCCGGAAGAAGCTCATATGTTGCCGAATATCCCCTGAGGCCTGAACAGTAGCACCGCGATGAAAATCAGGAACGCCGTCATCAGGCCTGCATTTAAGCCCCCGGGTATGAAAATTGTTCCGAGCGACTGTACGATCCCGATGATCAGGCCGCCCAGGATTGCGCCGATGAAGCTCTTCGTGCCTCCCAGCACCAGGACCACGAATACCAGCACGTCGAAAGAGCGGCCGCTGGTAGGCACGACAGGCAAAAACGTTACGAGAAGCGTTCCTGCAACCCCCGCGCACACCGTCCCCAGTCCGAAGGCCAGATAATATATTCTCTTGATGCTGATGCCCACGAGCAGCGCGCCGTCCTTGTCCTGGCTGGCCGCCCTGATAGCCCTTCCCGTATCCGTATTCTTCAGGAAGAGATAGAGGGAAGTGATGATGACGAGCGAGAAGACGAACATCACGAACCTCGGTATGCTCACGGTGATATCGCCTAGGATGATGCTGCCAGGCAAATAACCGACGTGCGTCGTTCGCGGCGAAGAACCCCACAAGAGCAAAGCGACATTCTCGATGACCAGCATCAAGCCAAAGGTCAGTAGGAATTGCGCAAAGATCCCTGCTTCCATGATCTTGCCGATCAGAAATCTCTGGATCAGAAACCCGAAGCAAAAAAAGAGGGGAATGACCACCAGCAGCGAGACGTAAGGGTCGACGCCCGCCAGCGTAAATAACCAGTATGTGCTGTACATGGCGACCATCATCAAGGCGCAGTGGGCAAAATTGAGCACGTCCATGACCCCGAGAATCAGCGTCATCCCGACTGTCAGGAGCGAATATACGCCCCCGGTAAAGATTCCATTCACAATCCCCTGGATCAATACTCTTTCAAAGCCCATTTTGATCCGTTCCCCTTCGCTCGCCGGCAGGCCCTACCGGCGCTCTCCCAATTCCGGGCCGGAAGGCCGGGGTCTGCCTCATTCTCCTGTTTACTTTCCTTCATTCGACCTCGGGACCGGGAAGACGGGCTTCGCGGTCGCATATTCGGCAGGCCAGATAACCTCGGCCCGTCCGTTCAAAAACTGGACGCCAAAGAAGAGCGCGTTTTTATTCTGTCCCGTCTCGTCAAACTGGATCCTGCCACCCTTGCAGGGTTGAATGCCCCCGTAGTAATTCGTCTTCGCAAGCGCATCCCGGATCTTTTCCCTGTCGGTTGACGCCGCCCTCTCCAACGCATCCTTTAAGACGTATACTGCCGAAAACCCTTCCATTGCCATGCCGTCCATGTCCTCTTTGTACAGGCTTCTATATTTAGCATTGAGCGCTTCAACCCTTCCTTGTGGGACCCCTTCAAATTTCATCTGCCGCGCCCACAGACGGTCGCCAAAAATATAATTAGCCAGTTTGCCCACTGCCCGCTGATACCCCTCGAATAGCGTTCCGCCGGTGATGTAGACGCCCATCGGCATGTACTTTAACTCTTCCAACTGCTTCGTTATTAAGACGCCATCATCGAGATGCGTGACACAATAAAGAAAATCTATGTTACTCTCCTTCACTTTGAGTATTAGGGAAGAGAAATCAGTGACTGACGTGGGATAAGACAATATCGGCGAGACTGCAATTCCGTAGGGTTTCGCAAGTTCTTTTATTGTCTTTGCGAGTTCCTGTCCATATGGTCCATCGTCATGCATGACCCCTATGGTCTTAATTTTTCTACCCGTCTTTTTATCTATCACGAGGCTCGTGATAGTCGCAATGTCCGCTTTTCCAATCGTGTCATCCGTGGCGCATATTCTAAAGATATATTTATATCCCCTTCCGGTGATCTGGTTAGCAGTTGTCTCGGGCACTATCATGGGCACGGCGTTCTTTTCGGCGATGGTAGTCGTAGGGAGGGCGATATAACCGCCCGTTGTCCCGATAATGGCAACCACCCCATCCTTTATGGCCCTTTCAGTGCTGGTAACGCCCATTTCCGGCTCGGACTGGGTGTCGTACCTGATGAGCCTCAGTTTTGCTCCTCCGAGCGATTTTATCCCCCCCAAAGTATTGATTTCCTCGACAGCCATGTCGACGCCGTGTATCAGCGTGATCCCGAATGTCGCAAGGGCGCCGGTAACCGGGTTCAATGAAGCGAATTTTACCTCCTTCTCGACCGCTCCCGCGATCCCGGCCAGGCAGATCAACAGGCAGACGGCTAAGGCTGCAATCCCCCCGCATGTGAGAAGCCTTACGATTCCTTGATCAGACACCCCTTTTCTGTTCCAGTTCATAGCTTTCGCCTCCTCCATACAATGGTTGTAAAACCAAATGTAGAATGGGTCTGCACCACGTTTTGAATTGTTTACAGAAAAACGCTAATATTGTCAAGACAAAAATAGCCATCCACCCCAAATTGTTAGATTGCACGCCTGTTTCAGCCTGGATCATATGCATACTGTACCCCAAAAGAACAGGTTGCGCAAAAACCTCTTTACCTTCGACCACAAAATCCTGTACCTTGATAAGTGTTCATTCGGCTGCCTCCCTTTCTTTGGACGACGGTGCGTCTATCCACCGCTTTTCTTGAGACCTGTCAGGGACGATAGGGGGCGGAGAGACGGTAAAAAGCAAGAATTCAGGAGGAGATCGTGAACCTGGGAGATACGCTCAGGAAGGCCCAGAAATTCTATTCATCAAAGCCGGCCATCGTCTGCGGCGACCATCGATGGACCTACGGCGAATTCTTCGACAGGGTAACACGTCTTTCGCTCTACCTCGCCGCGTCGGGGATACGGCGTGGAGGAAAGGTGGCGATCCTCCACCCTAACTGTCACTACTTCCTCGAGACCTACCACGCGGTTGCCCGTATCGGCGGGGTCTGCGTCCCCATCAACTTCAGGCTCTCTTCCGCCGAAATGGCCTTTATTCTCAACCATTCCGAATCACAGACGCTCGTCGCCGATCCCATGTTCAAGGGTCAGGTCGACGCCCTGAGGAAGGAAGTGCCGGGCCTAAAGCAAATCGTATGGACGGGGCAAGGGACGGGCGAAGACGCGACCTACGAGACGATCATTGCCGGGCAGCAGACCACGGGTTTCCTGCCCGACGCAGAGATCCGACCGGAGGACACGGCCCAGATCTATTACACGAGCGGCACCACGGGGAAGCCGAAAGGGGTGATGCTCTCCCACAAGAACGTGTACATCCATGCCCTCGGGACGATAGCGGAGGTGCAGTTGAGAGACAGGGACGTCTGGATTCACGTAGCCCCCCTCTTTCACCTCGCCGATGCGTGGGCTACATGGGCCATCACCTGGGTCGGCGGAACCCACGTGCTCGTACGGGAGTTCGATCCGAAAACGGTTTTCACGGCAATCGAAAAGGAAAAAGTGACGATCACGAACCTGATACCGACGATGCTCAACCTGATGGTCAACCATCCCGACGCGGCAAATTACTCGTACCGGAGTTTAAGGGTCCTCTTAAGCGGCGGGGCGCCGATTGCCCCGGAGGTGGTGCGCAGGATAGTGGAGACCTTCGGTTGCGATTACGTCCAGACCTACGGGATGACGGAAACGAGCCCGTATCTCACCCTCTCCCTTCTTAAGGAACACCTGTTGGCCCTGCCCGAGCCCGATCAGTTGACCTTCAAGGCCAAGACAGGAAAGGAGTTTATCGGGGTTGAGCTGCGGGTTGTCGACGATCAGGGACGGGATGTTGCGGCCAACGAGCAGGAGGTAGGCGAGATCGTCGTGAAGGGGGACACCGTAACCGCCGGATACTGGAAAGCACCGGAAGAAACCGAGAAGGCGATACGGAACGGCTGGCTCTACACCGGCGACATGGCGGTTATCGACAGGGAAGGATATGTGACCATCGTCGATCGAAAAAAGGATATGATCCTGACGGGCGGCGAGAACGTCTACTCCACGGAAGTGGAGAATGTGCTCTATATGCACCCGGCCGTATTGGAATGTGCAGTGATCGGCATCCCCGACGACAAATGGGGGGAGACGGTGAAGGCCGTTGTGGTGCTGAAGGCGGGCAGGCAGGCGACGGAGACCGAAATCGTACAGTTCTGCAAGGATCATATCGCCCACTACAAGTCCCCGAAGACGGTAGACTTTATCGATGCTCTGCCAAAGACCGGCTCCGGGAAGATCCAGAAGAAGGAGCTCAGGGATAAGTACTGGCAGGGTTACGGAAAGAGAGTCCACTGAGCCGGCGAACGCGTGATAACGGGTGATTCCCCGGCCCTCTCCCTTGAGATCGCGCGGTCGCGATAATCGTCTCTTTTCGGTTCGTTATAACCGCCAAATAAGCCAACAGGCGCGTTTACCATCCTTTGGACAGGATGCTCGCGCGCCTGTTGGCAGGGCCTTTCGCCCTCGTTCTCAGGGTTTTTTGTCGGGCCGGCCCTTACCTGCTTCCCGCCGCGGCAGCCTTGGCGGTCCGCGCTGCTGAACCGGCGGTTATGCTCAGCGCCACGACAACTGCTGCGACAAACACTCCGACCAGGGCCTGCGAGCTGCAAATCTGGCTGACGCTCCAATTTCTGATGAGCATATAGCCTCCCACGGCCGGCGCCAGCATGGCGCCGACTTTCGCCACCGCGTATGCCCAGCCGATCCCTGTCGATCTGACTTCAACGGGATAAAACAGAGTGGCAAGCGCCAACAGGCCGCCGTTGCTGGCGTTTATGAGGGCGCCGCAGATAAGGGACATGGCGATGGTGACGGCAAATGAACCGCCGGCGGTATAGCCGAAAAGCACGAGGCTCACGGCCCCGGCCAAAAAGCTCACTATCAATACCCGGAAAGGGTTGACCTTGTCCATGATGCGGCCAATGATGACAAACGCCACGACAGAGCCCCCATGAAGGCACGCAAAGGCCCAGCTATACTGCCGGACCGAAGCGCCGGTCTTGTGCAGCAGGGTAGGCAACCACGAGCCCAGCACCCAGAGCGAGTAGAGGCTCCCGATTACGCCTATCCACAATAAGATGGTGGTCAATGCGCGCCGTTCCATAAAAAGGTGCTTGACGGGCACACCGGAAAGCCTCTTTCCGTCCGGGACGAACTCAACTTCCGGATCGGCGGCGAGAGCCGGCGCTATCTTGGAGACGATGGCGCGAATCCGTATTTTGTCTTTACCCTGCCCGACCAGGAATGCCAGCGAATCAGGAAGAAAGAACACCAGTATCAGGCCGATTACGAGGGGCAAGGCGCCGCCCAGAAGAAAGAGCGACTGCCAGTCGTAATACGGGAGCAGCCATACGGCCGAAAGCGCGCCCAGCATGGATCCGAAGGGCACGCCTCCAAGCATCGTGGTGACGAAAATTGTGCGCGACTTGGCCGGCGCGTATTCGCTGCCGAAAGCAAGGGCGTTCGGGACGGCCCCACCCAACCCAAGTCCGGCGAGGAACCGGTACAGCGCTACTTGCCCCGGAGTGGTAACAAATGCGGTCATCAGGGAAAAAACACCGAAAAAGAGGGCGGAGATAAGCAGCATCCACTTGCGTCCCCAACGGTCCCCCAGCATACCCAAAATGACCGAGCCGACCAGCGGCCCGAATTGACCGGCGGACAATGCAAGGCCAAGAGCGCCGGGTTTCACGTGCAGAAAATCCGCCATCTTGGGCAACGCCACTCCGATGACCATCAAATCGAAGCCATCGAGCACCATGACAAGAAAGCACAAAAAACAGACCATCAACTGGTACGACGTATATCCGCTCGTCTCAAAAATTTCACTTATGGTTACTTGTCTCTTCGCCATCCCTGCACCCCCTCATTATGGCAGATTCAGTTAATTCGTTTCGGGCCCGGCGGCGGTCATGATCGTCTCGCTCCCCACGCACGGGCCACGGCGTCCACCCCTCTCCCGGCAAAACCCTGATCTTTATCCACACCGGCACAGACGGTCACAGGCCGGATTGTATGGGATGAGAAAACAGACATGAGCGTCCCTGCGCAGCCGGATGTGTCTGCAATATACAGGTGGCAGGGCGCATTCTAAAATCATCAAATGCAAAGAGCCGTTTGACATTTTATATTTTATTGCCTACTTCCCAGCCGGCAGCCGTCGCATCCGGAATTATCCCCGGATTAGTGCAATCGCCTACAGTATAGATTACCGATACTTTGCCTTTGAGTTTATTCATAAGTTCAAGGTTCGGCGCCAGAGGCATTGCAGGAATGATCTTATCGGCCTGCAGGAACTGTTTATTGCCATCTTTTTCAATGATGCTTAAGCCATCCGGTGTTATCTCCTCGAGCTTTACACCGCTAATCAATTTAACTCCTTTCCTCTTGAACCAGTAAAACAGACGGGTTTTTCTCTCAGGATACAGCCACTTGCCCAGTTCCTTTTCAGTGTCCGCTATTGTGACCTTTCTTCCACGTTTGGTCAGAAATTCTCCTAACTGGCAGCCCTGTATAGCGCCGCCTATTATGACTACGTCTTTCCCGATAGGCATCCAGATTTTGGTTAGAAATCTTAACAATCTCGGCCCTGAAAATCTTATAAAAAATCTGAGAATGCCGTACAGGTCGGCGCTTTTGATCACGTTGCGCCTGTCGATTCCGGGCACTTCCGGAAGAGTCGGCGTGCCGCCTAATGCCAGCACCACGACATCCGGTTTGACCCTATCAACATCTGAAGCCGTAAATTCTTTCGAAAGTTCGACATTTACACCCAGCTTTTTAATCTGTCTCTTGAAAAACCGGATAAGAGAAGGCAGGTCCTCCAGCTCAAACCCCTTTACCATGGCAGCAAGCGGCAGAGACCCTCCCAGATAAGGCCCCTTCTCAAAGAGTGTTACATCGTGACCCCTCATGGCTGCTATCCTGGCAGTTTGCATCCCGGACGGCCCTCCGCCCACCACCAGCACCTTCTTTTTCTTTGCGGCTTTTACGACTTCATACTGATCGGTTCCAAAAGAAGCGTTGATCCTGCAGTGCCTCGGTTCATTGTACTGCTTATTGCAGTGATTGCAGTGCGTACAGGGCGCCACATCATCGAGTCTGCCTTCGGCTGCCTTGTTAGGGTACTCGGGATCGGCGAAAAAACGCCTGTTCATGCCGATCAAGTCTGCCTTCCCCTCACGCAATATCTTCTCTCCCAGGTCCGCGTCGAGTCCGCCCACAGCCATGACCGGCGCCGAAACAGTGTTTTTTATCATTGCCGTTAACGGCACGGTTGCCCCAAACCCTCCCCTGCTCCAGTCCATTTCTTTCGGGAATTGTTCTAAAGGGATATGGGGCTCGGGGTAAAAAAGCAGTTCATGATTGAAAGACGCCTGGTGCATACCGAGCCAATGGGACCTTATGTGCAGAGAATCGGCCCCGGCCTCTTGAAATAGCTTAGCGATTTCTTTTGTTTCTTCAATATTCAAACCTTCTTCGCCTGCTCCGATTTCGAGGGCGTTCATTAGTATCTGCACCGGGAAATCGGGTCCTACTCTTTTCTTGATCCCGCGTAATATATCTCTAACAAAACGGGTCCTGTTTTCCATGTTCTGAGCACCGTACTTATCGCTGCGTTTATTCCAGAAACGCGACAAGAACGTATCGCCCAGGTGATCCCCGGCCGTATTAATCTCGAGGCCGTCAAACCCGGCCTTGGCCACCCTCACGGCGCCATTTATATATCTTTCCGTAATCTCTTCGATTTCCGTTATGGTTAAGGCTTCCGGCGGTTCTTCCTCGTGCACGTCAAAGGGAGACTTTAAAGTACTCACTGAAACGGCCGAGGCTGCCACTCTTTTGGCCACTAATTGATTGTTTTGAAAGACTCCTCCCCATGGCCCGCGGTGGTAGAATTGCACAAATGCAGGGCAGTTGTGTTTATGGATTACATCGGTGAGCTCACGGATATCTTTGATGTATTTGTCATCATCGACTCGAAAACGGCGGTCGCCTGCTTCTGCCAACGGCCATTCCATTGCCGGTGTTTCCACTATGACCAGGCCTGCGCCGCCTTTTGCCAAAGCTTCATAGAAAGCCTTTGCCAGACTGCTTATTCTATGTTCCCCGGAATCAAAGAAATAGGTCTGGGCGGCAGTCTTGACCAGGCGGTTTTTAAGCTGCACCTTGCCGATTTTCGTAGGTTCGAAGAGTCTCTTATATTTACTGCTTGTCATTGTTCTCCTCCTGAGTTTGAACCGCCTTTTTTATGGCGCGCCCGGCTCGCAGGCCCCTCGGAACAAGAAGATGCACCGTCATTTTCTCCCCGTAAAAACCACCAGAATCTTGGATGGAATCGATCCGAGACTCTTCGCGCTATGAGGCTTAATAGGATCGAAATAGTAGAAATCGCCTTCTTGGAGAATATAGCTTTGACCATCATAGACGAACTCATGGCTCCCTTCGAGGACGAACACGGCGGATTGACCCTCATAGGGATTGCGGTCGGCAGGAAAATCGAATGGCAGCTCCATTATGTACGCGTCCAACATACGGTTCCGTCTCTTGTATGCGAGGGACTCGTACTTGAACCCCGGCGCACCGAATCCGTCCGGCATTCGTTTGCGTTCGTTGGGCCTGACAACCATGAAGCCTGTCTGGTCCGCTTCCGGGCGAACGCCTGAGATCAGGAATAATGCTTCTTCACCGAGAGCATACGCAATCTTGGTCAGGGTGGTGATGCTCGGCTCGCGCTTCTCGCGCTCTATATGGGACAGATAGCTTTTAGAGAATCCGGTCCTTTCCGAAAGCACATCCAGGGTCATTCTCTTCTTCCTCCTGGACATCTTGATTCTCAGCGCGATCTCGGCGCATATCTCTTTTCCCTCCTTTTCCGATGGATCCACCACCAACGCCTCCCGATTCAGACGACGTTCACTGAATTAAAGTACACTTAAAGTAGACTTCTGTCAACCGCATTCCTCCGTATGTGGTCTTGAGACGTTGCGTACACCCGGGACCTGGCCTTGGCGACATAATTGTATTGCAGCAATAAGCCTCGACTAAAAACTTGACAACTCCCGCTTCGAGGAGTACGATACGAAAGATTGCGAACGGCAGCCTGATAGCCGTCAAGTTTTACCGCTTCACGAAATCGTCGTCGGGATAAAAAGCAGGCACTTATATCAAGGCGCGGCGCTACGGCCTCATAAGGGCTGGGCCGAGGACGGCGCCGGAACAGAGGAGGGTCGCATGGCTGGAGCATTTGCTGGGAAAGTTGCGGTCGTAACGGGCGGGGCGTCCGGGATAGGTCGTGCGTCTGCTCTCGCATTCGTAAAGGAAGGGGCGAAGGTGATCGTCGCCGATGTAATGGCGGATGCGGGCGAGGAAACAGTGCGGCTGATCAGGGAGATCGGAGGGGACGCACGGTTCGTAAGGACCGATGTATCGAGCGCCGCACAGGTCCAGGGCATGGTGACGAAGGCTGTCGAGACTTACGGCAGGTTGGATTGCGCATTAAACAACGCGGGCGTCAGCGGCATGCACACACGCATCGTGGAGTACGAGGAAGAGGCATGGGACAAGGTGATCGGCATCAACCTCAAAGGCGTCTGGTTGTGCATGAAGTACGAAATCATGCAGATGCTCAAACAGGGCAGTGGATCGATCGTCAATACGGCATCGACGGCCGGGCTGGTGGGCAGCGCCCTCGGCAATTCGGCTTATGTCGCGAGCAAACACGGAATAGTGGGCTTGAGCAAGACGGTAGCGCTTGAATATGGGAAGCAGGGAATCAGGGTCAACGCCGTGTGCCCCGCTTTCACGAGAACGCCGATGACTGAAGTGCTCCCCGGCTATCCGGAAAAGGCGGCCGAGATCGCAGCGGCATCTCCAATGGGCCGGATCGCCGACCCGGAAGAAATGGCCGCCGCAGTAATATGGCTTTGCTCTGATGCCGCCTCATACGTGACCGGTCAGGCTTTGGCCGTCGATGGTGGGCACGTCGCGCGATAGGCCCATCTTCGCGTCACGCGTCCTCACAGGCTATGTCGTCGCCGTATTTTCTTGAATCGGTGCGCGTCCCCATAGCCATGCGGCAGGATCAAGATATTCTCCACTTGAAGCGTGTAGATGATCCGCCCGTCTCCGACTCTGAACTTATACGTACCGGCGAACTCTCCCCAAAGAGGTTCGGGAACAATTTGCTCTTCGTTTCTGTCATGTTTTCAAGGTCATCTCTTAACTTGACGCATCTTATGCTATGTGATTATAATGTAATTACATAAGAAGAGAAAGGGAGGTTATTTCAGTGAAGACTAAGCTGATTCGCATTGGCAATTCGCACGGAGTACGGTTGCCCAAGGCAATCATCGCACAAGCCGGATTGACGGAAGAGGTGGAATTGGATATCCGGGACGGCGCGGTCGTTATAGCCCGAGCCGTGAGGCCGCGCAGTGGATGGGCAGACGCAGCCGATAAAATGCGTGCGCGCAATGATGATAGATTGCTGGATTCCCCAACTCCCACCCGTTTTGACGAGAAAGAGTGGACGTGGTGAAGAACGAGTCGGTGCGGCGTGGAGACGTATTCCTGGTGAGCCTGGATCCAGCCCAGGGGGGAGAGATTCAAAAGACTCGTCCGTGCGTCGTCGTGTCGCCGGACGAACTCAACGCTCATTTGCGTACCTTTATCGTCGCGCCCCTTACCACTGGGGGTCATCCCTATCCTTTCCGGGCTCCGTGCCGTTTTAAGGGCAGAGATGGCTACGTGGTGATCGACCAGATTCGTACTGTTGACCGTGAGCGCTTGACCCACCGGTTGGGCAAGCTTTCCCCGCCAGTGCTCCAACGCGCGCTCTTGATATTGCAAGAAATGTTTGCGCCGTAGGAAGCCACGCAATAGCAAAGAGGTCTCAGCGCCTTTTTTATTCCGGGTGGACGAGCGGCATGGAGGAATCGTGAGGTTTAGATGCCGCGTGAGCCGCGTAGACCGGAGGCGCATAGCGGCCGGGCGTTCAGCGCATCTTTCGCGGCCGGAGGAAATTTCGATGGATTTCGCCGTGATCGAGGGACCGCGACCCGGAGCGTATAAAACGGTGGGCCGGGAACCCGCCCTCAAAGCTTGCTAAGGGCGGGTGGCAAGTGAGGAGTCACGCCGAGCCGGCGACCGCGCCAGGCGCGAAAAGCGCCCGGCCGCCCGACCGCAAGGCGGCTACTTTCGGAAGTAGTCCCCCACCTGATGCATAAACGCCTCGAGGCGCGTGGTGGTATTGCTCTCCCCCTGGCCGTCATAGGCCACGTTCAGCACGGGCAGGCTGTACTTGTTCTGGATCAGCGTCATTATCGCGCTCGACACGGTGCCGGGCATGCAGGTAAAAGGCATTGCGTTGATGATCCCGGATGCGCCTTTCCGAATGAAGTCGACGCTCTTGCCCACGGTAAGGATCGCCTCCCCCTCGAAGCTCTCATCCAGGTAAGGCATGGCCTGGTTGAGTACGCGCTTTACCCTCGGCTCGCGCCCCTGTCTCAGGTAGTCCTCGAAGATCCTTTCCATGCGGTGCTCGTCCTTCGCCTGTATGTACTGGGTGAGCATCATCTGGAAAAGTCCCGGCAAACCGCCCTGCTCCATGATCTTCTTTTTCCCCGTGTAGTTGACATAGGTAATCCACTCGGTGATTGGGGCAAGCCACGCCTCTCCTCCGAACTCCTCCACCTTCCTCACCAGGTCGCTATTGCTGAACCGGTTCGAGCGTATGTAGATCTCCCCGACGATCCCCACCACCGGTTTTTGCTCTTCCGTCCTCGGGATCGAAAGAAAAGCCTCCGCTGCCTCGCCGAGCGCGGGGAAGATCTCGTCCCCCCTTTTTCTATCGCCGCCGCGACGCGGCCGAGCTGCGCCCTGTATACCCGGTCCGTCTCCCCGGCTTTTAGCTCGTAGGGCCTCGTCTGATGCAGCATCTTGACCAGGAAGTCCGTCGCGACAATCGCCCTCCACCCGAGCCTCATGAACCTGCCGCCCAGGATGTTCGAGCTCATGGTAGAGCCTGTCGTCCTGGTTCGGCGCATAAATGGGGACATTCCCGAAACCGTGGTCGCTGAGCACCATGCGATGGAAGCGGTGGTACTGGCCGAAACGGCAAGGCCCGCTGCCGGAAGGCATGAAGAAGGCGCTCCTGTCCGGGTCGAAGTCCGGCCTCTTGCTTGTCTTGAGCATGTCGCCCGTGGTGAGGATGCAGGGGTAGCATTCCTTCCCCAGGGTATATTTTCGTCCGATCTGCATCGTCTCTTCGTCCGATTCCTGCATCACCTCGGCTTCGACGCCGCAGGCCCTGAAAGCGCCCGCAAAGGGGAATGGAGTGGTCCGACATGTAAGGTATGTAGATCTTCCTGGCCCGGCCGTCCGACATGAAGGATGAGACGGACCTGCTTCTTCTCCGGCTTGAGCTCGGTCTTCGCGTTCTTGATGCTGTCGAGGAAGGCCTCCAGGCGGGTGATGATGCCCGCGTCTCCGCTGTGCTCGTCGATCTCCAGCTGCAGGAAAGGGTTTGCCTTCCATGATCTTCTTGAAGAAATGGGTGATGAACGAATCGGGGCCGCACCCGAAGTTGGTGATATACACCGCGTAGAGGTTGGGGTGGGACCTGATGATCTTCGCCGCCCTCAGGATCTTCTGCCCGTAGCCCCAGTACATGTCCTTCAGGTCTTCGTCTTCCGCCACGCTGTCGAGGGGCAGCATGTCGATAGGGATGGACGCAGACGCCCAGGTCGGAGGAGCTTCTTGTGGACGTTCAGGTTGGCGCCCGGAGTCCATGCTGTTGTACGGCCTTCCGACGAGCACCATCACCTTCTCGCCCGGCTTTATGTCCGCGAGGAACCTCGACCCCTCGTCGAGGCAGCGCTGGTAGAACCGGTCCTGGACGTCGTTGGCGACGGCGAAGGCGTCCGCGATCTCCCTTCTTCGATTTCCCGAGGCTTCTTCCCGAAGGCGGTCAGGTTGGCCAAGGCCGTCTTCGGGCCTTTGCCGAAATAGACGACCGGGGACTCCACCTTGACCCCCAGCTCCCCGAAGTCGATGGAGGCCCTGGAAGTATAGGGGAGCGACTGCGCATACGGGCAGGCAAAGCTGTTCAGCGCGCTTTCCGACTGTTTCCTCATGTTTATCACGCTCGGCATGAAGACCCTGCTTATCCCCTTGTCCACGATGTTGAGTATGTGGCCGTGGGCGAGCTTGATGGGGAAGCAGGACTCGACGATGATGTTCTCGACCCCCTCCTTGATGATCTTCTTGTTCGTCGCATCCGAAAGGACAACCGAAAAACCGAGCTGGTCGAGGAAGCTCCGCCAGAAAGGCAGAAGCTCGTGCATGTTGAGGATATTCGGCAGGCCGATCACTTCGGCGTCCCGCGCCGTTCTCTTTCGGCGCGCGACCGCCATGGAGCAGCTCCTCCCTCGACCTTGAAGAGGTCTTTCCCCTCAAGGCCTTGACGCGCCGCACCACATCGTATTTCTCGCACCTGCTGCCGTAATATAGGGGCGTCTCGCCCTCGCACGTCACTCTCCTGATCTCGCAAAGGTTCTCGCATCCCTTGCACTCGAAAGTATCGATCGCGTACGAGCCTCTTGCTCAAGTCGAACCCCTTGAACGTGCTCTTCTCCCAGGTCTTCTCCTTCATGGCCAGTATGGCGGCGCCTATAGCCCCGGTCACGTCATGGTGCGAAGGCACCGTGATCGGCTTGCCGCAGACCTTTTCGAAAGCGGCGACCACGCCCTTGTTGAACGCGGTCCCTCCCTGAAAGAAGATCTTCTTCCCCACCCTTTTGTCGCCGACGACCTTGTTCAGGTAGTTGAGTAACTATCGAATAGCACAAGCCCGCGACGATGTCGTCCATCTTCGAGCCGGCCTGCTGATGGTGCACGACGTCCGACTCGATGAAGACCGTGCACCTTTCTCCCATCCTCGTGGGATTTTTCGCGCCGAGGGCAAGCTCCGAGAACTCGTTCTTGATCGATATGCCCAGCCTCTCCGCCTGCTCCTCCAGGAAAGAGCCTGTTCCCGCGGCGCACGCCTTGTTCATCTCGAAGTCGACGATCACCCCGTTGTCGATGCTGATATACTTCGAGTCCTGACCGCCGATCTCGAAGATCGTGTCCACTTCGGGATCTATGGCGATGGCCGCTTCCGCCTGGGCGGTTATCTCGTTGCGCACCAGGTCGGCCCCGATAAAGTCGGCCGTCAGATACCGGCCTGACCCCGTTGTCGCCACGCCAAGGACCTCCACGTTTTCCCGCACTTCCCCGGCTATCTCGTCGAGACCGCGCTTCACCGCCTCCAGCGGTCTCCCTTCCGTCATGAGGTATCTCTTGGCCAGAACGTTCTTCTGCTCGTCGATCACCACGAGGTTCGTGCTGATGGAGCCGACGTCGACGCCGAGATAGGCCCGCGTCCTGCCCTTAGGCCGCCTCACCTCATAAGCCACGCGCTGATTTGCCTCGGAGATGGTCAGCGGCGCGTGGGCCTCGACCGCCTCTTCCCTGGCGAAGCGCTCTTTTATCCGCTCCACGCCGACGAACCGTTCTTTCAGCCGCGGCTCGTCCAGCACGGCGTATACGGCGCCAATGGCGCCCATCGAGGCGAAGTGCTCTGGCACGATCATCTGATCGCCCGGGGAGAAGACCTCCCGGATCGCCTTCCTCATGCCCGCGTTCGCAGCCACCCCGCCGATGAAGGCGAGGGGCTTTTTGATCTCCTTGCCCTTGGCGATGTTGCTCTTGAAATTCCTCGCCAGGGCAAAGCAAAGGCCGGCAACCAGCTCGTAGTCCGGCGTGGCGATCTGCTGAAGGTGGATCATGTCCGATTTCGCGAAGACCGTGCACCGGCCCGCGATTCTCGGCGTATTCTTTGCCTTGAGGGCAATCTCGGCGAACTCTTCAATGGTGAACCCGAGTCTCGACGCCTGCTGGTCGAGGAAGGCGCCTGTGCCCGCCGCGCAGAGGGTGTTCATCGAAAAATCTTTTATACGCAGGCGCTTACGCCCGCCGTCCATCTCGAATATAATGAATTTAGAGTCTTCGCCGCCGATATCGACAACGCTCCCGACATGGGGCAGGAGGTGATGGAACGCCTTCGTGAGGGCAATGATCTCGTTGGTGAACGAAGCTCCAACAAGCTGCGCAAAGGTCTTCCCTCCGGCGCCTGTCACGGCCGCGAATTCTATGGAGCTCCCGTACGCTGTCTGGACCTCCTCCAGGACGGCGCAGGCCGCATGCACCGGGTCGCCCTTGTGGCGCACGTACCGGTCCTCGATGACAACTCCTTTTTGATCGAGCACAACGACGTTCACGCTTACCGATCCTATGTCAACACCAACTCTGAACATCCGCATTCCTCCAGGCTCGAATGAGTTGATTTCGAATAATGAGCCGTGCTACTAATTATAATACAAATGAAGACCTGTTCAACATAAAATCAATGGCGGCAAAAGAGACAAAGAGGGCAAAGATAGCTGCGACGGGGATTGTCCAGGGCGTCAACTACCGCTGGAGCACAAAGCGGAAGGCCGGCGAACTGGGCCTTGCGGGCACGGTAAGAAACCTGCCGGACGGCTCGGTTGAGGTCGTCGCCGAGGGCGATGAGGCACAGATCAGAAAGCTGATCGAATGGTGCAGGCAGGGCCCACGGGGCGCAGTCGTCGAAACAATCGAAGTGCAGTGGCACGACGAGTCCGGTGATTTCATGGACTTCTCCATAATATACGAATAGAGCGTTTTTGCGCGAGCCATCCCGGAAAAGGGGTTGCGGGCCGTCTGCACGGCTGAAGGCAAAGGCGAAAAGCGCCTCTGCGCTTTAAGGTCAGCTTTTTTTCCTCTCCATCAGCTCCGCATCCACCTCGCCCTTGAAGGTCTCTGCAAGTTCTGCCTGGAGCTTCTCAAGGGCGTCCTGCCGCTCGAGCTCGACGACAAGCTCCCTCTCGTCGAGCACCTTCAGGCGCCCGTATTTTTTCACCACCTCGATCACTTCCCCGGGATCGGTCGTCACCCAACCCTTCATCCGGCGAAGCAGCTCCTCGCCGTTGAACGGCCTCTCGATGGTGAGAGCGACAATTCTCTTTTTCGCTTCCCAGCCCACGACGGCAGGCCGTACAAGGGTGGGCGCAACGGGGTCGTGCATCGCGGCGCAACGGAGCCACAGCTTCGCGCGAACCATAGATTTCGCTCCTTTAGCAATTCTTCAGAAGATATCCGCAAAAAACCGCAATGTCAAGCCGCGCCCACTGCCAGGATTTACCGGAACCCTCTTGACCAACTGCTCAAATGGCGTTAAACTGTTGGCAGCAGGTTGTACAATCGCAAGGAGGTTCTATCCCATGAGAACAGTTATTACCTCGGCTAAGGGGCAAGTAGTTATCCCAAAGGAAATCAGAGAAAATATCGGCCTGAAGCCCGGAGGAAAAGCCGTGATTGAAGCAGTTGGCGACCACGCTGAGATTCGAGCCCTGCCGGAAGACCCTGTGGAGTTTTTCTGCGGGACCTTCAAAGAGGGACCGTCGCTGACGGAGGCCTTGCTCAAAGCACGGAGGGAAGATGCGGACCGCGAAACAGCGAAAGGTACTTGATTCATTCGCGCTGCTGGCCTATTTAAAGATGGAAGGCGGTTTTGCTAAAGTGAAATCCATACTTGGCGCCCGAGACTCGACTATCATGATGAACGAGATCAACATTGGAGAGACCTATTACATTCTGGCCAGGGAACGCGGCTTGGACAAGGCGACTTATTTCGCCGATATTATTCTGCCCAGCCTCCCAATCACACCTATAGGCAATACCTTCAAAGAAGTGCTTCAGGCCGCCCGCATAAAGGCTGAGCACTCCCTCTCTTTCGCGGACTGCTTTGCCATTGCAACCGCCATCGCTCAAGAAGCCACCGTGGTAACAGGGGATCCGGAATTTAAGAAAGTAGGCCGTCTTGTAGAAATCGACTGGGTGTGAGTGTTGCGGCCGGAATCCCTGTCATGCTTATCGTACTCTATATCATGGAGTACAATTGATAGGTACATATCGTACAGGGCGAAAGGAGGTACACTAAGGTAGTGAATGAGGCTTTGCGAAGGCAGTTGGAATTGATACGAAGAAAATCGGCCGTAGGCAATCTTCTTTCGGAGCCGGCTCACGGCCGCAGGCTGAGCACCGCGGCTATAGTAATCGGGCTTTCTCACGACAGAGAGGGCCACTGACGACAGACTGCGTGATTGACGCGTCAATAATTGTCAAGTGGGTTCTCGGAGGTAGAGAGGCGCCGGACCAGGGATCAGCCGTCGAGTTGCGACGCCTCCTACCTCGCCGTAGCCGTCGAGACCGGCGCGGTCCTTGTAACGGCGGATGAGAAATTCGTGAAGAAGATAGGCAAGGGAGAACCGATCACGGCGTTGAAAGACCTGACATAAGGGTTCGTAAGCGCGGCCCAAAGCCATTCCGCGACTCCGGCCCCGGCGGCCCTGCAAAAAAAGTCGGGCGGTCTGGAATATTCGGCATGGCGCAAGTTCGCCGGCCTGACAACTTCCTGAAATGTTGTGTCTGGCATTTTTCTTCTCAGTTCAACATTTCAAACGCAAGTCTTCGGTTTAGAATTGAAGGATCGTGGTTATTCCAAGGCAAACTATCCCTTGACTGCTCATGACGAGATACATTATAATCTGGAAAAGTCATACATCCGACAGGGGGAAATTATGGAGAAGATCTTGGTTGTTGGATGCAAGCGTACCATGAATGATGTCTGTATAGCGTGCAGCCGTTGCACGGTAGCGTTCAACCGAAAAGACGGCGAGTTTGCAAGGTACAAAGGCGATGATGCTCAGCTCTTAGGGGTCCTAAACTGTGGGGACTGCCCCGGGACTGCGGCGGGCGTCAGACTTACTCAGTTCAAGCTCTGGAATGCACCGATGGGGGAACTGCCTACGAAGATCCACTTAGGCAACTGCCTTGCGAATAATTGTCCTTACCGCGACACCTTACGTCCTATGATTGAGAAGCTAACAGGAGTTGAGGTCATAGCGGGAACCCATCCCTATGGGAGTACAAATATTTTCAAGTCTGTCTCAACCGATAAGAAAATAGGCTAGCTGAAATAGTTTTCTGTTGGGTGCTACATAACGTGCCGCCTAGCGAAGCAAACGCTGAGAATTCTTATAGGCGAGACCGGTAGACCCTGAGAATTTATTAGCCTTTTAAGATTCAACCTTTTATTGAATAATCCTCAAAATCTTTGCTAACTCACATTATTTGTTCGTAGATACCGTTTTCCATGTCAAGCCGTTTTTAACCCAAAGTTCGGATCGAATGGCCTCCCTGACTTGAGTACGCCGAAGATGATGTGAACGAGCTTTCGCATGACCGCGCAGACGATCACTTTGCCGTTTTTCGCCTTCTTTGTGAGACGCTGGCAAAAACTGATGATGACCGGATTATACTGCATGGACACGAGGGAAGGCATGTAAAGGGCTTTTCTCATTCGGGCGCTGCCCGTCTTGCATATTCTGGGCTTACCCTTGATCGAGCTTCCCGACGTAAACTCCCTGGGAGCAAGACCGATGAATGCTACGACCTTCCGAACACTGTCGCACTTCTCAAACAACGAGAGCTCGGAAAGAACAGCAGCGACGGTAGCCTCGCCAATTCCGGGTATGGACCGTAGAAGATCTGCCTTTGTCTTGAGGTCCGGGTCTTTCTTGATGAGATTTGCGATCTCTTTCTTCAGTGCTGCGATTTCCTCGTCCAGGAAGGAAATATGCTCCTTCACAGAATGGAGGACCGTCTCGTGGGTAGTGCCTATCCTGTTGAGCTCCTGGGTGCGCATGGATAGAAGAGCGTCGACCCTTCTCACCAGCGCCTGGAGCCTTCTGACCTCTGGCGGAAGGGGCTTCCGTGGATCGGGACGCATCTTGTCGCAGAAGCGGGCGACGACGCCGGCATCCACTTTGTCGTTCTTGGTTCGGAGAAGCTCGCTCTGAGCGAATCCCTTGATCCTGGCAGGATTGACAACGCTCACCGTATGGCCCCCATCATGGAGGTACGTAGCGAGCTCCTCGCCGTACGTGCTAGATGCCTCCATGCAGACGTGGGCGTGATCGACGCCGTACTTCTTTAACCACATGATCAGCTCGGAGAAGCCCTCCTGGCTGTTGGCGAATACCTTGTGTTTCAGCTTTTGATTTACCAGAAGAGCTACGTCGAACTTCCTCTTCGCTATATCGACCCCGAGTATGAATTCCGTCATCTCCGCACCTCCTTGTCGCCATCATACGCACCGGATGCTTGCCTTGCCCGAATCGACCTTGCACATACAAGCTCTTCCATAAAGGAGGCTTCAGATACCGTACGAGTTCCTGGACGAGGTCTTATGGGGAGGGGATCCAATCTACAAAACATGCTCATAGGCATTAGGTGAAGCACAGATTCACCCTCCCCGGCGCATCCATTGGTTATAGCTTTATTAAAGACGATCATAGGGTTAATATACAAGGTGAAGTGAACAAGGCCATTTTCCGGACGGGTGCCACGGCCTCCACCATCCAAGGAGAGGATAGGCTACCGACAATTCGTCTCTCACCCACATAAATTCCGGCATCGATCATGGCTGTACTCGATGCCGGATCGGGTGGAACGACGGCCAAACGAGGAGAAGAAAGAGAAAGAAGAAAGACAGAAAGCAAAGCGCCTTACAGGCCGACCGCCAGGGCCAGATGGTAGGCGACGACGCCTCCCAGGAATGAGATGACCACCATGAAGGCAAAGGATGAGAGAAACCATCGCCAACTGCCCATCTCCTGTTTCATGACCGCCACAGTGGCCGCGCATGGGACAAAGAGCATGAGCACCGTGAGGAAGGCGACTGCGGACGCATGGCTCATCATGCCGGGCAGCACGTGCCTCAAGCCCTCCTCGCCGACGCCGTAAAGGACGGCGAGGGTCGCGATGGAATTCTCCTTCGCCACCATGCTGGAGATCAAAGCCACCATTTCCTTCCATCCGAGCCCCCCATGAGGCGCCTATGGGCGCAAAAAGCCTGCCTATCCACGCGAGCACGCTCGTTTCAAGCACGCCGTAAGGGATGTTCGAGAGGACCCAGATCGCCACGGAAGCAACAAGGATCACGCTGCCCGCGCGCTTCACGAACGCTACCATCCTCGCCCACACCACCGCCGCGATCGTGCGCGGGTCGGGTTTGTGGTACAGGGGAAGCTCCATGATGAAGGGCATCGGCTCGCCCTTCATGAACACCTTGCTGATCGTTATGCCCGTGGCGCCGAGGACTGCAATATTGACAGCCAGAAGCAGCCAGGAAACGAGGGAAGCGCGCTCCCCGAAGACGGCCGCGCAGACGAAGGTGAGGACCGCGAGCCTGGCGGTGCAGGGAACGAACGGCGCGAGGAATATGGTCAGCAGGCGCGCTTTCTTCGATTCCACGATCCGCGCCCCGATGACCGACGGCACGTTGCAGCCGAAGCCCAGGCACAAGGGGATGAAGCTCTTCCCGTGGAGGCCGACCAGGTGCATGAACCGGTCCATCACAAAGGCGGCCCTCGCCATGTAGCCTACATCCTCGAGAAACGAAAGGCAGACGAAGAATATGAGCAATATGGGGAAGAACGTGAGCACAGAGCCGGCGCCGCCGATGACGCCGTTGACCACGAGCCCGCTTATCCAATGGGGCGCGCCGGCAATGGCGTGCTCGACAAGGCGCGCAAAAAAGCCCATGGCATATTCAAGACCGTGCTGTACGGGAAAACCGATCCTGTATGTAACGGCAAAGACTAAGGCGAGTATGGCAAGAAGCAAAGGGATGCCGAGCACGGGCTGCGTGAGCAGATGGTCTATACGGTCCGTCATCAGCACCTGCCCGCGCCTGAACCGGGACACGGCAATGCGCGTCACCATTTCTATCCAGTCGTACCGGCCGCCGACGACCGCGCGCAGCGCGTCCTCATGCTCGACGAGAAGGCCCTGGATCTCGCTCCACACCTCTTCGGGCAGGCGCCCCTGGAGCACGGCAGACACGACCGGGTCCCCCTCCATCAGCTTCGTCGCGCCCCAGCGTTCCGTATAGAGCGGGGGCATGCGGCCCTCAAGAAGCTCCAAAAGCCGGTCGTAAATAGCCCTGTGGTCGAAAGAGACTTCGGGCAATCGAGGGTTGAAGTCGATCTCGCGTCGCGCCGCATTGAGGATAAGCGGGATAAGCTCCTTTATGCCCCTGTTCCGCGTGGCGATTATCGACACGACAGGCAGACCGAGCGACCGCTGGAGCGCCGCCACATCCACGCGAATGCCCTGCTTCTCCGCCACATCGGTCATATTGACCGCGACGACGACCGGCGCGTCCAAAAGGAGCAGCTCGGAGAGCAGATAGAGGCTCCTTTCGAGGGCGGAGGCGTTGGCCACGAGCACGATGACGTCCGGGGAATCCTCGATGATGAACTCCCTGGCCGCCCTTTCCTCTTCGGAAAAGGCGGTGAGGCTGTATGTGCCCGGAAGATCGACGATCCGCATCTCCGTCCCGTCCGCAACGTGGATCCCCTCTTTCTTTTCGACGGTCTTTCCCGGCCAGTTGCCCACGTGCTGGGAAAGACCGGTCAGGATGTTGAATAGGGTCGATTTCCCCACGTTCGGCTGACCGGCGAGGGCAACGAGCACGCTCTTTTTCTCTTCAGCGGGGATGCCAGTGACAAATATGCGCGAGGCCTCGTGTCTGCCCAGGGCCAGCCGTGTGTCGGAGGCAAGGACGATCACCGAGCCAGCGCTGTTCCTCAGCACCTTGATCTCGACGCCAAGAACGACGCCCATCGAGGCCAGGCGGCTCGTAAGGCGCTCCCCTCCCCCTATCGAGCTGACTACGCCCTTCTCGCCCTCCCTCAGCGTTGCGACTGTCGCGACGACGTTTTCCACCTGCATCTTCCTGCCTTTTTAGGGCATAGGCCCAGTTTTATTTATACCCGCATTCGGCGGGAATGTCAAACGGAGACATAAGCCGCCCCACGGAAAAGCGTCCGCCGGGATTTCGCCTGATTGTCATTGACATCTGAGACCAAAAACCGTAGAATACCTCAAGTTGCGTACGCATCGCGCGGCAGGGAGGTCCCGACTTTCGCGGCCGTAAGCGGCCTTCCTCATGCCCGCGGCTTTCGGGTTGCGTCTTTTTCGACGCACCATTTGATGCCTTTTGACTTCTTGGACGAGTCGGAGAAAGGGAGCGAGCTTTTGATCGTAAGATTTCTGGACAAGGAATATGCCGTCGAGGACGGAGGGTCGAGTTTCCGCGATTTCCTGAAAGGGATAGGCGCCTTCGACGAGCGGCTCGTCGCGGTGTGTTCGGACGGCCGGCTGCTCGACCTCTCGTCCGGCCTGGCGGAAGGCAGCCTCGATCCCATCTATCTCGACTCCGCCGAAGGTCTTAAGATCCTGCGCCACAGCACTGCTCACGTCATGGCAGAGGCCGTGCAGGAGCTCTTCCCCGGGGCAAGAGTGACCATAGGCCCGGCAATAGAGACGGGCTTCTACTACGACTTCGACTACGAGCCGGGCTTTACCGAGGAAGACCTGCCCAGGATAGAAGAGAGGATGCAGGCCATCATCGATAAAAACATCCCTTTCGCGCGGCGGGTAGTGCCCAGGGATGAGGCAATCGAGACTCTTTCGCGGCATGGGCGAGCCCTTCAAGGTGGAATTGATCGGCGGCGTCGAGGACGAGCAGGTGAGCCTGTACACGCAGGACGGCTTCACCGACTTCTGCCGCGGTCCTCACCTGCCCTCGACGGGAAAGATACCGGCCTTCAAGCTCCTCAGCCTTGCCGGCGCGTACTGGAGGGGCGACGAAAAGAACAAGATGCTCACGAGGATTTACGGGACGGCTTATCCGAGCGCCGAGGCCCTCCGGGAGCATCTCAACTTCCTTGAAGAAGTGAAGAGAAGGGACCACCGGCGGCTCGGCAGGGAGCTCGATCTCTTCAGCATCTCCGACGAGGTCGGCGCCGGTCTCGTGATCTACCACCCAAACGGCGCCCTGCTCCGCTACATCCTCGAAGACTTCGAGAAAAAAGAGCACCTTAAGCGGGGCTACCGGTTCGTCATCGGTCCGCAGATACTCAAGGTGGATTTGTGGAAAAAGTCGGGCCACTTCGAGAACTACCGGGAGAACATGTACTTCACGAAGGTGGACGAGGTCGAGTACGGGTTGAAGCCCATGAACTGCCTCGCCCACATCATGGTCTACAAATCGCAGATCAGGAGCTACAGGGACCTGCCCCTGCGCTACTTCGAGCTGGGCACGGTGAACCGGCACGAGCTGTCCGGCGTGCTCCACGGCCTTTTGCGGGTCAGGGAGTTCACCCAGGACGACGCCCACATCTTTTGCAGGGAGGACCAGCTCCACGACGAGATAAACGCCATTGCATCCTTCGTCGCCGACGTGATGGGCGTCTTCGGGTTCGAATACGAGCTGGAGATCAGCACCAGACCGAAAGAGCACTACATAGGCCGTCTCGAAGACTGGGACAGGGCGGAAAGAATATTGAAGGCGGTCCTCGACGACCGGTCTCTCCCCTATGACATCAATGAGGGAGACGGCGCGTTTTACGGACCGAAGATCGATGTGAAGCTCAAGGACGCCCTGGGCAGGAAGTGGCAGTGCGCCACCATCCAGCTTGACTTTGCCCTGCCCGAGCGCTTCGAGCCTCCACTACACGGACAGGGACGGCCTGCGCAAACGTCCCGTCATGCTCCACCGGGTGATCCTCGGGGCCATGGAGCGCTTTATCGGCATACTGATCGAGCACTACGCGGGCCGCTTTCCGCTGTGGCTCGCGCCGCTGCAGGTCCTCATCCTCACCATCACGGACGAGCAGGCCGCCTATGCGGAGGAGCTGCGGCAGATGATCGCGGCAGACGGCTTCAGGGTGGAGATAGACGGCCGGAACGAAAAATTGGGCTTGAAAATACGCGAAGGGACGATGAGAAAAATCCCGTACATGCTCATACTGGGAAAGAAGGAGGCGGAAACGCGCTCGGTCTCCGTCAGGGGGCGCGAAGGCGCGGAGACGAAAGGCGTAGGCCCCGCCGAGTTCATAGAGCGGATCAAGGAAGAAAATACGTCCAGGAGGTGAATTCATAGGCGCTGCCAGAGAAGTAAAAGATGCGACCAACATCAACGAGAGGATAAGGGCAAAAGAGGTGAGACTGATCGATGAGGAGGGCGCGATGTTAGGCGTCGTGTCCACGTATGAGGCAATCAGAATGGCGCGTGAGAAGGAGCTCGATCTCGTCGAGGTGTCGCCGAAAGCGCAACCGCCCGTCGCAAGGATCATGGATTACGGCAAGTTCAAGTACCAGACGGCGAAGAGGGCGGCGGAAGCCAAGAAAAAACAGACGATCATCCAGGTGAAGGAGATGAAGCTGGGGCTGAAGATCGAGGAGCATGACCTTCAGTTCAAGCTGAAGCACCTGCGGGAATTCTTGAGCGAGGGCGATAAGGTAAAGATCACCATTATGTTCAGAGGCAGAGAGGTGCTCCATAGAGATAAAGGAGAACAGCTCGCCTCAAAGGTGATAGACGCCCTGAAAGACGTGAGCGACGTGGAACAGAGACCGAAGTTTGACGGCAGAAACATCATCATAATTTTTGCGCCCAAGTGAGCGAAGGGAGCGGAAGAAAAGTCGGGGGGACGCCCCTTAAGAAAGCGAAGGGGCGAGAGGAGTGTCCCACTTCCAGATTTATCACCAAGGAGGAGCAATGCCGAAACTGAAAACGCACAGGGGTCTGGCAAAGAGGGTGAAAAAGACCGCGAGCGGCAAGATCAAGCGTTCGAGGGCTTTTCACAGCCATCTCCTTTCGTCGAAATCGCCGAAGAGGAAGAGGAGCCTTTCCCAGACGGTTATGGTGCACTCTACGAATGAAAAAGCTTTAAAGAAGCTAGTCCCTTATCTGTAAGTTATTTAAGGAGTTGGAGCAATGCCAAGGGCGAAGAGAGGAACAAAAGCAAGGGCCAGACGCAAGAAGATCATGAAGGCCGCCAGAGGCATGGTCGGCGCAAGGCGCACCGTCTACAAGGTGGCGCAGCAGTCCGTGTTCAGGGCCATGCAGCACGCGTTTGCAGGCAGAAAGCAAAAAAAGCGGGACTACAGGTCCTTATGGATCACGAGAATAAACGCGGCGTGCAGGACGCACGGGATCCCTTACGGTCTGTTCATTCACGGGTTGAAGCTGCAAAAGATCGGTCTTGACCGCAAATCGCTTGCCGACATGGCGGTAAACGACCCGGCGGGGTTCGGAACGCTTATCGCGAAGGTCAGGGAAGCACCGCAAGTGCAATAGGAAACATGGACCTTACGGCGCTTAAAGAACGAATCGCCGAAGAGCTCGCATCGATTCATTCGATGGAAGATGTGCGGCGCGTGAAAGTCAGCCTCCTCGGCAGGAAAGGCGTCTTCCCCGACTATTACGAGCGGTTGAAAGCCTTAGGCCCGGAACAGAGGCGTGAGGCCGGCCGGGAGATCAACGGCCTGAAGAGTCAGACCGAGGCCGGGCTGGGCAGTCTCGAGGCGGCATACGCCGAAACGGCGCAGCAGCAAAAAGCGCAAGAAGCTTCAATCGACGTAACGCTCCCCGGAAAGAAACCCCTCCTCGGCAGACGCCACCCCATCACGCTCGTCTTCGACGAGATCATCTCGATCTTTTCTTCCCTCGGCTTTTCTGTTGCAGAGGGGCCGGACGTCGAGCTCGAGTATTACAATTTCGAAGCCCTCAACATGCCCAAGGACCACCCCGCCAGGGACATGCAGGATACCTTCTACGTGGCCCCCGGCGTCGTGCTTCGCACCCACACCTCCCCCGTCCAGATACGCGCCATGGAGCGCAGAGTCCCTCCCATACGGATCATTGCTCCGGGCGCGGTCTACCGCCATGACCAGGACATCTCTCATACGCCCATGTTCCATCAGGTGGAAGGCCTGATGGTGGACAGGAACGTGAGGTTCTCCGACCTCAAGGGCGTGCTGACCATGTTCGTCAGCGAGGTCTTCGGGCAGAACGTGCCGGTAAGGTTCAGACCGAGCTACTTCCCCTTCACCGAGCCTTCCGCCGAAGTCGACATCGGCTGCGTCATCTGCAAGGGCGCGGGCTGCGGGGTATGCAAGAAGACAGGATGGCTCGAAATCCTCGGCTCGGGCGCCGTTCATCCCCAGCTCTTCAGGAACGTGGGTTACGATCCGGAAGAGGTGAGCGGCTTCGCCTTCGGCATGGGAGTCGAGAGGATCGCCATGATAAAGTTCGGCATCGACGACATCAAACAGTTCTACAATAACGATATCCGCTTCCTGTCGCAGTTCTGAGGTCGTAATGAAAGTCCCTTTCGAATGGCTGAAAGAGTTCGCCCCTATAGCCGCGACCGCCTCCGAGGCGGCGGAGGCGCTCACAATGAGGGGCTCGAAGTCGAAGCGCTCGACCCGATAACGCCGCTATTCAGCGGGGTCTACGTCGGGAGGGTCATGGAGATCGAGGCGATCCCCCGTGCGGAAAAACTATCTTTGTGCCGCGTGGAAGTCGGCCCTGACATGCTGCCCATCGTCTGCGGCGCGCCTAACGTCGCCAGAGGACAGACCGTGGCGGTCGCCGTGCCGGGCGCACTTCTCGCAGACGGAAGCGCGATCGAAAAAAAATCGGTCGCAGGCCTTGCGTCTTTCGGCATGCTCTGCTCCGAAAGAGAGCTTGGGCTGTCGGACGACCACGCCGGCGTCTTCGTGCTGCCGGACGCGTTGAAAACGGGCGAGCCCCTGGAGAGCATTCTCGGGATCGCCGATTACGTGCTGGATGTCAACGTGCCGCCAAATCGTGGCGACTGCCAGTCGATACTCGGCATTGCGAGGGAAGCTGCGGCAGTATACGGCGTTTCCGTCGCCCTGCCCTCTTTTGACCTGAAAGAGACGGGTTCCATCGACGGTCTCATGCGCCTCTCGGTCGCCGACACGGATGCCTGCCCCAGATACGTGCTGCGAATGGCGAGGGGCATCTCCATCGTCCAGGCCCCTTTCTGGATGAGAAACAGGATCACGAAGGCGGGCATGAGGCCCATCAACGCCATTGTCGACGTGACGAACTACGTCATGCTGGAGCTCGGCCAGCCCCTCCACGCCTTTGATTACGCGCGCATCGCGGAAAAGCGCATCGAGGTCAGAACGGCAGGCGAGCGGACCGTCTTCCGCACCCTGGACGGCCAGGAGAGGACGCTGGAAAAGGGGGACGTCCTCATTTGCGACGGCTCGGGTCCCGTGGCCCTCGCAGGCGTCATGGGCGGAGAGAACTCGGAGATCAGCGCGGCAACCAGGGACGTGGCCCTGGAAAGCGCCTTCTTCAACCCCCTACTCATCAGGCGGACGGCAAGGCGGCTGGATTTAAGGTCGGAGGCCTCCGCGCGCTTTGAAAAGGGCATCGACATCGAGAACGTCGACTTTGCAGCCCGCCGGGCCATCGAGCTGATGCAGCGCACATCGGGAGGCATAGTGCTCGCGGGATCGCTGGAGGCGTACGAGAAGCGCGAGGCGCGTACGATACCCTTAAGCCTGAAGCGCGCGAGCGAGCTGATCGGCGCGCCCCTTTCCCGGCAGGAGGTGGCGATTC
>CAVTDX010000094.1:0-18892 GCA_963733345.1 uncultured delta proteobacterium
CCGGTAAACGCCGTCCTCGTAGAACTCGCTTGCCGCCGGGTCGAGGGCGAGGGAAACATCTTCACCGGGTTTGTACCCGGCTTTTTCTATTGAGAGCACGAGCATCTCGATTGCCTGTCTTGTCGAGGATATCTGCGGCGCAAAACCGCCTTCGTCGCCCACGCCCGAGGCAAGGCCCTTATCTTTGAGGACGCCCTTCAGCACGTGAAAGACCTCCACGCCCATCCTCAGGGCTTCCGCGAAGCTGCTCGCGCCCGCAGGGACGATCATGAATTCCTGGATATCGAGAGGGTTTTGCGCGTGGGCGCCGCCGTTGATCACGTTCATCATGGGTACCGGCAGCTCGCGGGCCCGGACCCCGCCGAGGTAGCGGTAGAGAGGCAAGTCCTCGAAGTCCGCCGCGGCCCTCGCAACCGCCATCGACACGGCCAGGATAGCATTCGCCCCGAGCTTGCTCTTATTGTCGGTCCCGTCAAGCTCTATCATTGTTTCGTCTATGAGGAGCTGGTCCGTGACGTCGACCCCTTCCAACTTGGGCGCGATGATCTCGTTGACGTTCTGCACCGCCGTAAGCGTCCCCTTGCCCTGGAACCTCTCCTTGTCCCCGTCTCTCAGCTCGAGGGCTTCTCTCTCGCCCGTCGACGCGCCTGACGGCACGATTGCCCGCGCCATCACGCCGCTTTCAAGCACCACTTCAGCCTCCACCGTAGGATTTCCTCTGCTGTCGAGGACTTCCCGCGCGAATATTTCATAAATGGTTGACATTGGCGCCTCCTTATGAGAGATAGTCAGATAGCGAAGTTCGACCGGCATACTGAGGATATCATAGGCGTCTTCAGGCGTCAACCTTTTCCCGAATCCACGCTTCAAAGCCCTGTCTCATCCATTGAGAGCGCTTCATAACAGAGCTCTCACCGAAGCGTCCGTTCCATTTGATGCAAACCTGTTTTTTTTGTCGCTCCCTTTGTCGTATAATAAAGCCCCAACCCGACGACGGAAGGAGCCATAAGGAGGCACACGATGAGATCGCACAAGATGACGAAGGGGATTGAAAAGGCGCCCCACAGGTCGCTCTTCGGGGCCATCGGCCTGTTGCCCGAAGAGCTGGAAGGGCCGATTATCGGCATTGCCAACTCTGCGTCCGAGCTTATCCCCGGCCATATCCACCTTAACACAATCGCAAGTGCGGTGAAGGACGGGGTGCGCCTCGCGGGCGGCACGCCTCTGATGTTTTCCACCATCGGCATTTGCGACGGGATCGCCATGAATCATGAGGGAATGAAGTACTCCCTTGGGTCCAGGGAGCTCGTCGCCGACTCCGTGGAGGTGATGGCGAAAGCCTATCCCTTTGACGGGTTGGTCCTGATCCCGAACTGCGACAAGATTATTCCCGGCATGATGATGGCCGCCCTAAGACTCAATATCCCTGCCCTGCTCGTCAGCGGCGGTCCGATGCTCGCCGGGCGGCTAAAGGGCCGGACGGTAGACCTGATCTCCGTTTTTGAAGCAGTCGGAAGAGTGGCCGCGGGCGTCATGGGAGAGGAAGAGCTTACGGAGCTCGAAGGGTGCGCGTGTCCGGGCGCTGGCTCCTGTGCGGGCATGTTCACGGCGAACTCCATGAACTGCCTGAGCGAAGCCCTCGGCATCGCTCTGCCCGGCAACGGGACAATCCCCGCGGTGCACGCGAAACGTCTCAGACTCGCGAAGAGCGCCGGAAAGGCCGTTGTTTCTCTCGTGGAGAAAAATCTTAACCCCAGGGACATCATGACCTTGGAGGCGTTCAAAAATGCGATCACCGTCGACATGGCCTTCGGCGGGTCGTCGAACACGGCCCTCCACCTGCCCGCCATCGCTCATGAGGCGGGCATCGGGCTGCCCCTTGCGCTATTTGACGAGATCGCCGAAAGGACCCCCCATATCTGTTCTATGAGCCCCGCAGGTCCGAACCACCTCGAAGACCTGGAAGAGGCGGGCGGCGTCTACGCCATCATGAAGGAGCTGTCGGGAAGGGGCCTCATCGAGGCGAGGTGCCTGACCGTCGCCGGAAAGAATGTGGGAGAGCTGATCGGCGCGGCGCGCCCGCCGGACCGCGGTGTCATCAAGTCCGTCGATGCGCCGTATAGCCCGAGAGGCGGCCTGGCTGTCCTGACTGGCAGCCTCGCGCCCGATGGGGCGATCGTCAAAGTCGCGGGCGTCGCAGACAGCATGAGGAACTTCACCGGGGCGGCGCGGGTCTTCGACAGCGAGGAAGAGACGATGGACGCGATCATGCAGGGGAGGGTGGCGCCGGGCGACGTGGTCGTCGTGAGGTATGAAGGGCCGAAAGGCGGTCCCGGCATGAGGGAGATGTTGACCCCGACCAGCGTGCTTTGCGGCAAGGGCCTCGATCTGGAGTGCGCCCTCGTCACGGACGGCAGGTTCTCCGGCGGCACAAGGGGCCTGTGCATCGGCCACGTGTCTCCTGAAGCCGCCGAGGGGGGCCCCATAGGTCTGGTGAAAGAAGGCGACAGGATAGAGATCGACCTCGACAGGAAGGCCCTCGACCTCCTGGTTAGCGCCGATGAGATGGAAAAGCGCCGGAAGGCATGGAAGAAGCCGGCGCCGAACATCAGGGAAGGATATATGGCCCGCTACGCCTCGATGGTCACCGGCGCGGCGAGCGGCGCCGTCTTCCGGCCGGCGGAAGGCTGCGAGGAATGAGCAAAGGGACTGCGAAGTGATGGATCCCGCGATTATCAGAGAGATTGAGGCAGTTACCGGTCCTGAGAACGTCGCATCATCACTCGAGGAGCGCCGGTGCTATTCTTATGACGGGAGGATCGATGGCGCGACACCCGACCTGATCGTCTTCCCCTCGTCGGCCCGAGAGACGTCGGCCATACTCAATCTTGCCAACGCGCATCATTTTCCCGTGATCCCGAGGGGTCAGGGAACGGGACTCACGGGGGCGCGGTTCCTGTGAACGGCGGCGTGGTTTTATCTTTAACCCGGATGAACCGGATACTGGATATCGATGCGGCGAACATGGTCGCAGTCGTGGAGCCGGGAGTCATCACCTTTCTCTTCCAGGAGGAGGTCGCAAAGAAAGGGCTTTTTTATCCCCCCGACCCCGCTTCTTATAAGTATTCGAGCATCGGGGGGAACGTGGCGGAATGCGCGGGAGGCCCAAATTCTCTCAAGTACGGCGTGACGCGGGACTATGTGCTCGGTATGGAAGTAGTGCTCCCCACCGGAGAGATATTGGACCTGGGTGTAAAAACCATGAAGGGCGTCGTCGGATACGATCTGACGAGGCTCTTTGTGGGCAGCGAGGGCACCCTTGGAGTTATCACGAAAATTACCCTGAGACTCATCCCCCTGCCCGAGACAAAGGCGACTATCCTAGCCCTCTTCAAGGAAGTCGAGGAAGCCGCGGAAACGGTCTCCGCGATCATTGCCGCAAAGGTAGTGCCTTCCACGATCGAATTCATGGACAAGGCTTCGGTGCGCTGCAGCGAGCAGGCATCTCCCATGGGTTTGCCCTACGGGATAGGGGGCCTTCTCTTGATAGAAGTAGACGGGACCAACCAATCGGTCCTCAGCCAGGCGGAAAAGGTGCGCGCAATCGCCACGGAGCATCATGCCGTCAGTTGCGATCTGACTGAAGACGCGGTAGAGGCGGATAAGCTGTGGCAGGCCCGAAGGGCGCTCTCCCAGGCGCTCTATGCCGTGGCGCCTCTCAAAATAGCCGAGGACGTCGTGGTCCCCCGCTCCGAGATACCCACGCTCGTCCGCTCGCTGGAAGCCATGCGCGAGAGGTTCGGCATCCCTATTCTCAGCTTCGGCCACGCGGGGGACGGCAACTTCCATGTAAACCTGATGATACACGATACGCCGGCCGACAGGGCAAAGGCGGAAGAGGCGGTGAAAGAGATCTTCGTCGAGGCCCTCAGGCTTGGCGGCACCATGTCGGGCGAGCACGGCATCGGCCTCTCGAAAGCGCCCTATCTCGGCATGGAGCTCTCCGCAGATGTGATGGCGACGATGAAAAGGGTGAAGCGGCTCTTCGACCCGAACAACATTCTCAATCCGGGGAAAATCTTCCCGGACTGAGCCCGTGTAACCGCTCAGTTTCGGGACCTCAAGTTGCCTCTCGCATGTTCCTTTCCGCGAGCTGCGTCCGCTATCTTCTTGTTCTTATCTTTCTTCTTCTGTCGGCCCTACGAGCGCCTTTGACTCTCTGTCATGAAATTGATATACTTATTCATGAATAATGATAGCGAAGGAGTGTACCATGGCAAATCTCCAGATCAAGGGCATAGATGATAAGCTGTACGATACAATCAAGAAGCTTGCCGCATCGGAAAACAGGTCAGTGAGCCAGGAAATACTTTTCCTGGTTAAGGAGCATGTGGCCAGGACAAAGCAAACTCCTGCGGCGAAAACCCCGGCCCAGGTGTTGCTTGAACTCTCCGGCTCGTGGATGGATGACCGTAGCGCAGACACAATTATTACAGAGATAAAGACTGCCAGGAAAGGCTCAACGAGACTATCGAAGGGGATCTAAAGTGTATCTTCTCGATACGGATACCATCATATACAGTCTCAAGGGACATGCCGCCGTCCGGGCCAATCTGCGGGCGCACCTGAACGACCCGTTGAAAATCTGCACCGTTACCCTGATGGAGCTTTATTACGGCGCGTATAAATCCCGGGAGGCGACGAGCAACCTCGCCAAGATCAGAACCCTGGAGAGTCCCTCGATATCCTGCCGGTAGGCGTCGAGTGCGTCGAGGCGTTCGGGCTCCTCAAGGCGGACCTGGAGAAGGTAGGCTCGCCGTTAGACGACTTCGATCTGATTATAGCGTCCTGCGCCATCGCGCACAATCTCGTCCTCGTCACGAATAACGCCAAACACTTCAAGAGAATAGCGGGGCTCGCACAGACCAACTGGACAGTCGATCCGGAAGAGTAAGCCGCCGCAGCCATGAAGCGTTTTCTTTCGCTTACCCCCAACATATTTGCAAAGACAGGCGCCTTGGCTGAAGAATCCCTCTCCGCAATCCGGCAGGCTAGTGCAACTGAGGCTGTGATGTGCCTTCAGCGGCGCTCGGTTGGAGAGGGGGACGGACGGTATCGCCATGGAGGAGATCGATGCTGAAATAGAGGCGGTAAGGAGAAAGCGCAGGCGATGAAGGGCTATGCCAGGGGGTCAAGGTGCTAACGCCGGCCGACTTCCTGAAACGTTGCGTGAGGCGCGGGAGGAGTGAGAAGAGGCGCCGGCAATGTCCGGCAAGCCTGCGACCAAAGAGGTAACCGCCGGCCCGTGCATGCAGATCGTTACAGCCTGTAAGAACGCCGGTTTTATTTACGGAGCGTATAAGAAAGGCGATGGCCTTTATTTCGACTGCATAGATCCCATCATGCAGGGAAAAACCAGGGTGCCTGGCGCTACAAAGCCGCTGCCGGCCGTCGATTCCAAACTGATCGCTGAATGCAAGAAAAAGGATACGGCTTTTGGAACCGGCGAGGTCGGTTATAAGCCGACTCCATAATTCCAGAATACGTTGTCATTCGGGCAAACCCTGAGGGATTAGGGTGGACAGAGCCGGGCCGGAAAACTTGGACAGTGGATTAAGTGATGACGCTGCCCTAAAATAGTGTCCCGCACAACTCACGCCCATATCGCTTCAGTGATTTGCATCCACACGGCAACGGATCATGTCGAAGCCCGAGGGTCTTCCGCGATGTTTGAATAGATATGATTTGCCTGGTCTCACTGTATAATCAGGCAAAGGGGAAGACTGCAACGGACAGACCCGTCATTAGGCAAAGGTCGTGTTCCATGGGCATGTTGGTGCTCGCATTGGTCATCATAGCTGCGGTTGCTATATTTTCGGTGCAAAATGCCTCACCTGTTTCGATCGTTTTTCTTTTCTGGAGATTTCAGGCTTCCCTCGCAATCGTGATATTCATCGCAGCATTAGCCGGTGCAGTCGTTGCTTCCATTGTTTTTCTTTGGCGGTGTATGGTTCGGCATGGAAGAAAGAAGAAAGCGGGACGATCACTATCGGATTGAAAGACAGCCGATTCAGCAATGTAAGGCGTGAAGACAGCCGGCCTCCACCCGTTGCACCGCCTTTCGGAGTTGCTCCCCCTGAATATCTCTCTCCAGGGCGGTCGTCAATCGGCAACTGTGATCATGTCGCCCTTGAAGCGAGCAGGGCTCGCTCGTGCACACGGCGCCTCGATCCTCCCTTTCGCTATAGCAGGACAGCCTTACGCCGCTTTCAATTCAGAGGTGCAGTGACCGCAGCGCGTCGCCTTGACGGGAATAACCGAAAGGCAATAGGGGCATTCCCTGGTCGTGGGTTCGGCGGGCAATGCCTCCTGCTTCCTCCGTGCCTTGTTGACGCCCTTCACGATCAGAAAAACGGCGAACGCCACGATCACGAAATTGACAACGGTGTTGATGAAAACGCCCCAGTTCATCGTGACGGCCCCGGCTGCCTTGGCCGCAGCCAGCGTCTCATAGGGCCCGGCCGCTTTCCCCTCCTTGATGACTGAAAACATGTTGGCAAAGTCGATGCGGCCGAGCAGGAGCCCAATCGGCGGCATGATCACGTCATGAACAAGCGAATTGACGATGAGGCCGAAGGCCACGCCCATTACGATGCCTACGGCCATGTCCAGCATGTTGCCCCGCATCACGAATTCCTTGAACTCTTTGAGCACGAGGATTCCCTCCCCCATCATGTTGTTTCGATGAAGCTCACGGCCGTCTACCTCTACTTTCTGTGTTCTTCTTCCCCTCTTTCAGGTTTACCTTGAGACCGTTGTTGCTGGCCCCCGGGTTGAGCATGCTGTTGCGGGGGTCGCTGCGCCTGCGGCTGCCTCTGCTGCTGTTGTCTCTGAGGCTGCTGGGCCTGGGGCTGTCGCTGCACCGGTCTTTGCTGCTGCTGCCGCTGAACCTCCGGCCTCTGCTGATATTGCTGCTGCCTTTGCTGCCTCACTGCCTGTTGCTCTCGTTGCGGCCGAGGCTGATAACCCTGGACGCCATAGGCTTTCTGCCTTTGCCAATATCCATTGGCATGCCAGCCTTTCCAGTTCTGTTGAAGTTGTCCGTTTGGAATCCGCTGATAGTCCCACGGGTGTCCGCGCCAATTATGGTCTCTGTAATATCCTCTCCAACCTGGGTCTACATCGAAATAGAACCTTGGGACATGATCAAAGTAGGCCCAACCCCGGTCATAATAGTGAGAGCGATACCAGCGGCCTTCCCACAGATACCACCACCAGCCGTTATAGAAAAACAGGTCTGCGCCTACATCGGGAACAGCGTAGACATCGGGCGTATCGGGCAGCACTACCACATTGGGAGGCTCCTGAAAGACGATGGGCGGCGGCAAAGCAATTCCTACGCTTATGCCTACCTGCGCCATTGCTGAAATAGGCGCCGCAATTGCCAGCGCAAAAAGGACCGTGCACAGAACCGACTTTTTCATTTTGTTGCCTCCTCTATCCTTCGACTCAGGACTTCTTTTTCGATTAGACGCAGGCGGACAAGATCACATCCTAACTATTACTCCTCTACCGTCGGGAACACGTTCGGTTCGGTGGTGTTTGGCGTCTAAGGCGCCGGCTCGAAGTCTACCCTCCTATCCTTCGCCCAGCACGATTCGTCTTTTTCCTTACAGCTCGGCCTGTCTTTTCCATGGCTGACCGTTTCAAGGAGTCTCGCATCCACTCCGAGACCGACGAGGTACTCCTTCGTTGCTTCCGCTCTTCTCTGACCTAAAGCGCGGTTGTACTTTTCCGTAGCCCTTGGGTCGCAGTTTCCCTGGATCATCACCTTCCTGCGCGGATTCTGCCTGAACCATTCGAGGTTTGTCTTCAGGGTCTCTGCGGCATCGGGCCTGACGACGGATTTGTTAAGATCGAAATAGATTGGCTGTAGGACAGCCGTTGGAGTCGGTTTCCGGGGCGGAAGAGCCGGAACGGGAGGTCCTGAACGGTAGCGCGGCGGCGGAACCACCCTGGTCCACCCGCCAGGGCAGCTTGTGACGTAAGGATAATAACCCTGGGGATCCTGGCAGTAGTACCAGTAGGAGGGTTGTTCCGGTTCGCCGTAAGCCGGAGGCTGGGCATACGCATCAGGATAAGGGGGATACGGAGAGGGGTAGGGATAGCCATAAGGATAATAATAAGGGTAAGCGTAGGGATAACCCCACCAAGGGCCGAACCCGTACCAGCCTCCGTAGTAGGGGCCGCCTCGCCAGCCGCCATAATATCCGTGATGCCCTGCTCCGTGAAACCCGCCGCCATAGTGACCGCCTCCAGCCGCGTATACCATCGGCGCAATTGCCAGAATTCCAATTAATGCCGTTATCGCGATTGCCGGTAAATGTCTCATGCTGCTATCTCCCGTTCTACGCCTGGACCGCAGTACGCACTCAATTGCCCTGGCGGAGAACCAACCGTTTTGCGAGCCTCAGTTTGTCGGCGTCGTGTTCATCCTAGTGATTCTACCCTCCAATATATGACTCGTCCCGATCTTACCGGCGTCCGTAATGGTCCCTTCCAGCGTAATAACCATGATACCCGTAGCCGGCATAGTACCGCGGTCCGTAATAAGAATACCCATAGGCCGGAGCGGGATAGCCATACACGGGCGGAGGGTAGGCGTAGGCCGCCGGCGGTCCGTAATACCCATACCCTGAGCCGCCGACTACGGCGCCAAGGAGCGCCGCGCCTGCTCCCACAATCGCGGCGCCCGCTCCCACGACCGCCGCCGGGCCGTACCACCGATGACCCCACGAGTAGCCTGGTTGCGGGAAGGCCAGCGCTATTCCAAAGAGAAGAAGCAAGGCGATCAAAACTGTCTTTTTCATGTTGTCCTCCTTTGCTGCCGCTCATGCTTACTACAGGATAAGTCGCCCGGACCCGTCAAAAGGTTACAGCGGATTCACCGTGGCCTGCCCCCATTCATTGTGCCACTCTCAGAGGTGGAGATGACGCGAGTTCTTCATCCGTCGCCCCAGGCGAGCTTTAAGCCCCCCTCTTTCAACTCGCGGCCCTCAAGCAAACGGGCTTTCATTCGGTAGCTGTTGCCTTTTCTTCGAAATACCTTGTTAAGTTGTCGATGCCTTCAAGCACGGATAGCGCAATGTTTGCGGGGATTGGCGCTGTTCATTCCGGATACGAAAGAGTTATATTTCGTTGACATTATTCTGAATAGGCTACATACTTACATTAGGAGATCAGCTTAACGTTCGAGGGGGGGGAGCGATTCGCGAAACGGTCTTCATAACAGTCGGCAATTGATGAGAGTGCATTACTAATCCAAATTCAATGAAAGGAGGGCTGCAGTATGAACAAAAGATCGCTTGGACTTGTAGCGTTTGTTGCTATTGTTGCCTTATTCTTGGGTGGTTGCGGATGTTTTCAGCAGGCAATGAAGGGAGAAGCCGCGCCGCCTCCGCCCTGTCCGGCGTGTCCCACCTGTGCGGCGTGTCCGGAGCCTGCGCCGTGTCCGGCTGCTGCACCATGCCCTGAGGTTAAATGTCCGGAGCCTGCGCCGTGTCCGGCGTGCCCTGCGGCAGAACCAACCGCAGCTCCTGCAAAGAAGGTAAAGGGCTGATTCGTGTTCCCCGACGTCCTCGTTAATTTAGCAGCAGCCATAATTTGCTTCGCAGGGACATGTCATCCTGTATTGGTTGGACCCGAAACTCCCCGCGGGGAGTTTCGGCTCACTCACTACACCACGCCGCTCAAAATCTACAAAGGGGACTTTCTCGCGTTCAAGGAAACGGGTGACGCTCTCTATACGATTCATAGGGTGGTCAATGTACCCGGTCAACAAAGGCTTGGCCGGCTGAAGAGCCCGGACGTAAAGCGTCGCACTGGGATAACGGGTGGATGCATCAATGTCGAGCCTGAAGTATATGAGGAGCTTGTAAAGTGCTGTTACGCTTCAAAGCTGGTCATCGAATGAAGCGGTTTACCCCCACGAGTCGTTGAAGCGGAGGAAAAGCAAGATGATAAGGGCAGGGTCTCAAATGGCCCTGCCCTTATCATCTTGCGCATCCTGTTGAGTAGAGTAGACTACGAGCGCCGTGGGGTCTCTCAACCGCCGGTTTCGCGTAGCCCCTCACACCGGTAGGGTGGAGGATTGGCGCGCCGGCCCAGATTGAGACTATCCCCCAACCTTGCCACGTTTCCAACCCCCGCCACGTCAAACCGGACGTGCGGATTTGCCGCATCCGGCTTTCCTCTTGCCTTCACGCAAGGGTTTATGATGCCTATCGGCTGGCAGCGCTTTCGGGACGGTAGGGTCGAATCTTGTAGTCGTTATAGAGACCAAGATTCTTATACATCCATTCCCTACTCCACCTGTTCCAGCCGAAGCCCCTCCGGTTGTGCGCCCTCAGGAGGTGTCGCCGCACCTTCTTCTCTACCCAATCCTTGATATAGGAGAAACATCGACTCGCCTGTCCTACGCGGAAGTAGTTCGCCCAGCCCCTCAGTTTTGGGTTGATGATGTCGATGACCAGGCCGACTGGTTGCGATACGAACCGCCGGAAGATGTCCTTGAGGTCCCGTAAAAGCTTCGTCCTCGCCTTCATCCTCGGCGTCATGTGCACCCCTCACTTGCCGCTCCAGGTCTTTCCTCTGCGTAAGTCAAATCCAAGGAAGCTGAACGTCTCTCCCTTCGTCATATCAACGCCTTCAGGTTCGTGAGCGGTGCGTTTTTCAGCGTATTGCTGTCGCTGAGGCTTTCCGAGAGCGGTGTTTCATTCGGTGCCTGTCGACATGCACCATGGATCGTTTGCCGGGTCTGGATGAGGGGCATGGGGCAAGAAAAACGGGGGAATCCGTCTCTTACCCACCTTGACTTCCGGCATGGATCATGGTTGTACTCCATGCAGGATCGGGTGGCCGTCGTCCGACCGCCCAAAGAAGAAAGAAGGGGCTAAGGTGCGAAATTGGACAGCTGGTAGGGGATTTCCTTCTCTCCAAGGTCATGTTTCTTTTCGAAGTAAATCTCGCCTGCGGCGATTTCCCTCAAGGACGTGACGATTTCCCTGTTTGTCGACCTTACGACGGGCCTCGACCCCTTGATAAGCTGCTTCGCCCTCTTTGCGGCGAGATGGACAAGCTCGAAGCGGTTTTCAACCTTATCCATGCAATCTTCAACGGTTATTCTGGCCATCCTGTCTCCTTACGAGGGCTATGATCCCCTTGAATTCGGCATAAGCCCTATCAAGATTATCATTTACCACTACATAAGTAAAGAGCCCCTTTTTTGCAACCTCTTCCCCGACGCGCTGCATCCGTTTTTCTGTCTCCTTCTCACCGCGGACCGATAGCCTTCTGGCCAGCTCATCGGGCGACGGCGCGTCGATGAAAATAAGGACCGCTTCCGGACACGTTGCCTTGACGGCAAGGGCGCCCTTCACGTCGATGTCGAGAACGACGTCGAGCCCCTGTGAAAGACGCTGTGAGACCTCGGCCCTGGGCGTGCCGTAAGAGTAGCCGTGAACGGTCTCCCATTCGAGGAGCTCCCCGTTGGCGATCATCGCCTCGAACTCTGATTCATCGACGAACCGGTAATCCCGCCCGTTCACCTCTTGGTCGCGTTTTGCCCTGGTCGTGGAGGAGACGGAAAAGCGGCTCTCGTTATCCTCATTGAGGAACATCTGGAGGATGCTGCTCTTCCCGGCGCCCGACGGACCAGAGACGACGAAAAGGCGCCCCTTTCTATTCGACATTCTGTACCTGCTCCCTCATCTTTTCTATTTCCACTTTTATGCCGACCGCCCTCTCGCTGATGAAGAGATCGTTCGATTTGCTCGCTATGGTATTCGTTTCCCTCACCATTTCCTGGATGATGAAATCGAGCTTGCGGCCGATCTCGTCGGGGGAGCGGACCGTCGCGGCGAAATGCTGCACGTGCCCTTTCAGCCTCGCGATCTCCTCCGCGATGTCGAGCCTTTCCATGTAGAAACCCATTTCCTGCAGCAGCCTCGCCTCATCGACGACGGCGCCGCTCATATCGAGGATCTTCCGGCGAAGCGTCTCCTCGTGGTTCCTGATCGCCTCCGGCCAGCGTTTTTCGATGCTCTCCACATCGGCCCCGATCCGTTCGAGTCTCCCGGCGAGATCCTGCATGATCAGCTCGCCTTCCCTCTCCCGCTCCGCGTTTAATTTCGAAAGGAGGGCTTCGAAGCAGGAGAAGAAGAGATCTTCCGGGACAGATTTCTCCTCGTAGACCAGAATATCCTTAAAGTTCAAGAGGTCGGCGACCGTCAGGTCCCCTTGAAGCTCGTAGGATGCCTTCAGTCCGCGGGCCAGCTCGACGTACCACCTGATCGCCTCTTCGTTCGCCTTGGGGGCGGAAGAGAACTCATCGCCCTTGTCGAACTTCATCACGATGTCGAGTCTGCCCCGCTTGACGTAGCGCTTGGCCGTCTCCCGCAGACGCGACTCGCAGCCGGAGGCGCTGCGGGGAATCTTGAGAGATATCTCCAGGTAACGGCTGTTGAGCGACCTCGCTTCCCCCGAGCAGGCGCCTTCCTCGTTCTCCATCTCAACCTTTGAAAAACCGGTCATGCTTTTCGGCATCGCAGCAACCTCTTGTAATGTTCTCTCCATCCGTTCAACAAGACGATCAATTGCTCGCTCCCGTAGTCAGGGTAAGTCCACTTGAGACGGCGGTAGCTTCCGCTCTCGTAGAGCAGGGTAAGATCGGCAAAAATCCCTTTCCCCACGTATATCCTGTGCGAGTACCCTTTGGTCGTGCCGAGGACTACGTGCTCCAGGGCTATATATCCCGGATCCACGTTGACCGACCGCCGCCCATTTTCCGAATGGGAACTTTCTATCCCGTTGGTCCCGAGCTTCACGTCCGCGAGTATCTCCCTCTCCAGAAGAGGCTCGAAGAGCAAAAAACAGCGTCTCAGCCCCTCGCCCATCTCAGGACTGTAATAGTCCGATTGGGAGAAAGGGAAGACGTCGGTCTTTTCCGCAACGGGGCCGACGAGATGCGCGAGTTCGGCCTCCACCTGAGAAAGCATGCCGGGATCGCCGAAGATAATGCTCGCAAAAAATCCCACCGGAAGGGGAGGCTTCACCTTTCCCATAGAATGAAGTACTCCCTGTTCTTTCTCTCTTTCTCCCTCGGCGCCTCCACGACGCCCAGCGCACGCAGGCCGCGCTGCTCGCCGAACTGCCTTATATCGTCGATGACGGCCTCTATCCGCTGCCGGTCCTTCACGATCCCTCCCTTGCCCACCTGGTATCTCCCTACCTCGAATTGCGGCTTGACCAGCGTCACGAGAGACCCTCCGGGCGCAAGGAGCGGCAATGCGGCGGGGATGATCTTTTTCAGCGAGATGAAGGAGACGTCGACGGTGATGATGTCTGCCTTCTCGCCTATGTCTTCGGGCGTCAGGTATCGCGCGTTCACATGTTCCAGCGGAGCGACCCTCGGGTCCTTCTTCAGCTTTTCGTGAAGCTGGCCTGCGCCCGTATCGATTGCGTAAACCCTCGATGCGCCCGCTTGAAGCAGGCAATCGACAAAACCGCCCGTCGACGCGCCTATGTCGATCGCGATTTTCCCTTTAACCCCTATGCCGAACTCCCTGATGGCGCGCTCCAGCTTGAGGCCGCCGTAGCCGACATAAGGAAGCGGATTGCGGCGCACCTCTATCGAGGCCTGCTCGTCGACCAACCTGTCGGCCTTTGCTGCGCGCTCTCCGTTGACAAAGATGACGCCGGCCATGACCAATGCTTTTGCCTTTTCTCGTGATTCGGCGAGCCCTTATCCGCGATGAGGACGTCTATTCTGAATTTAGCCAATGCCTTACGGTCTTTTTTATGCCGTCCTTGTCCAGACCTATCTGCTGCCGCAGGAGCTTTTGCGAGGCGTGGGTGAGGAACCGATCGGGCAGGCCTATCCTTTTGACGGGCACGAGCACTCCTTCCTCGGAAAGGATTTCCATGACGCCGGTTCCGAAGCCTCCTATGGCGGCATTCTCCTCCAGCGTCAAGATCCTCCCGGTGCGTGCGCCGACGCCGACGAGCATCTCCCTGTCCATGGGCTTTATGAACCGCCCGTTAATCACCGCGGCGTTTATGCCCTCTTCCTTTTGAAGCTCTTCAGCGGCGTGCAGGCACGAATAGACCACCGATCCGCACCCGATGAGCGTCACGTCGGATCCGTCCCTCAAGAGCTCCCATCTGCCCAGGGGAATCTCCGCAAAGTCGCTGTCGATCGGCACGCCCACGGCTTCGCCCCTGGGATAGCGGACGGCGACAGGCCTCTCGTAAAGGGACGCCGAGAAGAGCATATGCCTGAGCTCGTTTTCATCCTTGGGGCTCATCAGTATCATGTGCGGAATATGGCGCAGATAGGACATGTCGAAGCTGCCATGATGCGTAGGGCCGTCCTGGCCCACTATGCCGCTCCTGTCGATGGCAAAGACCACCGGCAGCTCCTGGAGGCACACATCTTCGATGACCTGGTCGAAGCCGCGCTGAAGGAATGTAGAGTACATCGCCACAAAGGGTTTCATGCCGCCCAGGGCGAGGGCGGCGGCAAAGGTGACGCCGTGGCCTTCCGCGATGCCGATGTCGTAAAAGCGCTCGCGGAAGAGGCGCGAAAATTCTTCGAGGCCCGTGCCGAGTCCCATGGCGGCGGTAATGGCGATGATCCTTTCATCCTTCGACGCCAACTCGATCAGCGTTTGACCGAAGATGTCGGTATACGTCTGTTTTCCGTTTCGCACCGGCTTGCCGCTTGCGATATCGAACTCCGAGATGCCGTGAAACAGTGCCGGATCTTTTAAGGCCGGTTCGTAGCCTCTCCCTTTCTGCGTGACGACGTGCACGAGGATAGGCCCTTTCAGCTTCTTCACGTTTGCGAGGGTGAGGATCAGGTGGTTAAGGTTATGGCCGTTCACAGGCCCCACATACTGAAAGCCGAGCTCCTCGAAGAGGAGGCCCGGCGTCACGAACCCTTTGATGGCTTCCTCAAAATAACGGGCCGCTTTGTAGACCTTGTCTCCGAAAGCGGGCAGGTTGCGCAAGGTGTGCTTGATGTCCTCCCTCAGGCTGCTCATGAACTCGCCCGTCATAATCCTGTTGAGATGGGCGGAGAGGGCGCCGACGTTTTTCGAGATGGACATTTCGTTGTCGTTGAGCACCACGATGATGTCGCTTCTCAAATGTCCGGCATGGTTGAGCGCCTCAAACGACATGCCGCCGGTGAGGGAGCCGTCGCCGATGACCGCAATGATGCGGTGGGTCTCGTTGTTCTTCTTTTTTGCCTCGGCAAGACCCGTGGCGATCGAGATGGAGTTGCTCGCGTGCCCCGTGTCGAACACGTCGTAAACGCTCTCTTTTCTGCAGGGGAAGCCGGAAAGACCTCCATTCTGCCTTATGGCGCAGAAAAGATTTTTTCTTTCGGTAAGGATCTTGTGCGTGTAGCACTGATGGCCCACATCCCATATGATCTTGTCGTCGGGCGTATGGAAGACGTGATGGAGCGCGAGGGTAAGCTCCACGACGCCCAGGTTCGAAGAGAGATGGCCGCCGGTTTTCGAGATGGTGCGGACGATGAGGTCCCGTATCTCGTCGGCCAGGATCGCGAGCTGAGAGGCTGTCAATTCTCGTATGTCTCGCGGCGTGTTGACGGCGTCAAGGAGCATCAAGAGGACCTGTGACCCATGAAGATGCCCATCTGCAAGAGCATATCCGCTCTGGGACCGAGAAACCGCAAAGACGCGACTGCCTTTTCGATAAGGTCGTCGATCCGCTCTTTTGAGACGGCAATGCCGTAATGCCTAATGTAGGTCTGCTTTTCTGCATCCTTTTTCAGTTTTTTTCCTACCTCCGCCTCGGCGCCCTCCACATCCAGGAGGTCGTCCATGATCTGGAAAGCCAAGCCGATGCACTCGCCGAAGATCGTAAAGCGCCGGAGCTCCCGTTTTATTTGCGTTCCCCAGCAGGGCGCCTGCCAGGACCGATGCCCTGATGAGCGCGCCCGTCTTATTGCGGTGTATGAAATTGACGAGGCTTTTCGTCCCTTTCTTGCCTTCATGGACTACGTCGACCGCCTGCCCGGCTACCATGCCGGTGGCGCCGGCGGCGCGGGCGATCTCGTAGACCACCTTCTGCGTTGCCTCGGGGGACGCCGTCGAAAGGCGCTGATCGGTCATCACCCGGAAGGCCTCGGTAAGCAGCGCGTCTCCTGCCAGCAGGGCCACAGCTTCTCCGAACGCCTTGTGGCACGTCGGCTTGCCCCGCCTCAGGTCGTCATCGTCCATGCAGGGAAGGTCGTCATGGATGAGCGAGTAAGTATGGATCATTTCGATGGCGGCAGCGAAGGGCAAAACCGCCTCCGCATCTCCGGCCATTGCTTCACAGGCGGCTACGGCGAGGATTGGCCTGATCCTTTTCCCCTCCGAGAAAAGACTGTACTCCATTGCATCCTTTAGTATCCCGGAAGAGGCCGGGAGGGCGGAAAATATCGCCTCAGCCTGTCCTCCACGAGCACCCTCTTTTCGGCGAGAAAACGTTGTCAGGTCCACTAAGGGTCTTCCTGTAGGAAGGGCTTTTTGCCGATAGTCCCATCGTCCTTCTTTGCGAGGATCTCCACTTTGCGCTCTATGTCATCGAGCGTCTTTGACAGCTCTCTTGTGAGTCCTATGCCTTCCTTGAACAGACGAAGGGCGTCGTCCAGGGGAATGCGTCCTTCGTCGAGGGTTTGCACTATCTCCTCAAGTTCATGCAATCCTTCTTCGAATTTCATCTCTTAATTATAGAATTTCAGACAATGGTTTTTCAAGTATTGCTATTCTTGGGGCTTACCGTCGCCCCCTTCCGCGAGCGAAGCCGCGGCCGCTTGGCTGCGCCTGAGCCTCCCGTTCTTTTCTTGTGTTGATATGCCCCGGTCGGGTGGAGTACAATTGAGGATGGTCGAGTTCAAAGTACGGACATCCAGGAGGATCGAGGCCCACGACATTACCGATGAGGTGAAGCGGGCCGTTGAGGGTAAAAAAGGTCTTTGCGTCCACCTTTTCTGCCTTCACACCACGTGCGGCCTCACCATCAATGAAAATGCGGACCCTGCGGTGATGCGAGACGTCATCGATGCGTTGGGCAGGCTCGCGCCGCAAGACTACCCTTACCGGCACGGAGAAGGCAACTCGGATGCCCACATCAAGTCTACCCTCGTGGGTCATTCGCTGAACATTCCATTGTCGGCCGGCAGACTCAATCTCGGGACATGGCAAGGCATTTACCTGATGGAGTTCGACGGACCCAGGGAAAGAAGGGTTGTCCTCACAATAATGAGTTGATATGTGGAGCGTTCAATGAGACTACTGCCGACGATGTTTCGATGGGCCGCAATCTCGGCCCTTGCGGCCCTGTTTTTCGCCGGACCCCTTTACGCGGAGAAAGACGACGCGCCGGCGCCCAAGGAATGGGGCGTTTACGTTAAGACAGGGTCAAAACTGGTCAGGATCCTTCCGAATGTAGTCTTCGACGCCCGGATACCCTACCTGGAGAGCAATCGCCCTGCCCGCTTTCCCCTGAAGGACATCGAGTATTTCGTGATGTACGGAAAGCGGGAGATGCAATACCTCACGCTCAATAATCTGGTCTTCATCAACGAGACCCTCGGCAAACCCCGCTTCATGTTCGGGAGAGAGGTCGAGACCGAGGTAAAGGGCAGGGGCGGCTTCCTCTACATCGTCCGGCCGAAGGGGCTCTTCGGAAGGGGCTACTACGCGCTCTGGATCAACGATTCCGCATGGGACTTCATTGTGGAATAGAAGGAGGGACCCGGTCGTCTGATTTCTCGAATGGGATGCTGATCGCCGCAACCGGACACTCGGATGCGCAAAATCCGCATTCCTCGCAAAACTCCTCTTCTATCGAAGCCGTCCCGTCCTCGATGAGCATCGCCTGCGGCGGACAGACCTCGACGCAGTTCTCACAGCCGGTGCACGCATCTTTAATCTATGAGCGGGATCATAGCCGCATTCCCGAGCGATACGCTTCGTGGATGGCGTTATGCAGCCTTCTCGGCCGCCTGGCGTCGCCTATAACGCAGATTTCCGGCGCGCAATCGGCAAACATGGCGGCGGCGTCGGCATCGGCTTGCCTCGATGCCGTTACCACATCGTCGACCTCGATCTCGCGTTGTCCCTTCGGCGAGGAAATGGAGAATGTCCTTCCCGGCCCTTTTTCGACGTGCGCCCTCGTGAGGCAGACAACACCCCTCTCCTTTAAGAGTCTTAAGAAGCGCCAGAGATAGAAGGGGCTCACGTCGCGGCCCAGCCTACCGGTCTCCTCCGCCAGCGTGATGCGGTACGCGCCCCGGCGCAGCAGGTAGACTGCGGTTGCCAGACCCACGCCGTCGCCTCCGATGATGAGCACCGCTTCATGCGGCCTCTTTCCTTGCCCGATGATCTGCTCCGGGTCGAGGCTCGAGACGCCGGGCAAGGTTTTGAACCTGGCGCCCGTCGCAATCGCCGCGACGTCGAGATGCAGATCGCGCAACATCTCCGGCGTGCATTCCTGCCCCAGATTGATCTTCACGCCTGCCTTGCGGCACTCCCCTTCCAGGAAGCGGATGACCCTGAGCAGTTCCTCCTCTCCCCGGTCTACCCGGCCCGCGAGCAGTATGCTGCCGCCAGGGGACATGTTTTTTTCCCACAGAGCGACGTCATGTCCCTTCACGGCTGCCGCTGCCGCGTATTGCAGACCTGCCGGTCCGCCGCCCGCCACGCCGATCCTCTTTCTGTTCGGGGCCGGCGCAAAACCACGATAGCCCCACGACGCTTCTTTTCGCGGCCGAGGGTCGGCCTCACGGTGCACATGATCGGCTGATGGTAGTAGAGGC
>CAVTDX010000095.1:0-3538 GCA_963733345.1 uncultured delta proteobacterium
ACAATTCTAAACCTGGTAGTCAGCAGGGCAGTTGTATAGGCCCCTATGCCTGCAAACGCGGCCTGTCCCAATGAGAGCTGTCCGGTGTGTCCAAGCAGGAGACTCATCCCGAGAGAGGCAATGGAGTAAATAATTGCAAGGCAGAGAATCCGGAAGGTGTCTTCAGGGAAAATAAGAGGGAGGATCGCAATAACGACCGCTGCCCAGAAGTTGAAATTGCGGAGAAGCCGTTTCATCTTTTCACTCGACGGTCTCGGAGCCTAAGATGCCCTTGGGCCGAAAATAGAGAATGCCGATGAGGACCAGGAAGGCCCACATGTGCTGATAAAGAGAACCGAACCGAGGAATCAGGCCGACGCATAGGCTCTCTACCACTCCTAGCACGAGCCCGCCCAGTACCGCCCCGGAGACTTTCCCCCATCCGCCGATGACGCCGGCCACAAATCCTTTTAGACCGAGAATAGCCCCGGAATCATAGCGCATATTGAAGATTGGCGTAATCAGTATTCCTCCGACGGCGCCGACTGCCGCGCTGACGGCGAAGGCATACAGGACCATCTTGTCGACGCGAATGCCCACCAGCTCGGCGCCCATACTATCCGAAGCGCTCGATTCCATAGCCTTGCCGGTCCGGGTATACCTGGAAAAACAGTAAAGCAAGCCTAGGAAGGGCCAAGGAGGCGGCAATTACCCAGAGGCGCTGCACCGATATTCTCACCCCGGCCACGTTGATTGACTCTATGCTGGTCATGATCCGGGGAAGGGTAACTGCGTCGCGAAGGTATGCAAGGCCGGGAAGATAGCTGGTGGGGATCGGGGTATTGCTGATAACGGTAGAGGCCCCTAAGGTGCACATAACCATGATGAGGACCGCTGCTTGACGGATCGGACGGATAACGCAGAACTGGACCCCCATACCGACCAGAACCGTTCCCAGGATTCCGAACACCGCTGCAACCAAATAAGACAGATGGCAGGTCGTGATAAAGAAATTGGTCAGGAGCCCGCCCATCATAACAAATTCACCCTGCGCGAAGTTGACTATGCTGGAGGCCCGGAAAATAGTCATGTACCCCAGCGCGATCAGGGCATAAACTGCGCCCATAGAGATACCGACTAGAACGAATTGAAATATCATGATACCAGACATAAGGTCTCCTCAGAACGCGGAAAAGAGCGCAGATGACCTTCGTTAATTGTGGCCTCGGCCGGAGTCAAAACGCGGTTTAGACACCGGCCGGGGCCATACGCACACCTACCCGTATTATTGAGGCAGCTTAATCATGGTAAATTTGTTGTTTTGGATCTTCACAAAAGCAAACGACGTCTTCGTCAGCCCCTGGTGGTCCGTGGGGCTGTAATTGTAGATGCCCGTGCATCCTATGTAGTTTTTTGTCTTCTCAATGGCGTCGCGGAGTTGAGCCCGGTTGGGGTTTTCGCCCGCCCTCTTAAAGGCGTTATAGAGAATCCAGACCCCATCGTAAGCATGGCTGGCAAGTTGCTCGGCCGAGACATTCCATCTCGCTTTCATACGTTTGTCGAAATCAACGATAACAGCCTTCTGAGGATCGGAATTATCCAGGTAAGAGGAGACGACGGCCTTGCCGGAAACGAATTCAACGCCCTCAACCGCCTCTTTGCCCATTTCCAGGGTAAAACCAAAGCCCCAACCGTGAGTGCCCAAAACGGGCATGCGAATTCCTTGCTCATGGAGATTCCTCATAACGGTTGATCCTTGGCCTCCATCGGTTCCGAGATAGATAGCATCATAGTTTTTCAACTGGTCCTTGAACTTGAGGATCTGGGGCGTCATGTCCGTGTCGCCATTTTGATACGCTTCGTCGCTGACAAATACCTCTATACCCTGTTTCTTTGCTATGGGGACCATATTTTCTTTTGTCGTCTTCCTTGACCAGATAGGGTCGTCGTTGCAAAAGGCGAATATCTTCTTGTATCCCCTGGCTTTGGCCAAATCTACGGTCCGCTCCGCCAAGAGAATATCTCCTTGGGGAATGTTAAAAACCCATTTTGGTTTCAAGCTCCGTTCTACGGATGAGGGGGCCGAGATGGATAGCTCTGCAATCTTTTCCCTCTCGGCAATAGGTATGAGAGTGGTTGACGCTACGCTCCAGAAAGGACCGACGATAGCCATAATCTCTTTATTTCTGGCAAACTTCATGTTTATGTTGGCATCCTTGGTGACGTCCATGCCGTTGTCTTCAAAGATCAACTCAAGCTGGTGACCGTCTATGCCGCCCTTTGCATTGATCCTTTCCTGTTCAAGCATCATCCCTTCCTTGATTAACGAGCCAAAGCTGGCAATGGGCCCGGTAAGCTCAAGAGAAACACCTATCTTGTACGGCGCTTTCTCAGCCGATGCCGGCGAGGATGACACGATCATGAGGCCGCACAATACCGCGACGATGCCGGTGAGTTTGATAAGACTTCTCATTTTCACTTCTTTCCTCCTTTTTCATCTGTCACAACGCATTCAAAAATGGCATAAGTCTATTCTGCCCCGGTCCGAACAAAGGATCCCCCTCTTTGTGGAGAATATCACCCCCTTTCAGGTTGTCCATCGAATTTTCCGGATGTCCTCAGAAGATGCTGCGACGGCCTCATGGCCTCCTCGGAAGGAGCGTTTGATAACAACGTAAAGCAGTTTCCGCAGAATCGTGTGCCGTAGCCGTGGTTCCTCACCGGGTCACATCACATGATTGCTGGGAGACTTCCTTTAAAGCCATCTTCCTAATAATTTCGGCAAATCTACAAAGTGTCGAAATATTCGATGGCAGCTTCCGGTCCCTCACTGCTCACCCTAAAATCGAGTACAGCGGGAAGGCCTTTGTTGTTTGCTTCCAGCGCCCGGCCGAGGGCTGGGCCCACTTGGTCGGGCTCTTCGACCTTCTCGCCATAGCACTGACAGGCTTTCGCTATGGCGGCGAATTCAGGCCGAACGGCAAAGGCGGTTTCAAAACAGGTGTTGAACATTCCTTGTTGCTGGCGCTTGATGGAGCCGAGGCAACCATCGTCAAGTATGCACCATGTCACCGGCAGATGATTCTCCGCCGCGGCGGGGAGGACATTCATGATCATCTGGAAGGAGCCGTCTCCGCAGAAGGCAATGGCAGGCCTGCCGGGGTATATGAGCTTCGCCACCGGGGCAGCAGAGGCGGCGTAGCCCATGCAGTAGAAGCTTGTGCAGGGTATGATCGACCGGGGCTCGTAGATGCTGAAATAGGGGAAAGCGCCCCCCATGGCTTGGGCGAGACAGCCGATATCGACGGCGGCCGTTGCGTCTCTCGGAAATACGTCGCGGGCGGTTCTCACCACCCTGCCGGGATAGAGGGGCTTGTCGTTTCGGGCAGCGGCGCGGCGCATGTCATCCTCCACCTGCCCTTTGAGCTCGGCAATCTCACGGATGCGGGGGAGGTTGCGGAAGCCCGCGTGGAAGTCGGGTCCGTTCTTGGCCTTCACTGCTGCCATCATATCCTCAAGGAGGAGCGCGATGTCAGCACTAACGAACCAAGTACGAACA
>CAVTDX010000096.1:0-12829 GCA_963733345.1 uncultured delta proteobacterium
TAAAAATGGAAGGCCCCGTGGCCAACGAGCCGCCCACAGCGTGCGCCCTTCGCAGGCGTAATCAGGAAAAACTCAAGAGGGCGGCAGAGATTTTCGATGCCTCGCCTTTTAACACATACAGCGGCCCGCCAGAGCCGGAGATTCTGGTCATCACCAGTTCTTCCTGCAATTTGTACTGCAGGGAGGCAATCCACATACTGGGGGTGACCGGGCGGGCGGGCCTTCTGAAGCTAGGCACGACCTGGCCTCTACCAGCAGGATTATTGAGCAGGCATCTTCGGAACAGCCGGAAGGTGTTGGTGGTGGAGGACCTGCAGCCATTCCTGGAAGAGAATGTGAAGGTGCTGGCCGCCGAGTTGACCGCCGAAATCGGGGCCAAGGAATTTCACGGCAAGCGCGACGGTAGCCTGCCATCTGTGGGAGAGATTAACCCGGATCTGGTGATAGGCGCCCTGGGCCGCCTGCTAGGGGTAAAGGCTGCCCCAATGTTTCCGGATTATGCAGCAGGGGTGGCCCAATTGGTAGTACCCCACATCCCGCCACGGCAGATGACATTCTGCCCGGGCTGCCCTCATCGCGCCTCTTACTGGTCCATCCATAACGCCCTGGCCCTTGATGATCGGCAAGGTTTTGTCTGCGGAGACATCGGCTGCTACGCTTTGGGCAGCATGCAGGCGGGTTACAATACCGTGAAGACCGTTCACGCCATGGGATCTGGCGCCGGCCTTGCCTCAGGCTTCGGCCAGTTAGGAGCTTTCGGCCTGGACCAGCCGGTGCTGGCGGTCTGCGGCGACTCCACCTTTTTTCATGCAGTGCTGCCCGCCTTGGTCAACGCAGTGCACAACAAGTCAAACACCATTCTCGTGGTAATGGACAACAGCGGCACTGCAATGACCGGCTTCCAGCCACATCCCGGCAGCCCTACGGGGGCCATCGGCCAAGTCGCGCAAGCTCTTGACATCGCTGCAGTGTGCCGCGGCGTGGGAGCTTCGGTGCAGGTTTGCGACCCCTTTGATCTGCAGAGGACCCAAGAGGAGCTACTGGCTATGTTGGACGGTCCAGCGGGAGTGAAGGTTCTGGTGCTGAGTCAAGCCTGCGTCATGAGCCCTGAAAAGAAGGGCAAAAAGAACTTTGATGTGTCCGTGGAACAGCAGTTATGCCTGGGCGATTCCTGCGGCTGCAACCGTCTCTGTACCGGGGCCTTCCGCTGTCCGGCTCTGGTCTGGGATAAGGAAGCCCATAAGGCAAAAGTTGATACGGTGCTCTGCGCCGGATGCGGGGTCTGCGCCGACGTTTGCCCGCAAGGGGCTATACAAAAGAAGGAGGCAGTCCGAGATGAAGAAGTTTAGGTCATCCGATGATCCTTACAACCTGATCATCACCGGGGTGGGTGGGCAAGGCAATGTCATGGCTTCCAAGGTGGTGGCGAACATTTTGGTCAGCCATGGTCTGCAAGTAACCGTAGGCGAGACCTTCGGGGCCACCCAACGCGGCGGATCGGTAATGAGCCATCTCCGCGTTTCCCAGGGCGGGGTCTGGTCCACACTGATCCCAAGAGGCCGTGCCCACATGATCATCGGCCTGGAACCTATCGAGACCCTGCGAATGCTGGAGCCCGATGGGAACCCAGAGGTGCTGGTTATCGCCAACACCAGACCAGTGCACCCGATCGGCGTCCTCTGCGGTGATCAGGCTTACCCCGAGTTCGATCAGATAGATGCCTGGTTGAAAAGATTCAGTCGCAGACACTGGCTTCTCCCGGCCACGGACGAGGCGGTGAAGCTTGGCGCCCCCATTTTGGCCAATATAATACTGGTAGGGGCTTTAGCCGGTACCGGAGTTCTGCCCATTGAGCGGGAGGAGTTCTCTCGGGCAATCGCCGCTACCGTCCGCCGGAGCGCAATTGCAATAAACCTGAAAGCTTTTGATATAGGCTGGCAAATGGTCAACTGAGAGAACAACCGGGGCTCTAGGATACCGGTCATGACCGAAAAGCTCACCGAGCCGTGTTCCTTGCGAGGACTTCTGTCGTGACGGCAAGACGTACTATAATTAAAATATGCGAACCATGTCAACCCAAATGAGGGGGTGTTGAGAATGCTTGCGATCAAGAAAGAGTATGTTGTCACGGATGACAATAAAAAGAAGGCAGTTTTGATTGATATAGATACATTCAACAAAATGGAAGAAATCATCGAGAATTACGGCCTCGCAAAATACATGGCGGAGGTCGCGGACGAAGAAGACCTTTCTTTGAGCGACGCAAGGAAATATTATTCCACCCTGAAAAAGGGCTTGAAAGGGTGATCTGCCACTTCAAGAAGACCTTTTTAAAGGATCTGGCGGAGCTGCCTCCCGCCTACCGCAAAAGGATAGAAAAGTCCTCGAAGAGTTCCCGGAAATGAGTGGCCCTTCGGACAAGGTTGATGTCCGGACAATACAGGGTTTCGGTCAGAGACCTCATGAAAATTGTTAAGGGAGGAGGCAGGTATGGACGACGTATTTGCAAAGAGGGTGCGGTCTGCGGCGGTCGCCGGGTGGTGGACTTTGTTGGTCTCCTTTTGTATCCTGCTGCTGCAATGGCTGGCCTACTTGCCGATCATGGCCAGGAAGCCGCCCGGAATGCTGTGCCTCCTCGGTGAGGGAGTTACATGGTCTGATATTCGTACTATCTGGCTGTGGGCGATGGTAGTATACAAGCTCGCCATGGGAATGATGTTGTTCGTCGTCATCTGGCTGACGCTTTGGGCAAGACAACTGAAGCGTTAGATTGGAACGAACAGGAGCGGCGTCAGCGAAAGATGCGGGGAACCAACAGGGCCGGGCATAAATAAATAACCGACTCATGGAGAGCCTCGAAAGCCTCGAAGGAGCGGAGGACAGAGGGAAATAGGTTTCTCAAAAAAGATAACCGATTCCGGCAAGGACGACGTCGCTGTCGCTGTTGTAGTTGGTCACTACTCTGTTCCAGGAGAGCCGCAGAGTCCAACGCGGCATGAACCGATAGCTCGCGGTCATGCCGAAAACGCCCAGCACTGTCTCGTCCTCTCCTGGGTGGTATCTGTCGACGGTAAAATAGGGACCGCCGCCAATGCCTAAAGACAAGCGTTCATCAAAGAAGGAGTGCACTGCCCAGAGCTGGGTCATGAGGCCCAAACGATCCTGAATGCCGTTATCGCCCTCGTAGAGAGAAGAGACGGTCCATTCGAGGAAGGGCGCGAGTCTTCTCCGATATTCGATTGCTGCGGCAATCGATTTTTCCGAATCGAAGCTGTTCGCGGTTGTTTGACCGAGAAAGAGCGTAATCTCGTTGTTCGTCGACCCTTCCGGAGGGCGCTGCTCTTTGACCGCAGGATGGGCGTCAAACTGATAGCCTATCCCGACGACGGCCGAAAGGTTGTCGTCGCCGTGTTCGGTATGCACCCAGTTGCCGCGCAGTTGCACGAGCCAGGGGCCTCGGATATGCCACGTCGCCGCGAGGCTGGAAACGGCGCCCCACCCGTGATCGTCCGCATAAGATCTGTCCTCCAGCGCAGTCGTATCGAAGTAGCGGTAGACGCCTATGCCGGCTGCAAGCGAAAGCCGTTGCTGAAGCACGTCCGTACGGGCCCAGATTTGAGAGACCGGGCCGTCCCGGTGATGATTGGGGACGTGCCCCTCATTCAGGTAAGAAAAGCTCCACGCGATGTGATCGCCGAGCCCCTGCATATACTCAAGCTGCCACACGTAAGTATCGGCCCGCGTCTCGGAATTCTGCCTCACCCCCCCGAGGGCCCAGATTTCCTGAGCCGGGGCGTTAACGACGAGGACGCCGAGCAAGACCATGAATGCGCCTATTGCCGAGAAGGTCCTCATCATATCCGGCTTCATGACGGGACGGCGATGCCGCTCCTTTTCCTTGTGCAAGAACAGACCTCCTGTCGCCGGTCGACCGCAATCGCATCCAGCCGGTTGCAGGGCTCGCCCTTATGGAAAGCGTCTACCCTGAATAAAAGCCGCTTTCACCCGCTTGGTGCGGCGATTGGTCTATCGCGCCGGACCCGACGGTCTCCCTAAAGACCTTCCCGGCGCGCGGCGGACGTTGGTTTCCGTCGAATCCGCGAAAGGAGCGCATCGCGCCGTCACAGGGGCATACCCCGCCCCGATCGATATGTTAATTGTAATCCGAGAACCGTCCCGCTGTCACGTCCCCCGGGTTGTTAGAGAGAAGTTGACAAGAAAGGCCAAATACACTACAACTAACGTGCGATTCCCTTAAACGCCCGGAGGCAGCCTGCCATGACCCTTCTCGAAGCGTACATCGTGATGTTCATCGCCAGCTTTTGCTCCCTCGTCATGGAAATGACGGCCGGCCGCATCCTCGCCCCTTTTGTGGGCGTCTCCCTCTACACGTGGACGAGCATCATCGGCGTCATACTGGCGGGGATCAGCATAGGGGCCTATATCGGCGGAAAGCTGGTCGACCGCTGGCTCCAAAGGAGGACCCTGGGCATACTCCTCCTCCTGTCGGGCGTTGCCGCCCTCGCCATTATCCCCCTTACGAACATGGTCGCCGCGTACCGCTTTCCTCTCTCCCTCATGTGGCGCATCTTCACGGTCACCGCGATAATTTTCTTCATCCCCGGCTGCATACTGGGCACGATCTCGCCGGTCGTCGTCAGGCTGACGCTGTTCAGCCTGAACAAGGCGGGCAACGTCATAGGGAAGATCTACGCCTTCTCGACCCTCGGGGCCATCGTCGGCACCTTTGCCACGGGATTCCTGCTGATTTCCTGGATGGGGACGAGGAACATCATTTTCGCCATGGGCATCGTCCTGCTCCTCACGGCGCTCTTTTCGGGCGGTCTCTTCAAGAGAAAACCGGCGATGATAGTCTTTCTGGCGGTCTGCGCGCTCTGCCTCACGCCGCTCTATATCGCGGCATACCGGATCCCCCTGAACAACCGGACCTATTATTACAAGGAGAGCAATTACTACACGATCAAGCTTTCGAAGACGGTAGGCGTGGATCATAGGACCCCGGTTGAGGCGCTGGTGCTCGATCATCTAATCCATTCCTACGTGAACCTTGCCAACCCGCTGGACATCGAGTATGAGTACGAGAGGATTTACGGCGAGGTCCTGAAATGGATGTACGAGCGGCAAACCGCCTTCAGCAGCCTCTCCATCGGCGGAGGCGGCTACACCTTCCCGCGCTACATGGAGTTGTCCTACCCGAAGGCGCACATCGACGTGGTTGAGATAGACCCGGAAATAACCAGGACGGTCTACAACCATCTGGGGCTTCCGAGGAATACGAGGATACGGACGTTCAATACCGACGGGCGATGGTTTGTCATGAACTGCGCTCAGAAGTACGATGTCATCCTTACGGACGCTTTCAACGACCTTTCCATCCCCTATCACCTCACCACCAGGGAGTTCCTCCGGCAGCTCAACGGGATCCTCAACGAGGACGGCATCCTCATGTCGAACATCATCGACAACTTTCAAAAGGGCCCGTTTCTCCCGTCGTATATCCGGACCCTCGACGAGATATTCGGCGAAAGGAACGTCTATCTTATCTCCATCAGACCTGATTTCGAGAATGTCCGCATCAGCACTTTCATCGTTGTCGCCGCGAAAGGCAGCCGCGATATGTCGAAGTTCGACGCATGGCTGAAAGACGAGCTGCACGGAAAGGCCAAATCGGTCCTCGTCTCCGACGCCCTTATGCGCAAGTTACGGGCGAACCCTCAGTCCGTCGTTCTTACCGACGACCACGCCCCCGTCGACAACCTCATTGCCCCCATCTTCGAAGAGAGATTCGGGTACAACGGGAAGCAATAGAGCAAAAAAATTCACTTAGTCCGCGATTTCCTCTTGACATGGGTCCTGAAATGAGATATTGTATACAAAGGTTGTGATACTTAATTCACAATAGCCGGCGGTAGACAGGAAAAATCAGGCCGATGCGGAAAGCGGCCAGTTGAAACTACGGCGGTAGCAGGAGGTTTTAAAGAATCCCTAATGTGATAACTTTCACAATAGGGCAACCTAGGACGTTATTTCCTTAACTTTGCAACTTCTCATAATTACTCCCCTTTCCCCCCTGGGACCCCCTCAGGGGGGTTTTTCTTGTGCGATTGCCTGCTTTACAATCCGTTATTGTTGCGTTATCATTAATGCATTATGGGAATTGCAGACATCAACGTATACTCAGGCGGATTGACCGGTCTCATCTTATCGGCGGGACCCGTGGCAAGGGCGGTTGTAGTCCTCCTGCTTTTCTTCTCCGTGGTCTCCTGGACGATCATTTTCTACAAGTGGCATCAGTTGAGCGTGGCGGAGAGCGAGGGAAGGAAGTTCCTGAAGATCGCAAAGGATAGCGACTCGTTCAAACGGCTTACGACGGTATATGCCGACAGCCCTGACAGCCCTTTCTACAAGCTTGTTGTTGCGTCTTATAAGGAGGTCGCAGGCAGAGAGAAAGAGGGCGCTGGAAGCGCCGGATAGGCGCCGGCGGTCGAAAGCGTGCTAAGGGTATCCATATCGGAGGAGACGGAGAGGCTCGAGAGGCGTCTCTCTTTTCTTGCGACTACGGCAAACACCGCCCCCTTCATCGGGCTTTTCGGAACGGTGTGGGGGATCATGGATTCTTTCAGGGAGATAGGCGTGAGGGGCACGACGAGCCTTGCCGTCGTGGCGCCCGGCATCAGCGAAGCCCTTATCACGACTGCTCTCGGCCTGGCGACGGCCATCCCCGCTGTGCTCGGGTACAACTATCTCGTCAACAGGCTTAGGAGCGTTTCCGTCAAGATGGAGAACGCTTCCGCCTACATTATCAACCTCATCGGCCGATGAACGCTCCGAAACGCTCGAAGAGCGTACTCTCCGAGATCAACATCATCCCCCTGGTGGATGTCATGCTCGTGCTGCTTATCATATTCATGATAACCGCCCCCATGATGCAGCAGGGCATGGCCATAGACCTGCCGAAGACGACTACGAAGCCCTTGCCGTCGAAGGACGAGATCCAGACCGTCACGGTCACGAAAGAGATGGCGGTCATGGTCAACAGCAGGAGGGTGGACGTAAAAGACCTGAAGGCGGCGATAGAGCTCCTCTTCGCCCACAAGACCGACAAGGAGATCTTCTTAAGGGCCGACGCGGGGGTCCCTTACGGTTTTGTGGTCAACTGCATGGGCATTATACGGGAAGCCGGGGTGGAGAAGGTCAATATAGTCACCAGGCCCCCGGATGGGAAATGAGCGAAGAGAGATGGTGGTACAGGATGCTCGTCGCATCGGTCGTGCTTCATGTGCTCATCGTCGGGGCTTTCAGCATCCCTCACATGAAGACGGGCAAAAAGGCGGATTTTTCTTATTACTCCGTGAACCTCGTGGGTGAGCCCGCCTCCGGCGCGGGCGCGGCGACCGAGGCCCCCCGCTAGGTTCGCCAAGCCGTCGCCCCTTCAGACCCAAAAGCAGACAGGTCCGAAAAAGCCGCCCATCTCGAAGGAAAAGCCCATCGAAAGAGAGAGACTCGTTTCGACCACCAATCAGAGGTCGCTTGCGCCGAAGAAACAGGGCGCGCCCCTGGAGACGACCAGGGATGAGGTGAGGAGCCTCGACCAGAAAATCAGGGAGATGAGGTCGCGCACGCAGTACATGGATGTGTCGGGCGCGAAAGAGCCGGTCGCCATGGGAAAGGGGCCGAGCCTGCCCGGCGTCTCTGCAGGCGGCGCAGGCGCTTTGGATCCGGTCCTTCAGAAGTACTATGCGGACGTGTGGGAGAGGATCCAGGAGAGCTGGCATTCGCCCAGCCTTTCCGTCAGCAAGAACCTTCTTGCCGTCGTATCGATCAAGATAAGGAAGGATGGGAGAATCACCGACTGGACAATAGAGCAGAGATCCGGAAACAGGGCCTATGACGAGTCTATCGCCCGGGCTCTCCGGTCGATAAGACTCACTGCCGCCCCTGCCGCTCTCGATCAACACGGACTACCTGGAAGTAGGTTTTAACTTCCATCCCCCGCCCCCGAGCGGCGGCGCCCGATGACAAGCGTTTAAGAGCGCGATCATGGGTTGTCTTTCTCTCCCTTAAGCTCGCGCCTGCACCAGACAAAGCACTGAATGACCAGGTCCTTCCCGAAATAAAGACCCGCCGAAAGAGCGAGACTGCCGGCAAGAAGAAGCCAGAAGGAGGCGAACCGGCCATGGCGTATCGCATCGCCCTGCATGGAGAGAATGATCGTGCCGGGCAGGCGGCCGAACACATTCATTACCACGATGTCGCGGTACCGCATGCGCGTGAGGCCGAGAAGATAGCACAGGGAATCCTTGGGGAACCCGGGTATGAGGAATAGGACGAATGTGATGTTGAGCGCCCTGTGCGTGGCCATGAACGCATCGAGCCTGTCGAAGTATTCCTTCCTGACGATCCTGCGGACCAACTCCGACCCGAAGAAGCGGGCTATCCAGAAAGAGAGGACGGCGCCGCCCGTCAGTCCGATGGTAGAGAGCAGGGTCCCGTGGATTACGCCGAAGAAGAGGCCGCCGACGAAACCTGTCACCTCTCCGGGAATCGGGGCGACGACCACCTGGAAAGCCTGCAGGCCAATGAAGGCCGGAGCGGCCCATGGGCCGAAGGAGGTGAGAAATGCCTTTAATTTTTTCCCTTCGAAGAAATACCTGAAGCAATGGAGGACAAATCTCCAACCTCCTTCGTGGTAAATGTAGAAGATGAGACAGATGAGAAGGACCGAGCAAAGGATATAGAGGAGCCCGAGGAGCGATGGTCTTCGTCGGGCTGAAGAGTCCTGCTTTTCCGTCATGCCCCGGCAGATGCCGGCGGCGCAGCTTTCCGCGCCGAGGCGGCGCCGTCTTTAAAAAGGATCATTTTCCGAACCTCCTGTTTCTGTGCTGATAGCTGCGTATGGCCCTGAGGAAGTCGATTTTCCGGAAGAGGGGCCACAGGGCGTCGCAGAAGTAAAACTCGCTGTAGGCGCTCTGCCAGAGGAGGAACCCCGAGAGCCTGACCTCGCCGCTCGTTCTGATGATGAGGTCTGGATCCGGGATGCCGCACGTGTAGAGATGGTTCGCTATATCCTCAACTGTCAGCCCCTGCACCAGCTCTTCTACGGAAGGGGCGCTCTTTTGCATGAGCGCCTTCTTCGCCGCCTCGACTATCTCCTCCCTGCCGCCGTAGCCGATGGCGATGTTAAGCATGTGCCCGTCGAAGCGCGCCGTCGACGCCTCGCACAGGCGTATCGCCTCCTGCAGCTCGGGGGGCAGGATGTGCAGCTTGCCGAAGGCCTTTATCTTGAACTTGTTTTTCACTACTACCTGGTTATGGGACAGGTCCTCCATTTTGTCCCTGATGATTTCGAAAAGCGCGGCCACCTCGTCTCTGTCCCTGCGGATATTATCGGGCGACAAAACCCAGATGGTCACGATCCCGATGCCGAGGTCCGCGCACCACTGAAGCACTTCGTCCAGCCTGCGAGCGCCTTCCCGGTGGCCGTCCGCCACGTCGTCGAGCCCCATCGCCCTGGCGTACCGACGGTTTCCGTCGAGGATCAGGCCCAGGTGCCCGGGCGCGACGCCCTTACTGATTCTGCGGAAAAGACGCTTTTCGTAAAGGTAATATAAAATTCCGTGAAGCAAGGCGCCAAAATTATAATTCATATCAGACGCAAAGTAACTAGTCATTGTTGCAATCGACGAAGGTGGATCGGGCTTAAGCCGCCGGCAGCCTCACCTTGCTGGTGAGCGCCTTAACGGCATCCTTCAGGCCGTCGAGAGTCAGCTCGTACATGGGGAATAACCGGCTTACCGCTTCAACCGTCGCGTGCCGCCAATACGCTCTGGGCGTCGGGTTAAGCCACACCGAATACGGGAAATGCTCCTTTATCCGCTCCAGCCACTCTATCCCCGGCGTCTCGTTCGAGGAATAGTAGTCGATGCATCCGTACTTGTCGAACAGTTCGGAATAAGCCATTCTCGCGTCGCCCACGAGGACCATCTTATAGCCGGAATGGAAATCGGAAAAAAGCTTCTCCGTCGGCGCCGCTTTTGAATTGTACATATCCCTGTACATATTCTCGTAAATGCAGTTGTGGAAAAAGTAGTGCTGGAAGTCCTTGAAATGCTCCACCTGCGTCGCGGCCGAGAAGAGCCTGTCGCACAGGTTCGCATAGGGCGCCATTGAGCCGCCCGTATCCATCGCCAGGATGAGGCGGATGCTGTTCTCCCTGGAGCGGGCGAAAACCAGCTCTATCTCGCCGCCCTCTTTTGCCGTTTTGTCGACGGTCTGCTCAACGTCAAGCTCTTCGACAAGGCCTTCCCGCTTCAACTGCCTGAGCTTCTTGAGGGCCACCTTGGTCTGCCTGACATCGAGGATGACGTCGTTCCGGTAATTCTTGAATCGCCTCTCCTCCGCTACTTTGACCGCTGAACTCATCCATCCTTCGCCGCCCGCCCTGATGCCCCCGGGATAATATCCGTACGCGCCGAAAGGAGACCTGCCGCCGGTCCCTATCCACTTGCTGCCGCCGTCGTGGCGCTCCGTCTGTTCCTTCAGGCGCTCCCTGAACATGCGCATCATCTCGTCGAGGCCGTACTTCTGCTTCATCTCCTCCAGTCTCTTCTTCATCTCTTCCAATTCTTCCGGATCGAGCTTCGGCAGCTTGTTGATCGGATTCTCAAGCCATTCCATCACCTTGTCGATTTCGAGGGGTTCGGAGGAGATGCCGCCGAAATACTCCTGAAAAGCGAGGTCGAACATGTCGTAATAAGCCTCGCTTTTTACGAGGAAAGCCCTGCCCAGATAGTAGAGGCGGTCGAGGCTCGATTGCATGAAGCCGCCGTAAAGGGCCTCGGTAAAGGCTATCCATTCGGTCACCGAGACGGGCACGCCCTTGCTTCTCAGAAGAAAGAAGAAGCTGATGAACACCGACTTACCTTCTCCTGAAGCCAAACGAGCCGTGTGATTGCGCCATTCTCGCGACCCTGTCCGTATCCTGTTCGCTCTTGATCAGGGCGCCGAGGAAGGGCAATTCGGAGGAGATCTTTTCGAGGTCGAGGCCGCTGATGGCGCAGGCTTTGATCCAGTCGAGCAGCTCGCTCGTAGAAGGCTTCTTGCGCAAGCCGTCAATCTGGCGAATCCAGTAAAACTTCTTGATCGCCTCCCGCATGAGCTTGTCCTGGATATCCGGAAAGTGGACCTTGATGATCCTCTCCATCATCTCCTCGTCGGGGAACTCGATGTAATAGAAGACGCACCGGCGAAGAAACGCGTCGGGCAGCTCTTTTTCGGAATTGCTCGTGATGATCACGATAGGTCTCTGTTTGGCCTTCACCTCTTCGTCCAGCTCGTTGATATGAAAGGACATCTCGTCAAGCTCGTTCAGGAGGTCGTTGGGGAATTCCACATCCGCCTTGTCGATCTCGTCGATGAGGAGCACAGCCTGCTCGTCCGAGAGAAAGGCCTGCCCCAGCTTCCCGTGCTTGATGTACTGCCTGATGTCGGAGATGTCCCTGTCCTTGAAGCGCGCGTCGTTGAGGCGCTGGACCGTGTCGTAGAGGTAAAGACCGTCCTTTGCCTTGGTCGTTGACTTGATGTTCCACGTAATCAGCTTTTTTTGGAGAGCGTTGGCGATGCTGTGGGCGAGGAGGGTCTTGCCCGTACCCGGCTCTCCTTTGATGACGACAGGCTTGCCGAGTATGATAGAAACGTTGACGATCTCCATCAAAGGTTTCGATGCGATATAGTCGCTGCTGCCTTCGTATTGTTGCGCTGGTAGATTCATTCCTTGAAGCCCCCCGGTTTGAAAAATCGCTGCCTTATTATATTTCTAAACGGGGGCCTTGTCAATCTTGTATGCAATTATTGGGGTTCGGCACCCCCTCCGGCGGCAAAGCCGCCGGGCCTCCCCGCTCATAAAACCATTGGGCCCATAGCTCGGATTGAACCGCGCTGCGTCTTGTGATAAATTTGTCCGGGCGCCTATGAAGGAAGGCAAAGTTTATCTTGTGGGAGCGGGACCGGGAGACGCGGGCCTCCTCACCCTGAAAGGGCTGCGCTGTCTCCGAAAGGCAGACGTGGTCGTCTACGATTTTCACATCAATTCCCAAATCCTCAATTATGCGGGAGACCATGCCGAATTTGTCTACGCGGGAAAGAGGGGCGGACACCATGAGATGTCGCAGGACGAGATAAACCGGGTCCTCGTCGAGCGGGCCAGGCTCGGCAAAACGATTTGCAGGCTGGAGGCGGGCGACCCGTTCGTCTTCGGCAGGGGCGGCGAGGAAGCGGAGTTGCTTTCACAGGAAGGCATAGACTTCGAGGTCGTGCCCGGCGTCAGCTCTGTCGCCGCAGTCCCCGCCTATGCGGGAATCCCTCTGACCCACCGGCGATATGCCTCCACTTTCGCGGTCATCACGGGAAGCGAGGCAGAATCGAAACTCGAAAGCGGCGCTTACTGGGCCGACCTCGCAAAGTCCTGCGACACCCTGGTCTTCGTCATGGCAGTGAAGAACATGGAGGCCATCACCCGCGCGTTGATAGAGCACGGCCTGCCTGCCGCCACCCCGGCCGCCCTGATCCGATGGGGCGCCAGACCGGAGCAGCGGACGGTGGTCGCGCCGCTTCAGGAGATTGCCCGGGTCGCCGGGAGCGGCAATATCGGCCCCCCCGCGATCATGATAGTGGGGAAAACGGTCATGCTCAGGGACGCGCTGAAATGGTACGAGCGAAAAACCCTCTTCGGCCACAGGATATTGATTGCCAGGGAATACGCGTCTGACTATGAGCCTCTGGAGGACCTCGGGGCGGAGGTCTTCGCGTT
>CAVTDX010000097.1:0-13311 GCA_963733345.1 uncultured delta proteobacterium
GCTCTCTCTCTCTCTCTCTCTCTCTCTCTCTCTCTCTCTCTCTCTCTCTCTCTCTCTCTCTCTCTCTCTCTCTCTCTCTCTCTCTCTCTCTCTCTCTCTCTCTCTCTCTCTCTCTCTCTCTCTCTCTCTCTCTCTCTCTCTCTCTCTCTCTCTCTCTCTCTCTCTCTCTCTCTCTCTCTCTCTCTCTCTCTCTCACAACGGCCTTCGGCGCACCCTGCCAGGAAGACGCCGCAGGCCCCCTTGGCACCGCCTCCAGGATGTGGAGGGTACTGACCAATCCGAGGCAGGGCAGCTCGATAAGCCGCACGGCCGTCGGATAGCCGTCGTGGCGCATGCCGCTCAGATTGATCGCCGCACCGGCGCATTCCCGGCAGTAGAAGCCGACGACGGGCCGGTCTACTCCCTTGGCCAATGTTGCCAGGCGGCCGGAAAGCGTCTCGTCGGTAAAGTAGTGTTTTATGGCCATTTCGGGGCAGATCGCCGAGCAGGCGCCGCAGGCGCGGCATGAGTCGCGATCGACGAGGGCAGCCTGTGCATCGTCACGCACACCGGAGGGCCTGGGACCGGCCTGATCGCGGTCCGTCAGGCTGATGGCGCCGTACGGGCAGGCATGGACGCAGGCGCCGCAGCCGACACAGCGTGTCCGGTCTACCTCCGACGCCGGTGCGCTGAGCCGTCCGGAAGAGGTGAGGAAGTTATGGATCTCGCTGGCCACCGCCGACGCCTCGGTGTTGCATTCGACGATGGCTTTGGGACCCGAAGCCGATCCACAAACAAATATGCCTTCCCGAGTCGTTTCCGTAGCGCGATTCTTGCTGTCCAGGATTTCGATGAAGCCGTCGTAGTCCAGGGCCACCCCGAGCGATTGCGACAGACCCATCGTGGCCTTTGCGGGCGCCATGCCGCTTGAAAGGACAACGAGATCAGGCCTCAGAACTCTCTTTTCGCACAACATCATGTCCTCAACTTCCACCACGGGCGCCCCGTCCGCATCAAGCTGCACCTCTGAAGGCAATCCCCTCAGGAACTCCACGCCCAATCTGCGTGCAACGAGATACCACTTGGTGGCGCCCGGCGTGGTCAGCTCCATGTAGCAGATTGTGACCTTGATTTCGGGAAAGAGGGTGCGCAGTCTTATCGCTCGCCTCAGGGCGATCATGCAACAAAGGCGCGAACAGTATCCTACGAACCGTTTGTCTCTCGACCCTGCACACTGGATGATGACTACCTCTTTCGCTGGCGGCCGGCCGATTGCGGCCAATTCCTCCCATGAAGCCAGCAGCTCTGTGAACTCGTTCTGTGTAACCACCCGCTCACTTTGGCCATATCCCAGATGGGTGAGGAAACGTCCAGGCGCAGGCTCACAGCCGACGGCTATGAGGATGGCTCCCGCCTTGACGGTGGTTCGTTGCGGCGATTGTCTGAAGTCTATTGCGTTGACGGGGCATGCCTCGGCACAGGCGCCGCAGAAGGAGCACCGCTCCATGTCCACGGTCCGATTCACCCGGCCGTCATAGAACTCTGCGAATATAGCCTTGCCCCCGGGGTTGTCGCTTGCCTCTCCGCACACCGTTTCGCAGGCGCCGCAGTTGATGCACCCGTCGGTTACCAGGTTGGGAAGGGTATGAAGAGAGACCTCGAAGTTGCCGGCACTCCCCGTCACCGACTCGACCGTCGTGCGGCGGCGGATGTGAAGGTTGGGTGGTCGATGGCCAGGTTCCGGTGAAAGCACTTGCGGATTCCCAACTGGGCGTCCGTGGTGGGCAGGCACTGGCCGCAATCGTTGGTAGGAAAGACCGTTCCGATGAGAGCCGCCCTGCCGCCGAGGAAAGGCCGCTCCTCTATCAGCTCGACGTAATGACCCATCTGGGCTATTTCCACCGCCGCCTGGGTACCGGCCACGCCCCCGCCGATAACCAGTACCGCATCAATGCGGGTCTCGTGAGGCCTTCTGTCCGCTTTTGGGGCTGGGTACCTTAAGACAGCCTCGGCAATCTGCCTCGCTTTCTCCGTCACGGCGCTTCTATCGGCCCCCTCGTGGACCCAGGAGCAGCCTTCCCGGATCGAGGCGATATCAAGGCGAAGCCCGCGCATGAGGAGTTTATGGAAGCGGCGGTTGGCAAAATCCTCCGAGCAGCCGGCAAAGACCAGGCGGTCCCCTTCTCCGCTGCCAATTAGGTCCAGCAGGCGGGCCTGCCCTTCCCTCCCGCACCAATGACGGTCCCGTAACACCTGCCCTTCTCGGGAAAAGTATGACTGGAGCATGTCGAAATCGATGTTGGTCATCGTTCCGGCACATTCACAGAGGAGAAGGACGGGGCGGATCGTCTGGTCCGAATCGATCGGCAATCTCACCGGTCTACCCCCGGTGCGCCTTTCTCTATCGCCGAGGACGGGCAGACGCGTGCGCAGGCGCCGCAGCCGAGGCATTTCTCACGGGTGTAGACAATGTTCCGGTAAGTCTTCACCCTCCCGGGCACTTCGATGGCGCCCTCGGGCTCATGGCGCGCAATGCGGCGCAGGGCGTTGCCGAGAAGACCGCGCCTGGTTCCTTCGGGCGCGAAGAAGATAAGCCGCACGTCGAAGAAAGAAGCGAAAACGGCGGCGCCGCCGGGGCAGACCTCTACACAGCGGCCGCAGCCGGTGCATTTAAGATCGAGTCTTATGACCTCGCATCCTGCGCCGTCGCCGGTCTGGAACCTGACGCCGGGCAGGGCCTTCAGTATTTCATGTCCTCTCCGGGTTATGGGCATGATCCGTTCCTCCCGAGGGGCGGAAGCGATCCTATGACACGATCCATCTCTCTCATCGCCGAAGCCATCTTCTGCGATTCCGCGGCGCTCATGGTGAACATCCGTATACGCTCGGGCTCGATGCCGACCGACTTCTAGGAGACGCCTGGCAAAATTCACCCGATCGATGGCATAAAGGTTGCCCTCCCCGTAGTGACACTGTCCTTCGAGACAGCCCGCTGCCATCACGCCGTCGGCGCCGTCGGCGAGTGCGCCTATCAGGTGAAGCAGGGAAATCCGGCCCGTGCAGGGAATCAGCACAAGGCGAACCGTGGTGGGCAACTGTGTGCGGGCATTGGCCAATGCATCCGCTGCGGCGTAGGCACACTCCCGGCAGCAGAAGGCGACGATGGACCGTTTGCCGCCAGGCGATGAAACGCCGTCACCGGTGCGGAGCGGGGAGGTCGGGCCAGGATTCAAGCCGTGACCTCCGCGAAGATCTCGCTATCGGAGAAGCCCCCGACCTGAATGGCGCCGGACGGGCATTCCGCCGCACAAATCCCGCAACCCTTGCAAATGGAACCATTAACGACGGCATAAGGGGGAACGAAGGGCGAGATCGAAACGGCTCCGTGGGGACAGACGCTTTCGCAGACGCCGCAGCCTATGCAGATCCCCCTGTCGGAAGAGGCGACCTGGGTCGGCGCCAGGGCGTATCCCGCAGACAGCATCGAGACGACCCTCGAGGCCGCCGCCTTGGCCTGGGCGATGGAATCGGGAATGCTCTTCGGTCCCTGTGCAGTCCCGCAGACGAACATGCCTGCCCGCTGCGTGTCCACTGGACGGAGCTTGGGGTGGTACTCCTTGATGAACCCACCCTTCGTTGTCTGCAACCCGGCCACACGGGCTATGGCGTCCGTGCCGTCCGATGCCTCAAGGCCGGCGGAGAGCACCACCATATCGTAGAGATCCTCCTGCTTGCGTCCTGTGATCGTATCTTCCAGGCGCACTCTCAAATGTTTGTAGAATTCCTCCTGGATCTCGCCCACGCGACCCCGCACGTACCGGACGCCCCGGGTCTGTACCAGGCGATAATATTCCTCGTGGGCTTTGCCTGGTGCGCGTACGTCGGTGTACCCGATCGTCACTTCGACGTCGGGGTAACGCTGCTTGATGAGAGACGCGTGAAGCGTGGCAAAAAGGCAGCAGACAGCGGAGCAGTGCTCGTTGCCGGTGGAGGTGCAATCGCGCGATCCGACGCATTGGAGCATGAAGACACGGCGCGGGACCCGGCCGTCGGAGGGACGGAGCAACTCTCCTCCCGTCGGTCCCGATGCGGATAGGAGACGTGAGAGCCGGCTCTGGGTGAGGACGTTCTCAAAACGGCCGAACCCGAGGGGAAGCTTACGACGAACATCGAACTCCTTGTGACCGGTAGCAACGATTACGGCGCCGACCCATATCTCTTCTTCGGTCTCCGCCATAGCGAGATCGACGGCCCGGGACGGACATATCTTCTCGCAAAGGCGGCATCTCTTGCAGACCGACGGATCGATGGAAAACGTATGGGGAACCGCGTTGTCGAAAGTCCGGAATATTGCCTTTCGTGTTGAAATACCGAATTCGAACGGGTCGGGCGTCGTCACCGGGCAGACGGAGACGCACTTGCCGCAGCCGACGCAGGCTTCGGTGACGAAGCGAGGCCTGTGGCGCAGTCCTACCCTGAACTCGCCGGGGGGTCCGGAAACTGAAACCACGTCCGTGCGGGTGTGCACATGGACTCGCGACTCCGTGGAGATGGCCGTAAGCCTGGGAGCAAGCGAGCACATGGCGCAGTCTTCCGTGGGAAAGGTCTTCGATAGCCGTGCCATGTATCCGCCCAAAGTCGCTTCCCGTTCCACCAGGTGAACTTCGATCCCGGCGGCTGCCAGCTCCTCTGCCGCGGACATCCCCGCGATTCCGCCACCCACGACGAGGGCCGATTTCGAGAGGAATGTGCGCGATCTTTGCAGATTACGCTGCCGGCCCACGCGGGCTATGGCCCCCTTAAGGATTTTCCCCGCTTTTACCTGAGCGAGAAACGGTTCTTCGCTGTGAATAAAGGAGCAGTTCTCACGCAAATTGGCAAAGGCGACGGCGTTTTCACCGAGTCCGACGTCCCGTGCTATGCGCTCGAAGGTGGGGCCCTGGAACCGGGGTGAACAGGCCCCGATGACAACGCGATCCAATCCACGGGCCTCGACCGTGTCCTGAATCAGCTTCCTGCCCTCTGTCCCGCAGAGAAACTGGCGGACGGCAACGTCGAATACGCCGTCGATCTTCCGCGCGGCCGCCGAAAGCAGCTCGAGATCCAGGACGTTGGAGATGTTGCCCCCGCATTGACAGAGAAACACGCCCGCTCTCATGGTATACCTATCTTGGACAGTAATGGTCCCACATCCTGCGAGTGACATTGAATGCCGCATTCCCTCTCCGGGTCAGCCCCCATGGCAAGAGCCAGGAGTTGCTGTATGTGAAGATGCACAAAGGGGTATTCCTCACCGGAAGCCCGGGAGATGATATCGTGGTGGCGATCGAACTGAATGGCGCAGTTCGGGCACATGTGCACGCACACATCTACCTTTTCCTGAGCCAGTCTGCGGAGCTTCTCCCTCGTTACTGCAACCGAGACGGAGGGGTTGACGAAACGCTGGCGGAACCCGGCGCCGCAGTGGAGCGTCTTCTCGTTGTAAAACCCCGTCGAAACGGCCCCCGTCGATTCGAGAAGGTCTTCGGGGATCATGAAGTTCTCGGCGTTGCCGACGACTTCGTCGGGAAAGACCTTGCAGTAGTGGCACGCGGGATGGGTGGCCACCTTGATGGTGTTGAGAACCCGTTTGACGAGCGCGGGTATTTCATGGTGCGCCCCCCAGAGTATCTCCATAGTGTGGCTGTGGCGGATCGTACGTGCCACACTATCGGTATAGGAGCGGCCGATCTTCCCCAGCGCTCGGTTGGTCTCATTGCGAAACGCCGGCACCTCGAGGATGTTTCGCGCCTTCTTGTTGATGGCGTAACAGGTGGAACAGAGGTAGCTCATGACGGGGTGCCCGTCTTCTACCGCCACGCAGGCGTTACGGGCCGCCAGGGCTACCGTCGTTGCGATGGGCACAAGATCCGAGTAATAGCCCAGGCCCGTACAGCAGGTTTGCTCGGGGTGCACGGTGTATTCGATTCCCAGCTTTTCGAAGAGCCATTTCGTGGCCGATTCGGCGCCGGGATACTCTGTCGAGACAAGGCAACTCCTGAAAAGGAGAACGCCCTTGTTTACGAATGGAATGTCCGGAGTCGTTGCCATTTTCCTCCTTCTTCTCAGGAAGCCGGGTATTCATTCTACGAATGATCTTCTGAAATACTATACTGAATCAATAGGCTCAATATAGTATGAATGGGGGTTTAAGTCAAGGGAAGGCCACGACTACTTTAAAATCATGGCCGTCTCTGGTCACAAAACGATCTCCGTGTTCAAGCGCTACAACATGGTTGATGAAGCAGAATTGAAGACCCTAATTTTTCCGATGGACACCACTGTGGACACCACGGGGAAAATGGCGAAAGGATAAGAGGTCGCCTACAATGCGTAACATCTTGTTTTTATTGGTGGCCCGAGCCGGACTCGAACCGGCATGCCTTTGGGGGCGTCAGATTTTAAGTCTGATGTGTCTGCCTATTCCACCATCGGGCCAATCGATGAGGATGTGCGCCAATTCCGACATTCGGCAACACCCTACTTATAATAGGAAACGCCGTCCTTGTCAATATTTTCGGGGCGCGAAGGCAATCGTAAGTCAAGGACTAAAAAGCGCCGTTTTTGTCGAAAGAGAAGGCTAACAATCGACATTTTTGGCGCTCTTGCGAAGCGGGACCTCCCGCGAGTCTTTGAGCGCCCCTGCGGACCTTGCTTGTGGAAGGGGCGAAAGAAAAAGGCGCATATACCGCGTCAGGGAGCGGCCACGAACTTGAAGGGCGAGGAAAAAAGCTCGTTTACCAGCTCTTTCGAAAGAGCGCCGAAAATCCATTTCGAGAAGGAGAAAGGCCTCTCCGCGTAAATCAGGGTGGGCTTCCCTTTGATTTCGAGGGCGGCCTTGAGGCCGTCGACGGCGTCGTAAAAATCGCCTATGTTGTCGATAAGACCCAGCTCTTTTGCGCGGTTTCCAGTGTAAACCCTGCCTCCGGCCAGTTCCTTCACCCTCTGTGGTTTCATCTTTCTTGCCGCGGCGACGTCCTTGATGAACTGCGCATAAATGCCTTGGACTATCCCGTTGAGATACGCCCTTTCGGCCGGCGTCATTTCCCTGAAAGGCGTCCCTGCATCCTTGAATTCGCCCGCTTTGATGGTATCGCTTTTCAAGCCCAGCTTCTTGAGCACGTCCTCCACGATCATGAGCTGCATGATCACCCCGATGCTTCCCGTGATGGTCGATGGGTTCGCGTACAGCTTTTCCGCGGCTGACGCGATGTAGTAGCCGCCCGACGCGCAGGTGGCGCCCATGGAAACGTAAACTTGCTTCTTCTCCTTCAGCTTTACCACTTCCCTGTAGATTTCCTGCGTGGGTCCCACGCTCCCTCCGGGCGAGTTTATTCTCAGAATGACGCCTTTTATCGACGGGTCTTCCTTGAAACGTATGATATCCTCAGTCGCATCTTTTGATGCGGATATCAGGCCTTCTATCTCGACGACGCCTATCCGGTTGCCCGAAGGCCTGCGCGCCAGGCCGAAAATGAGGGAAACGCAAAAAATGAGCGCTATCAGGCAGAGAATAATGACGAGGGCTTTCTTTTTCCGACTCCAGGGCATAGTCTCACCTTTTCTTGATTAGTATAGTTCCGAACGGCCTTCTTTGCGAGATTACCGCCTTTTTTAGCTTGGTGATCTCCAGCATCGCGAGGACGGTCGCCACCCTCTCGCGCAGCTCCTGCGCCAGGTCTATCTTCCACGCATATTGACCATCGCGTTCGAGAAGCCTTTCGATCTCTTCCAGCTTCTCTTCCAGGGTGGGCCTAATCTCCGCGACCGTTACGAAATGCGCCTCCCTGCTCTTCATCAACTGGAAGAACAGGACGCCCAGGGAGAAAACGTCTTCCTCGTCTTCTTCTTCGGTTACCTCGCCGCGGCCGAAGGCATCTCTTCCGAGGACAGGGAAGTCCGCAAGACTCTTCGCCATGGCCTTCAACTTTTCGTATTCTATGATCCTTTCGACAAGCTCCTCTCTAGGGTCTTCGCCCTCAAAGGGAAGGAGCATCCTCGATTTGATGAAAATCAGGAGAGACGCCATCTCAATGAAATCCTCGGCGACCTTTAGGTCCATCTCGCGGGCCAGGTCGACATAGGCGAGGAACTGCTCGGCGATTTGGCCGATGGGGATGTCGAAAATGTCGACCTTGTTCCGTTTGATGAGCGTAAGCAGGACCGGCAGAGGCCCTTCGAAGCATTCTGTCTGCAGCTCGAGGGTCGAGGCGTCCAGCGCGATCAAGAGGCGCCTCGCTTTAGTCCGTCGCGGCGCGCCTTCATATATTCGCGCACAAAGGCCAGCTCCTGCTGCTTGGTCGCGAAGCTCCGGTCTATTTTCGCCTCCTTGAGCGCCTCGAGGATCTCCCCGAATACGGGGCCTTCCTTGATGCCCATGGTCATCAGGTCTTTCCCCGTCGTCAGGGGACGGAAGCTCTCCTCATAGGTGATGTAGCTCGAGACCGCTTTTTTCAGCTCTTCCGATGGGGTCCGGGCCATGAGGAAGAGACGGCCTTCCTGGCTCAGGAGGCTCAAGCTGCTTGAAGGCTTCGCTCTTCTTCATGAAGCGCAAGTGCGTCGCAAGCCTTGAGGCAACCTCCCGCACATTTGCGGTCTCGTGAGGCAGTTTTCTTCGCAGAGATTCCGGCGCGACTACCCTCCTTGAAAAATCGCTCACGTCCTCGGGGGACATACGTTCCACGAGACCGAGGAGATAGTAAAAGACCCGGTTGTATCTGCCTTTGTACGACAGACCATACCATTTAAGGACAGTATCCATCTCGCCGAAGAGTTTTTCCTGTTCGTGATCGAAAGAAAGGGAGGGATGGATGAACCCAAGGAGATCCAGCTCCCGGAGCCTCTTCATGATCCGCCCGGGGTACGCCTCAGAGAACATCAGGGCCAACTCCCTCCATATCCTGGGACCCTTTATCTTCGAGAGGAAACTCATTTTGACGGCGTTCTTTATGAGGTTCATGGTGAACTTGCCGATCTGGAAGCCGAAGCGCTGCTCGAACCTGACCGCCCGGAAGACCCTGGTCGGGTCCTCCACGAAGCTGAGGCTGTGGAGCACCCTGATGCTTTTTTCCTTGATATCCGTCTGGGCCCCGAAAAAATCGATCAGCTCGCCGAAGGTGTTCTTATTGAGCGAGATGGCGAGGGTATTGATGGTAAAGTCCCTGCGGTAGAGGTCGAGTTTGAGAGAGCTGTGCTCGACGATGGGCAGGGCGGCGGGGGCTTTGTAGTATTCGAGTCTGGCCGTCGCCACATCCACTTTGAACCCGTCGCCGAAGAGGACCTTCGCCGTCCCGAACTCCTTGTGCACCCTGGTCTTGATGCCCGCTCGCCTGCCTAATTCCCCTGCAAACCGGATCCCGTCCCCTTCGATAACCACGTCGATATCGAAGTTGTCGTTGCGCAGGAGCAGGTCCCGGACAAAACCGCCGACCAGATAAGCGTGGAAGCCCATTTCATCGGCGAGGCCGCCCATGGCGGCTAGGCGGTCGAGCACGGGCCGGCTGATCCTTTCCTCCATGATCCTCTTCACGTTTTTCCTTTTTTCGTACACGTCGGGATAGTCGAGCTTACCCAGGAGGCTTTTTCTTATCTCGTCTTCGAGTGTGCGAAGGAGATCGGTCCGCGTCACCGCGCCGATGAGCTTCCCCTCCTCTACGACCGGGAGGAACCTCTGATTGTTGCCGATGATGATCTCTTTCACGCGCTCTATGGAATCGGCCGGCCGGACGGTCGAAAAATCGGTGATCATATACTCCTTTACCGGGAGCTCCTCAAGCCTGTGAAAGACCGCTTTTTCGACTATCTGCCTGGTGAGGATGCCTGTCGCCCGATTGGCGAAAGTGACGGGCAGGGAATTGATATTATACTTGGTGAGGATCTCCCGCGCCTCGTAGAGGGGCGCCTCCTGGTCCACGGAGACGACAGGAAAGAACATGATGTCGCGTGCAGTCCAGAGGGGCTTGACCAGGGCCGCCAGATGCTCCAGCAGGCTTGATTTCGCCTCTACGAGCGTCGCCTCCTTCAGGGTAGCGGAGGCCGCCTCCTTGTGGCCGCCCCCTCCCATCAGGGCGAGGATGCGGCCTGCGTCGACCTCGGGGATGCGGCTCCTGCCGATGACGTAAATTCTGTCTTCCATGCGAAAAAGGGCGAAGACAGCGTTCAGGTTCTCCATGTCGCGGAATGTTTGGACGAGCAAGGCAAGGTCGCCGAAGTAGCGCTCGCTGCTGCCTTCGGTAATCACGACGTCTACGCCGTTGATGTTGTGCGTCGTTGCCGCCTCTATGAGGTCGTTGAGCACGTGGACCTGCTCCGGCGACATCTCCTTGACAAGGATGTCCGAGACGATATCGACGTGCGCCCCCTTGGAGAGGAGGAACGAGGCCGCCTCGAAATCGCGCTGCGTCGTCGAGGGGTAGCGAAAACTGCCTGTCTCCTCGTAAATGCCGAGCATCATGATCGTTGCCTCTTCGGGTGATACGTCGCATCCCCTCTGCTGCAAAAGCTCGACAAGCATGCTCGTGCACGCGCCGCCGGTTCCTATGATGTTGACGTCCCCCACGATGTCGTCCTCTGATGGCGGGTGGTGGTCGTATATGTGCACGGAGGCCCGTTTTTCCTCCGCGAGCTTCGCAAACTCCCCGATCCTGCTCTTCTGCCTCGTATCGACGAGGATGAGAGTCTCCACCTTGTCGTAATCGATGTCCTTCATCTTCACGATGTTCAAAAAATAGAGGGTTGAGCGAATGAGGAAATCCCTGACGCTTTTTTCCTGAGAGCCGGGAAATACGAGGACCGCGTCGGGATAGAGCTTCCTGGCCGCCGCCATGGAAGAAAGGGCGTCAAAGTCTGCGTTGAAATGGGTGGTAATCACCTTCATTTCCCGAAAGATTAAAGCACAGGCCCAGCGATGTCAACCATGCGCGCAGTTACCGGGGTTCAGCGCCCCCTCGATAAATCTGGAGTGGGGACACCCCTCCGAAGAACAAGAGGCGAGAGGAGTGTCCCCACAACCTCGGCGAGAGGGGTGTCCCCCCAACCGCTTCCCAGCGGAGCCTCCCCGCTCATCTCGCCTCGCTCGGCCGGCCCCTTTGATCTTTTACTCTCGTGTTCAGCTCAGAGAAAGGAAGTTGAAGGGGCCGGCGTGATATAATATAAAGAAACTCCTGATTTTCGGGGAAAGGAGAAGGCCAATGAGGCCCACGAACGCATTTGTCGGACCCATGCTTACCGATCTATACCAGCTCACGATGGCTTACGGATACTGGAGGAACGGCAAGCAGCGAGACAAAGCGGTATTCGATCTGTTTTTCAGAAAAAACCCCTTCGGTGGGGAGTTTACCATCTTCGCGGGCCTCGAGGAAGTCATTCGGTCGCTTCATGCCTTCGCCTTCAAGGATGAGGACATCGCTTATCTTCGCCATGGGGCGGTCAAGGAGAAGGCGGAATTGCAGCGCTCTTTTGAGATCGGCCTGAAAAACGGCTTTATAAGGGAGACCGCTAACGGTCTTGAGGAATTCCGTTTTGATCCCTGGGGTTCCGGCGCCTGGGCGCCGATCGGATATCCTGAGGAGGACGTGAAGATGCCGGCGCCCATGGGCTCGTGCCAGCCCGCTTTTTTTGACTGGCTGAAAAGCATCGACTGCTCCGAGCTGAAAATCTACGCTATGCCGGAGGGCACCATCGCATTTCCCCGGATCCCTCTGATCCGGGTGGAAGGGCCGCTGGCCATCGCTCAAATGCAGGAGACGACGTTCTTGAATCTGACGAATTTCCCCAGCCTCATTGCCACCAATGCCGCGCGTTTCAGGTTAGCCGCGGGCGCGGACAAGGGACTCGTCGAATTCGGTCTTCGCCGGGCGCAGGGCCCCGACGGGGGCGTGTCGGCCTCAAGATACAGCTACATAGGCGGATTCAACGGGACAAGCAACGTGCGCGCGGGCCAGCTCTTCGGGCTTCCGGCAAAAGGGACAATGGCGCACTCGTACGTCTCCTCTTTTGAGGGGCTGAAAGAGATTACCGACCCCAATCTGGCCGGACCGGACGGCAGGGAACATGATTTTGTCGATCTTGCGCTACGTTATCGCCGCCGGCTCGACTATCGAGAGACCAACGACGGAGAGCTTGCCGCGTTTATTTCTTATGCGCGGGCGTTTCCCGACGGCTTCCTCGCTCTTGTGGATACTTACGACACGTTGAAATCGGGTCTGCCGAACTTTATTTGCGTGGCCCTCGCTCTGATCCACGTCGGGTACAGGCCGATCGGCATCAGACTCGATTCGGGCGATCTGACGTATTTCTCCAAGGAAGCTAGACGGGTGTTCAGAACAATAGCGGAGCAGCTCTCGATTGATTTTTTTGCGGGCCTTGTGATCATGGCCAGCAACGACATCAACGAATCGATCCTCATGTCTCTCACTCAGCAGGGGCATGAGATAGATATTTTCGGGATAGGCACGCACCTCGTGACATGCCAGGCTCAACCGTCCCTGGGATGCGTCTACAAGCTGGTGGCGCTCGGCGACCACCCGAGGATCAAGCTCTCCGACGAGGCGGACAAGATGACTATTCCCGGAAGGAAAAACGTATACAGGCTGATCGGGGAGAACATGCACCCGCTGCTCGACCTCATGTCTGAAGTGGGAGAAGAGGCCCCCGGGGTCGGCGAGAGAATTCTTTGCCGCCATCCTTTCAGCGAGGCGAAGCGCGCCTACGTAATTCCAAAAAACGTCATTCCCCTCCTCAGATGCGTCTGGGACGGCCGCCAAACGTATGCCTTCCCCTCCCTCGACACAGTGCGCGCCTACGTGATCAACCAGATCTCCGTGATGCGGCCCGACCACATGCGGTCTATAAACCCCACGCCGTACAAGGTTTCGGTCAATGAAGGGCTCTACCGTTCCATTCACGAGCTATGGATGCGGGAAGCTCCCGTTTCCGAGATCAGTTAGGGGTGGTTTTCTCGTCGGGCCGCCGAAAAGAGGCGACAAGGGCGCCCGCGGCCTGATGCGTCCCTGCAGCGTCTACACCAGGTACTGCTGGAGCTGCTGGTAATTGGTGAAATCCGAATCGACAAAACTGGCGCCTATATGGATGTTTCCGTTGACGGGAACGACCCGCTGGGGTCTACAGACCATCCGTATGCTTTTTTCCTCCTTGGGCAGCACGAACGAGGTCTCAAACGTCGGAGTTTCCGCTCCTTCGTAAATCTCCGGCATCGACTCCTTCGGGAGGGAAACCCGGAGCCCGCTGAGCGATATATCGAGAATGACCGCCTTATGCTCCTTTTTCTCCAAG